>JBBIOE010000314.1:0-6649 GCA_037443525.1 Archangiaceae bacterium | reverse complement strand
GCACCTTCGCCGGAGGCGTCGCGCCCGCCGCCGTCACCTGCGGGCCGAAGAAGCCCTGCATCTCCTCGGCCGCCTCGATGACCGCGCGGTAGCCCGACAGGTTCGCCTGGCTCGACAACACGTCCATCTTCTGGGCGCGCGTGACGCGGGGAATCTTCTCCAGCGCCAGCAAGCTCGCCTTGGCCTTCGCCACCGCGGCCGGCACGTCGGGGTTCAGGTGCGTCTGCACCAGCGACACCAACAGCGCCCCGGCGTCGAGCTTGGCGCACTCGTCCAGGGACGGCGGCCGCACCTTCAAGACGACGTGGGCGCCCTTCCAGGCGTCGTCGACCAGCTCCGCGCCGGCGGCCTGCAAGAGCTCGTCGGGGAAATTCGCCCGAGCTCCCGCGCCCTTCTCGACGCGGACGGTGAACCCTTTGTCCTTCAGCTTCTTGACGCTGTCCGGGCTCGCGGCAACCCGCTTCTCACCGGCCAGCGTCTCCTTCGGTACTCCAACGATGGTGGCCACGGACGAACCCATACGGCCGAGGCGGGCGCCGTCTCAAGCTCTTTCCGTGCAGGCCACTGTTCGGAGGCTCAGCTTCTATGAGCCTGCCTCATGCGTGGGGCGGCTCACCGGACGGGCAGCCCGTAACCCAGCAACAGATCGAGCCCGACGCGCAGCAGCGACAGCGGGAAGACGCGAGGCACCATCGAGAGCACCACGAAGGCCCCGGCGTGAGTGAGGAGCGCGGCCAACGGCCCCTCGAACGACCGGGTGACAAGGCTGGTCAGCGCCGCGAAGCCGCCCAGCCACAGCCAGAACGCCAGGACCGGGAGCAGGGCCCCCAGCACGAAGAGCGACTTGAGCGTGAACAACAGGCCCAGCACGGCCCACAGCGCGAGGACGGCCAGGTGCACCGCGTTTCCCAGAGCCTTCATGACGGGTTCCTCCTTGGGGTTGAACGACCCCGATTGAAACGCGCCGGCGTCGATTTCGGTGAGGAACAAGTCCAGCGTCGATTGATAAGCTGGGGTGTATGATGAATCTGCAGCGGCTCGAGGGGTTCTATTGGGTGGCGAAGACGCAGGGCTACTCCAGGGCGGCGCGGGCCTTCCCGTACCCCATCACCCAGCCCGGCGTGTTCCAGCAGGTGCGGCGGCTGGAGGACGAGCTCGGCGTGCGGCTCTTCGAGCGCGTGGGGAAGGACAAGGTGGTGCCCACGCCGCGCGGCCAGCTCCTCTTCGACGCGGTGGCGCCCTTCTTCGAGCAGCTCTCGGCGGTGGAGGCGCGGGTGAAGGGCGGGGTGGTCGGCGGCACGCTCAAGCTCGCGGCGGCGGGGCAGCCCCTGCGCACCCTGCTCCCGGACTGGCTGCGGCGGCTCCAGGCGAAGCGCCCCGACATCGCGGTGGCGCTGACCGAGATCCCCACCGCGGAGCTCTCCCGCGTGCGCACCGGCGAGGCGGACCTGCTCGTCGACTGGCTCCCCGAGGTGCCGGACGATCTCGCCTCGGTGGAGATCGCCCGCACCTCCGGCTGGCTGGTCGCGCCCGCCCACGGCCCGCACGCGCCCAAGGGCAAGCTCACCTTCCAGGCCGTCGCCTCCACCCCGTTCATCGCCTACGGCGCCGATCGCACCCTGCACGCGCTGCAGCGCAAGGCCCTGGCGCTCCACGGCCTCTCGCCCCGCGAGGCCTTCGCCGCCGATACCTCCGACACCATCCTGGGCTTCGTCGCCGCCGGCCTCGGGTTCTCCCTGGTGCCGGCGATGGGCGAGACGTTCCCCAAGGTCACAGGTGTCGTGGCCGAGCGGGTGGTGCGCCCCCAGGCGACCTTCCCGGTGTACGCGGTGTGGCGAAGAGCCACGGCGGCGAACCCGCTGGTGGCGGCGGCCCTGGAGGTCGCGCCCGGGGGGCCACATCGGGTTGAATGAGGGCCTCGAGCCGGGAAGTGGGGGGAGCTCATGTTCGGAGTGGGGAAGCGCAGGCGGGGTGGTGCGCCCAAGCGGGTCCAGCAGCTGGCGATACCGTTGTTCCTGGGGCCGAGCGCTCCGTCGCTGGCGCGGGTCGTCGAGCAGTGGGACGCGCTCTTCCCCGGCGTGCCGCCGCTGCAGGTCCGCTCCGAGCAGGCGACGGTGACGTCCTTCGAGGCGGGCGGGGCGAGCCTGATGTGCGTGTACCGCCCCGTGCCGCTCTCCAGCGACGAGGCTTCGGAGTCCGTCCGCACCTCGTGGATGTGGACCGGCGACGCGGCCGAGCTCGAGGGGCACCGCGCTCACGCCGTGGTCACCGCCGCCGGCACCGACGACGTCGTCGCCGACGCCTGGAACGTGACGCGGCTGTCGGCGTGCCTGCTCCGCGCGGGGCCAGGTCTGGCGCTGTACTGGAGCAACGGCCACCAGGTGCACCGGCCCGAGGTGGTGGTCGAGTTCGCGGCCGACCCACAGACGCCGCCGGTGCCCCTGTGGGTGGGCGTCAGCCTCCAGGAGAACGTGGCCGGGGGGCTCAGCTCGGCGATGACCCACGGGCTGGAGGCGCTCGGGCATCGCGAGTTCGAGGTCCTCGACACGCGCATGGACTCCGCCGAGCTCCGCGAGACGCTGCTCGAGCTCGCGCTGCACGTGCTCGATCAGGGCCCCGTGCTCCAGCACGGGCGGACCTTCGGGCCCTCGCAGGACGTGCGCTGGGGCATCGAGCACGTCCGAGGTCGCCTCGACCCGACCCGGAACGTCATTCGCCTGGGCATCCCGTAGAGTCGGCCGGTGAACCGAACGGTCGACGTTCAGGGCGTGCCGGTGCCCCGCTTCCTCTACGGCACCGCGTGGAAGGAAGAGGACACCGAGCGGCAGGTGCGCCAGGCCCTGGAGGCGGGCTTCACCGGCGTCGACACCGCGAACCAGCGCAAGCACTACCACGAGGCCGGCGTCGGCGCGGCGCTCGAGGCCGCGTTCGCCTCGGGGCTCGTCTCGCGCGAGCGCTTCTTCGTGCAGACCAAGTTCACCCACGTGGGAGGGCAGGACCAGCGCCTTCCGTACGATCCCGCCGCGCCGCTCGCCGAGCAGGTGCGCCAGTCCTTCGCGAGCTCGCTCCACCACCTGGGCGTGGAGCGCCTCGACGCCTACGTCCTGCACGGCCCCTCGACGCGCCCCGGACTCGCCGCCGGAGACTGGGAGGTGTGGGGCGCGATGGAGGCCCTCCACGCCGAGGGCAAGACGCGCCTCCTCGGGGTGAGCAACGTGACGCTCGAGCAGCTCGAGCTCCTCTGCTCGCGCGCGCGCACGCCGCCGGCCCTGGTGCAGAACCGCTGCTACGCCCGCTTGGGCTGGGACCGCGAGGTGCGCCGGTTCTGCCGCGCGAACGGCCTCGTCTACGAGGGCTTCTCCCTGCTCACCGCCAACGAGCGGGAGCTGCGCTCGCCCGCCGTCGCCCACCCGGCGAAGCGGCTCGGCGTCACCCCGGCGCAGGTCGTCTTCCGCTACGCGCTGGAGGTGGGGATGATCTGCCTCACCGGCTCGAGCGACCCCACGCACCTCGCCCAGGACCTCGCCTGCTTCGACTTCGAGCTCACCGGCGCGGAGCGGGAGGCGCTCGAGCGGGTGTCGGGCTGACCGGCGCGCCCGCGAGCGTCCCGGACCAGGCGGGTCAGCCCCCGAGCCACACCTCGACCTCGCGCGTGCCGCTCCCCTCCAGCCCCACCCGCGCCTCGGCCGCCGGCTGCCCGTCGATCGCCACCCGGCGCACGCCCTTCCCGGTGCGCCCGTCGTTGTGCACCACCACGTGCACCGTGCGCTCGCCCTCCTTCACCCACGCCTCGTAGCCGTCCCACTCGGGCGGCAGGCAGGGCTCGAGCACCAGCGCGCCGTCTCTGCGCTTGAGCCCCAGGATGGCCTCCACCGCCAGCCGCCACGTCCACGCCGCGGCGCCCGAGTACCAGGTCCACCCGCCCCGCCCGACCCAGGGCGGCCGCGAGCAGATGTCCCCCGCCAGCACCCACGGCTCGACCATGTAGTGCTCGGCGGCCTCGCGCGTCCTGGTGCGCTCGAGCGGGTTCAGGAGCCGGAAGATGCGGTGCGCCGCCGCACCGTCGCCCCGCACCGCGTGGGCCCACCCCAGCCAGGCGGCCGCGTGGGTGTACTGCCCGCCGTTCTCCCGCACCCCCGGCGGGTAGGCCGCGATGTAGCCCGCCTCCGGCCCGTGCCCTCCGAACGGCGGCGCGAGCAACAGCACCAGCCGCTCCTCGGGGTGCACCAGCAGGTGCTCCGCCGCGGCGAGGGCCAGCGCGCTCTTGTCCGGCTCCGCGACGCCCGACAAGACGGCCCACGACTGGGCGATGGAGTCGATGTGCGGCGGCGCGGAGTGCGCCGAGCCCATCGCGCTGCCGTCGTCGTGGAAGGCCCTCACGTACCAGTTCCCGTCCCAGGCGTGCTTCGCCACCGCCGCCGCCAGGGCCTGCCGGCGCTCGAGCCACCGCTCCGCCTCCGCCTTCTCGCCGAGCCGCCCAAGCAGCGCCGCGAAGCGCTCGAGGCACGCGCAGGCGAACCAGGCGAGCCACACGCTCTCGCCGCGGCCCAAGATGCCCACCCGGTTCATGCCGTCGTTCCAGTCGCCGTCGCCGATGAGCGGGAGCTCGTGCGGGCCCTGAGTGAGCCCCCGGGCCAGCGCCCGGCGGCAGTGCTCGAGCAGCGTGCCCGGCTCCGACGCCGCGAAGCGCCCGTAGCGCGACAGCTCGGTCGTCGCCAAAGGCTCTCCCTGGAGGAACGGCACCTTCTCCTCGAGCACGGTGGTGTCGCCCGTCGCCGCGACGTACTCCGCCGTCGCGTACACCAGCCACAAGAGGTCGTCGGAGCAGCGGGTGCGCACGCCCGCGCCGCCCGGCGGGTGCCACCAGTGCAAGACGTCGCCCTGGGAGAACTGGTGCGCCGCCGCCTCGAGCAGGTGCCGGCGCGTCAGCGTCGCGTCGAGGTGGAGGAACGCCAGCGAGTCCTGGAGTTGGTCGCGGAAGCCGAACGCGCCGCTCGACTGGTAGAACGCGCCGCGGCCGAAGAAGCGCGACGCCAGGCTCTGGCACGTGAGCCACGTGTTGCAGAGGCGGTCGAGCGCCGCGTCGGGCGTCTTCACCCGCACCGCGCCCAAGAGCCGCTCCCAGTACCGCTCGCAGTCGGTCCACGCCCGCTCCGCCGCCAGAGGCTCGCGGAAGCGCCGCACCACCTCGAGCGCGCGCTCGCGATCTTCCGCCTGGCCGAGAAAGAACCAGACCTCCTTCTCCTCGAGCGCGCCCAGGTCGAGGTGCACCTGCAGCGCCGCGCAGGGGTCGGTGCCCGGCTGCACGTGCCCGGACAGGCCGATGCGCTCCAGCGCCGCCGGCCGCGAGAGGTCGCCGCCGCGCCCCAGGAACTCCGCGCGATCGGTGGTGCAGCCGTGCAGCGGCAGGTTCGAGGCGAGGAAGGCCGCGCGCCCCGCGAAGTCCATCGACCACGAGGTCTCCGCGCCCAGGCAGGCGTCGCCGGTGGAGGCGAAGGGCACCAGGTGCGCGCGCGTCTGGCCCCGCCTGGTGCCCAGCACCCACTCCGCGTAGTAGGTCGCGGTGAGGCGGCGCGGGCGTTCGGCTCTGTTGCGAATCATGAGGCGCACCAGCTTGAGCGACTCCCCCGGCGGCACGAAGACGGTCATCTCCTGCTCGAGCCCGGCGCACACCAGCTCGTAGCGGGTGGAGCCGGGGCGGTGCCGCGCCAGCGTCGGCACGCCGCAGGGCAGGGGCGTGGTGCTCCAGACGCGGGCCGTCTCCTCGTCGCGCAGGTAGAGCACCTCGGCCGGCGTGTCGCCCACCGGGTCGTTGTGCCAGGGAGTCAGCCGGTTCTCCGAGGCGTTGAGCGACCAGCTCGAGCCCAGCGCCGCCTCGCTGGTCAGGCACCCGAAGACCTCGTTCGCCAGCACGTTGCACCACGGGGCGGGCGGGACGACGCCGGGTTTGATCACGTAGTCGTCGCCGTCGAAGCCGCCGTAGCCGTTGTCGAGCGCGAGGGTGGGCACCGTGAGCGCGAGCGGCGGGTCGGACGGGGCGCCCGGCGGAGGGCCGACCGGCTCGAAGCGCGGCAGCTCCACGCCCGGCGCGGGGCGGCGCCGCGCCAGCTGGGCGTGGAGCGGGCCCCCCTGGCCGTCGAGGAGCACGTGGGCCGCCGCGGAGAGCTCCTCGAGCTCCTTCCCCTGCACCTGATCGGTCGACACCACGTGGAAGCCGCCGCGCTGGTGCAGAAGGTTCGCCACGCCCCGCTGCTCCAACAGGCGCGCGATGCCCTCGGCGCCCTGCTCGCCGTAGCCGGTGACCCGCTCGTCGATGAGCACCACGTCGAGGGCCACGCCCACCGAGCGGAGCGCGCGGTGCACCGCGATGAGCTCGTCGAGGAGCGCGTTGGAGTCGGGGCCGTGGTGGCGCACCACCACCAGGGGCTCGTCGCCGCTGATGCCGCGCCCCCAGAGCCGGTGCTGCGCGGGCCGGGCCGAGCGCAACAGCTCCTCCGGCGCGCGCAGGGCCGGCTGGGACGAGAGCGCGGCGGTGAGCAGCCGCTGCGCCGACGGCAGCAGGCCCACCGGCAGGCCGAGGCGCTGCGCCCGCCGCGCCGCCGAGCGCTCGCTGTCCTCGAAGGTCCAGCGCACCGAGATCGGAAGAGCA
>JBBIOE010000313.1:0-6650 GCA_037443525.1 Archangiaceae bacterium | reverse complement strand
GTCCGCCGCGCAGCACCCGGCGGCGCACCCGCACGCCTCGCCGCCGTCCCTCGGCCCGGCGTCCGGCGGAGTCCGGCAGCCCCGAGCCGTGCAGAGCTGGCTCGCGCGACAGGAGGCGCAGGCGACCCCGCCGAGCCCGCACTCCGACTGCGACACGCCGTGGAGGCACTCGCCTTCCGCCGAGCAGCACCCGTCGCACGTCCCCGGTCCGCACGGCGGCGCCGGACAGCCGCTGCACCACAGGAGCAGTGAGGGGAGAAGCCAGCGCATGGTCGAACGTGGTTGACTCTCACCGATGCCGGGCTGGGCCGCCACAGGTCGCTGGTGCCACGTCGGGCTGGCGGCGGTGCTCGCGCTCGGCGGTTGCCGCTGCGACCGCGGCTCGACGCTCAAGGACAAGTACGGCGAGCTGGTGGTCGTCACCCACACCGTCGACGGCGACGAGGTCCTCTCGCGAGACGCCACCTTCGTCATGGACCCGGTGCCGATGGGGACGGTGGGGTCGGCCGCCGTCACCCTGCGCAACATCGGGTCTGCCACGGTGACCCTCACCCACGTGGTCCAGGCGACCGGCGACGAGGGCTTCGCCGCGGAGGTGCCCGCCCCGTCGGTGCTGAAGGCGGGGACCGAGCTGCCGCTGACCATCACCTTCGCGGCCGTCCAGGCGGCGGACCCCAGCGTCGAGACCGTCGCCAGCCAGGCCCGCTTCCAGCTCGAGGTGGAGGGCGCGGGCCCCAAAGAAGAGACGGCCTTTCTCACCGTCGTCGCCTCGGCCGTGGCGAAGGACTGCTTCGTGCCCGCCACCGTCGACTTCGGCCTCGCGCCGCTCGGCCTGCGGGTGACGGTGGCGAGCGAGCTCTCCAACGTCTCGCCGGTGGAGGTCACGGCGAGCGTGGGTTCGCTCACCGGCGACGACGCCCTGGCGTTCGACGCCGCGCCGGTGGGCGAGGTGGCGGTGACCGCGGGCGGCGCCCAGGCGCTGACGCTCGGGTTCACCCCCACCGAAGCGCGCGCCTACGCCGCGGCCCTCACGGTTCGCCGCGCCGCCACGTGTCCCTTGGGCACGGTCCGGCTCGTGGGCCAGGGCTCGCTGGACGCGGTGGCGTGGGCGCCGGCGTCCCTCGACTTCGGGCGCCTTCCCCTCGGCGACCGCGCTGTCCGGCGGGTGCGAATCACCAACCGCTCCGGCGCGGCGCTCGCGGTGAGCGGCGTCTCCACCGCTGGCGCAGGGTACCAGGCGGGCCCAAGGCTACCGCCCGAGGTCCCGCCGCTCGGGACGGCTGAGGTCGAGGTGACGTGCGCTCCCAGCGTGCTCGGGCGCTTCGCGGGGGAGCTCGACTTCGCGCTCGGCACGACGCCGCCGATGCCGGTGCGCATTCCCCTCTCCTGCGGCGGCGGCGGGCCGCGCATCTCGGTCAAGCCGGGCGCGCTCGCGTTCGGCGTCGTGCCCTTCGTCGCGGCCGGCTCGCCCACCACCACGCTGACGCTGCACGTGCAGAACGTGGGCACCCCTCCGGTCGCCGGCGACGTGGAGGCGAACCTCCACCTCGGGCGCGGCGGGCGCTTGCCCTTCGTGCAGATCTTCCCGCTCGCCCCGGGCACGTCGCCCTCCGAGTTCTTCGTCACCCTCCCCCAGAGCTACGACCCGGTGACGGGCATCGAGGCCATCGCGGGGCGCAACGACGTGCCGCTCGAGGTGCGCTTCACCCCGTCGTCGCCGGGCGCGAAGTCGGCGGACCTGATCATCGCCTCGGACGACGCGAACGCGCCCCAGGTACACGTGGCGCTCTCCGCCGACGCCGAGACCGCGGGGCCGTGCGTGCTCGCCAGCGCGCCCAGCCTGCTCGCCTTCGGAGACCTTCCAGCGGGCGCCACCGTCGAGTCCAGCCTGCAGCTCGCCAACCTCGCCGCGACGGGCGCGCCGTGTCTGGTCGCCGGCCTGGGCGTCGCCGCGGGGTCCGACCCGGCCTTCACGCTGGTGGCGCCGCAGAAGAGCTGGCTCAGTCTCAACGCCGGCACGACCGCGGTGGCCACCGTGAGGCTCACCATGCCGGCCGGCCTGCCCGAGGGCGCGGCGGTGAGCGGCTTCCTTCGCTTCACGACCTCCTCGCGCGCGCTGCCACAGGTGGTCGTCCCGCTCGTCGCGCGCGCGGTCGGCTGCGTCGAGGTGACGCCCAGCGTGCTCGCCTTCGGGGTGCAGCGCCTAGGCTGCCGGACGGCCTCGCGCACCGTGAACGTCTACAACCGGTGCTCGACGCCGGTCGCCATCACCGGGGCGAGCCTGAGCGGCCCCGAGTTCGTGGTCACCAAGGGGCTGGCCCTCGGCCCCGGCGGCGTGACGATGCTGGGCGCCGGGGCGCGCGCGTCCGCCGAGCTCGCCTTCGCGCCGACGGTTCTCGGGCAGGCACAAGGGAGCTTTCGCCTCGACGTCAACCAGGCCGACGCCGGGCTCTCGTCCACCGTCGCGCTCAGCGGCACAGGCGACGACGGCGGCGTGCGCCTCGACGTCTTCGACATTCCCACTCAGCCGCGCGCCGACATCCTCTTCGTGGTCGACGACTCCTGCTCGATGGCGAACAAGCAGACCTCGCTGGCGACGAGCTTCTCTTCCTTCATGCAGGAGGCGGCGACCCTGAACGTCGACTACCACCTCGCCGTCACCACCGCCGACAACAGCCCCGGGGGTGGGCAGGGGCGCTTCGTCAGCACGCCGACCAACCCCCCGGTGCTCACGCCCCAGTTCGCAAACGTGGCCACGCTCTTCGCGCAGAAGGCCCTGGTCGGCTTCAGCGGGTTCTACACCGAGGAGCCCATCGCGTGTGCCATCGCGGCGCTGACGCCGCCGCTCATCGGCAGCACGAACGCGGGCTTCTTGCGCTCCGACGCCTCGCTCGCGGTGGTGGTGGTGACGGACGCGAGCGATCAGTCGCGGCTTCCCAGCGCCTACGCCTTGAGCCGCCTCCTCGACGTGAAGGGACCCGACCAGGCGTGGCTGTTCTCCTTCAACGTCGTCGGCCCGTTCACCTCGCCTCCGCTCCCGCCGGGCTGCAGCATCGACTCCACCCCCGACGACGGCACCTACCGAGCGCTGGTGGACTCGACCCACGGCGTCTTCGTCGACATCTGCACCACCGATTGGGCCGGCGAGCTCGGCCGGGTGGGCAAGAGCGCGTTCGGGCTCAAGTCGGCTTTCCCCCTCACCGCGCCCCCCCAGAACGGCACCCTGCCCCAGGTGCTGGTGAACGGCACCACCGCCGGCGGCTGGACCTGGGACGCCGTCACCAACACCGTCCTCTTCTCGCCCTCCGCGGTGCCGCCGCTCGGCGCGACGGTGACCGTGAGCTACCCACCCGCCTGTTACTGAGCGCACCACCCCCACAAAGAGCCACATTGACTCTTTGGCCGGTCACATTAGAGTCATATCGACTCCAACGGAGGTCGCCATGATTCGATACCTGAAGTCCCCGCCCACGCTGTACGTGATGCAGTTCAAGAACGGGCGGGTGAAGCGCGAAGGGGTGGGCCTGTCCTTCTTCTACTGGGAGCCGACCACCACGCTGGTGCAGGTGCCGGTGGGGAGCGCGGACGTGCCCTTCGCCTTCACCGAGCTGACGAAGGACTACCAGACGCTCACGGTGCAGGGGCAGCTGACGTTCCGGGTGATGGAGCCGAAGAAGCTGGCCGCGCTGCTCGACTACTCGGTGACGCCGAAGGGCACGTGGCGCAGCGACGACCCGCGGAAGCTCGAAGAGCGGCTGGTGCACGCGGCGCAGATCCTCACCGGCGCGGTGGTGCAGCGGTGGACGCTCGAGGAGGCGCTGGTGGGCACCGAGGCGCTGGCCACCGAGGTGCTCGCGGGCCTCAAGGCCACCGAGGCGGTGCAGGCGCTGGGGGTGCAGGTCCTGGCCTTCTCGGTGCTCTCGGTGCGGGCCACGCCGGAGATGGCGCACGCGCTGGAGGCCGAGGCGCGCGAGGCGCTGCAGAAGAAGAGCGACGAGGCCATCTACGAGCGCCGCAACTCGGCCATGGAGCAGGAGCGCCGCATCAAGGAGACCGAGCTTTCGACCGAGGTGATGGTGGAGCAGAAGAGGAAGCACATCCGCGAGACCAAGATGGCCGCGGACATCGCGGTGGAGACCGAGCGGGAGAAGCTGGTCGACATCAAGGCGAGCAACGACCGGAAGGCCGCCGACGCCCAGGCCTACACCCTGGAGAAGACGCTCGGCCCCTTGCGCACCCTCGACTGGAAGGTGCTGACGGCGATGTCCTCGGCGCAGGCCGACCCGGCGGCGATGATCGCGGTGGCCTTCCGCGAGCTGGCGGAGAACGCGCAGCGCATCGGCGAGCTCAACGTCAGCCCCGACCTGTTGCGCGCGCTGCTGCCGGCCACGACCGCGACGAAGAAGTGAGGCCGCCATGTTCGAGAAGCTGGTGGTGGTGACGCGGAAGACGAGGCTCCAGGAGCTGGTGGAGCGCTTCAACACCCGCGCCCAGGCGAAGTTCTACCTGGAGCGGGCAGGCCTCGACTTCGGCGACTACGAAGAGGAGGACGACACCTACCGCCGCGCGATGGACCGGCTCCTCGGCGCGCTCGACGTGGGGCTCAAGGTCCAGGTGCTGGAGCGCGCGCTGGTGCCGACCTACCTCTTCTCGGCGACGGACGTGGTGGTGGCGGCCGGCCAGGACGGGCTGGTGGCGAACGTGGCGAAGTACGTGGGGAGCCAGCCGCTGATGGGCGTGAACCCCGACCCCTCGCGCTTCGACGGGCAGCTGTTGCCCTTCTCGGTCGACGGCGCGCGCGCGGGGCTCCTGGCGACGCTCGCGGGGAAGGCGAAGGTGCGCGAGGTGACCCTGGCCGAGGCGACGCTCTCCGACGGGCAGCGGCTGTTGGCGTTCAACGACTTCTTCGTCGGCGCGAAGACCCACGTCTCGGCGCGCTACCGCCTCAGAGTGGCGAGCGCACCGGAGGCGGCCTGGGAGCAGCAGTCGTCGTCGGGCGTCATCGTCTCCACCGGCGCGGGCTCGACCGGGTGGCTCTCGTCGGTGTGCACGATGGCCTCGGGGGTGGCGCGGGTGTTGGGCGGGGAGCCGGTGGCGCCGGTGCGCCTCGGCTGGGAGGAGGAGAAGCTCTTCTTCGTGGTGCGCGAGCCGTTCGTGAGCCGGCACTCCGCGGCGAGCGTGGCGGCGGGGTGGCTGTCGGCCCAGGCGCGGCTCGAGCTCGAGTCGTCGATGCCCTCGGGCGGGGTGGTTTTCAGCGACGGCGTGGAGGCGGACGCGCTCGCCTTCACCTCCGGCGTGGTCGCGCGCATCGGGCCGGCGGCGCAGAAGGCTCGGCTGGTGGTGGGGTGACGGTGGCGCGCTCAGGGGCCGAGCTTCCGGCCCTCCGTTCAGGCTGAGCTCGTCGAAGCCCGCCGAACACCGCAGACTGAACTCGGCACCCGTCGACTCCGCTCAGGGTGAACGGGAGAGTCGGCCGGGCCCATCGAAATCGCGGAGCGCGAGCTACGGGCAGTACCCGGTGAGGACGTTGCAGGTGCCCGGGCACATCAGGCTGCTGTTGTCGCAGCGCGGGCCGCAGTAGCCGGCGCCGGTCGACGACTTGAGGCACACGTAGCCCGAGCGGCAGGTGGACTGGCCTCCGCCTGGGGAGGGACAGGGCACCTTGCAGGTGGTGAGCGAGACGAAGACGAGGTTGTCGGTGGTGCAGATCTGCCCCGCGGGGCAGGCGCCGGCCGCGCCGCAGGGCTGGGTGCAGTAGCCGCCGAGGTAGCCGGTCTGGAGCTGCGCGTAGGTCTCGTTGAGACAGAAGGCCGAAGTGGGCGGCTGGCAGGAGGTGTTGTCGATGCACGGGCTCCCCGTGGGCAGCGCCGCGCCGGCGTCGGGGTTCGGCGGCGGCGCGATGGGCGCGCACTTCTGGTTGAGACACTGCATCCCCCCGCCGCAGATTGCGCAGAAGCTCCCGCCGCCGCCGCACGCGTAGGCCGCCGTGCCCGGAGAGCAGGCGCCGTTCGAACTCACGCAGCCCGGCGCGCACGATGGGGTGGGCGAGCAGAAGCCGCCCGAGCACGTCGTCCCCCACGGACAGGACGTGCACACCGAGCCCTTGATGCCGCAGGCGGAGGTGGAGGTGCCAGGCTGGCAGACGCCGTTCAGGCAGCAACCCGGGCAGGAGCTCGCGCCGCAGGTGGTGGACTGGCAGAAGCCATTGACGCAGCTCGAGCCCGACGAGCACGCCGAGCAGACCATGCCCTTGATGCCACAGGCGAGGTCGGCGACGCCCCGCTGGCAGACGCCGTTCAGACAGCAGCCCGCGCAGGTCGACGGCCCGCAGGCCGGCGGCGCGCAGAGGCCGTTGGAGCAGACGCCGCTCGAGCACTGTCCGCACGCCTGACCGAAGGAGCCGCAGGCGCCCGAGGTCTGGTACTGCGTCGGCACGCAGACGGGGCCGAGGCAGCAGCCCGAGCAGTTGGTGATGCCGCACGACGTGGTCCCACCGCCCGCGCCGCCCGTCCCGCCTCCGATGCCACCGCCGGGACCGCCCGCGATACCGCCGCCCCAGCCGCCCGCCGGACCGCCACCGGGACCTCCACCGGGACCTCCACCGGGCGCACCACCAGGACCGCCGCCCGGGCCACCCGCGATACCGCCAC
>JBBIOE010000312.1:0-6705 GCA_037443525.1 Archangiaceae bacterium | reverse complement strand
CCGTCGAGCGCGGGCTCCTTGCGGGTGGAGACGACCGTCCCCACCACCTTGCCGAGCAGCATGTCGCCGCCCTCTTACTTCTGGCCGGACTCGGCCTTCGCCTGGTCGGCGCGGCCCAGCGGCAGGACGAGGTCGATGTTGACGTGCGGCCGGGGGATGACGTGCGTCGAGACGAGCTCGCCCACGCGCTCCGCGCCCCGCGCGCCGGCCTCGATGGCCGCCTTCACCGCCGCGACGTCGCCGCGGACGATCATCGTCACGTAGCCGCCGCCGATCTTCTCGTAGCCGACCAGCTCGACCTTGGCGGCCTTCACCGCCGCGTCAGAGGCCTCCACCATGCCCACGAAGCCCTTGGTCTCGATCATTCCCAGTGCGTCAGCCATCGCGTCCTTCGCCTCTCTTGAAGTGGGGGTGCTGCTTCAACGGTGCTGCGTCACTTGTCCTTGAACGACGCCGGCTCCTTGCCGGCGATGCTCTTGATCGCGTCGACCGCGGCCTGAGCGGCGGAGTCGATCTCCGACTCGGAGCCGGCCATGTACAAGCGGCCGAAGGCGCCGAACGGCATCACGTCGAGGAGCTTCACGTTGGCCGCCTTCTCCGCCTCGTTGGCCGCCAGCGCCGCGTAGGCCGCCGGCTCGCACTCGAGGATGAAGAGCGACTGGCCCGGCTCGATCATGGAGCCGAAGCGGATCTTGTTGAGGATCATCGCGTGCATCGGCTCGACGGCGCGGATGATGGTGTTGGAGACCAGGCGGGGCTTGATGCGGTCGTTCTCCGTCACGCCGATGGACTTGAGCACCGCGTCGCCGGCGCTGCGCACCTCGCCCTTGTCCTCGCTGTGCAGCTCGAGCATGCCGTAGGCGCGCTCGACGACGAGGGTGGCGGGCATGGCCTTGGTGGCCTTCAACGCCGTGTCCATCAGGCGGTGGATCGCCATGCCCGGCGCGATCTCCACGAAGAGGGACGCGACGTAGGGCACCGGGAAGAAGCCCCGGCACGTGGTGCAGATGTGCGACGCCAGCTGAGGCTGCAGCGAGTCGAGGAAGACGTACGTACGGAGCGACGTGGACACTTGCCCCTCCCGGGCGGAGTCACATTGGGACGCGCGGTTTGTAGGTGAGGGCGGCGACGTTGACAAGCACGGCTTTTCGAGGGGAAACGCAGGCCCCCGATGTCGACCCTCGCCCTCGTGATGTCGCTGGCGCTCGGCGCCGACCCCGAGTGGCACCCGGTGTCTCCGCTGATTCCCCGGAGCGTGGCGCTGGGCGCGACGTTCAACGCCCCCGCGGTGGCGCCGACCTTCCGCGTCTCGTGGGAGGCGACCCTCTACGAGCAGCCGAGGAATCACCTGCTGGGCGTCTTCACCATCGGCTCAGGGGCCACGGGCTTATTACCGTCGGGCATCACCGCGCTGTGGCAGCACGTGGCCTGGGCGGGCCTGGGCTACCAGAGCACGCGCGACCTGTTTCACTGGGGCTTCTCCTTCGGCGCGGGCGTGCTCTGGTACCGCTCGTTCTACGCCAAGGGGAGCGCCTTCCCGCCGGAGGATCGGGTGCTCGGCTACTCCGAGGGGCGCCTCCAGGTGGGAATCAAGGTGCAGCGGAAGCTGATCCTCGGGCTGTACCTGGGCTACGGCGCCCCGTGGGATCTGGGCGGGCTCTTCCCGTCCGTCGTCTACACCGGGGGCACGCAGGTCGGGCTCTTCGGAGACTGGCGATGAGCAAAGGCTACGTCGATCTCCACCTGCACCTGCTCCCCGGCGTGGACGACGGCTGCCAGACGCTCGACGACTCGCTCTCGATGGCGCGGCAGCTGGTTGCCTTGGGCTTCGTGGCCGCGGCGCCGAGCCCCCACAACCGGCCCGAGTACGCCCCGCGCGACGTGGCGGTGGCGAAGCTCGCCGAGCTCGAGGCGTCGCTTTCGAAGGAGCGCATCGCGCTCGCGCTCCACCCGAACGCCGAGAACTTCTTCCTCGACGAGGGCTTGCTCGCGAGCCTGGGCACGCCGGACGCGCGGCCGGTCGGCGCGGCGGGGAAGTACCTCCTGGTGGAGGCGCCGTACCAGACTCCCTTGCCGGTTTTGCCGGACTTCATCTTCCGCATGAAGCTCAAGGGCATCACGCCGCTGGTGGCGCACCCCGAGCGCTGCCTCGAGTTCGAGAAGAAGGGACGGGCGGCGGAGATCGTGCGTTCGGGCGCGCTGTTGCAGCTCGACGTCGGCGCGCTCATCGGTCGCTACGGCCGCTCGGCGCAGAAGCTGGCCCGCCAGTTCCTCGACGATGAGCTCTACGCCATCGGCGCGACGGACCTGCACTCGCCGGTGAAGGCGAGCGAGTGGGTGGGGGAGAGCCTTTCGGCGTTGGAAAGAGTGGTGGGCGGCGCCGGGCTCGAACGGCTGATGGCGACCCACCCGGCGGCGATCCTTCGTGGCCAGCCCGTCGACTGAAGTGCTAAGGCGCCTAAGCCCGTGAGCAAGTGGATCAAGTTCGGCGTGTCGCTCCTCATCACCGGCGTCTGCCTGTGGTGGACGTTCAAGGACACGCGCTGGAACGAGATGTGGACGTCGCTGAAGAGCGCGAACTGGATCATGGTGCTGCCGTTCCTGCTCAGCCTCGCGGTGATCCACGTGGCGCGCACGCTGCGCTGGGGGAACCTGCTCTCGGGCATGGAGCGCATTCGCTTCAAGTCGCTCAACGAAGCCTCGGCGATCGGCTTCATGATGCTCATCATCCTCCCGTTCCGCCTGGGGGAGTTCGCGCGGCCCTTTCTCATCGCGCAGCGCTCGCAGGTGCGGCGGAGCGCGGCGATGACCACGGTGGTGCTGGAGCGCATCGTCGACGGCATCGTGATCGCCGTGCTACTGCGCATCCTGCTCTTCTTCCTGCCGGGTGAGTCGGCGGACGTGGCGCGCATTCGCGTGGGCGGGAACATCATGTTCCTCGTCTTCTTCGGCGGCTTCTGCTTCCTGATGCTGGCGCGGTGGCAGCACGATCGCGTCATCGGGCTGATGCGCGCCGTGGGGAGCCGCGTCTCCAAAGGGCTCACCGAGAAGGCCATTCACATCGTCGACGGCTTCGTGGGCGCCTTGAAGCAGCTGCCCGACGGCAAGAACCTGGCGCTCTTCGTGCTGTGGACCGCCGTCTACTGGGGCCTCAACGGCGCCTCGACCTGGCTGCTCGCGAACGCCTTCGACTGCTCGGCGGCGCACGGCGAGGCGTGCCAGCCGCTCACGCTGTCGCTCTACGGCGGCTTCGTGGTGCTGTCGGTGCTGGTGATCGGCCTCATGATCCCCGCCGCGCCCGGGAGCGCCGGCACCTTCCAGGCCTCGATGCTGATCGGCCTCGGGGTCTTCATGTCGAAGGAGGTCGTGAACTCCAGCGGCGTGGCCTTCGCCAACGTGGTGTGGGTGCTGCAGATCGCGCAGCAGATCCTCACCGGGCTGGTCTTCATGTCGCTCTCCAAGGAGTCCTTCGCGGACATCGCCGGGCACCTCGGCGGGCCGGACGACGACGGCGGGCCCCCCGGCGGCGACGCACAGAAGGTCGGGGCGTAGCTCGTGCTGCGCTTTGGCATCGACTGGGTGTCGGTGCTGGTGCTCGCGGCGGCCTTCGTGTTCGCGCGGCGGAAGGCGACCCGGGAGCGACAGCGGCTGTGGGCCTTCGCCGTCGCGGCGGGCTTCGTCGGCCTGTGGCGGCTGCGCTACGGGGACGTGGGCTACAACCTGCTGTGGGTGGGCGCGGCCTTCGTGATCGCCTTCATGTACACGGTGCGCGCGATACAGACGCCTGACCGCTGAGCGAGGACGGGCTCAGCTCTTCCTCCGCCCCGCGGGCAACAGCAAGAGCACCGTGCCCACCGCGACCGCGCCCGCGCCGACCGGCTGCGGGATCTCGATGCGCTTCTCCATCTTGGCCTCGATGTTCACGGGCCCGAGGTCCACGACCTTCTGCTTCTCGGTGTAGGGGACGCCGCCGAACCAGAGCGCGGCGACTCCGGCGGCGTTGAGGATCACACCTGCGAGCTTGAGCATGGGCGGAGAGGACCCTGTCGGGAGGCGGAAATCAACGATTGAGCGACGGTCGGCACGTTTCGACCCGCGTGCCGACTCGCCTGCGGCTCAGGCCTCGCCGCGGACGTACTCGAACTCGGGCGCCTTGCCGTCGATGCCCTTGGCGGGCGGGGCGATCCAGTTCGCCATCTTCCCGGGCTCGTAGACCGGCGTGGTCTGCAGGCTCTTCACGTAGGCCCAGTCGGTCGGCGACGGCAGCCACTCGTGCTTCTTCGCCTCGAACTGCTCGCTGGTGACGATGTTCCCCTGGAGGTCGAAGGGGACGCCGGCGTAGATGCCCTGGCGGCGGTTGAAGCGGTTCGAGGGCACGGTGAAGCGGAAACTCATACCCTCGCGCTCGAGGATCTTGTTCCACCGCTCCACGCCCTTCATCGAGTCGGTGATGTAGTCGCCGCGCAGGACGTCGTTCATCGCGTTGCGCAGGGGGACCTCTTCCTTCTTCAGCTTCTTCGTCTCGGGGTCCACCACGTCCATGGTGACGAACTGATCGAGCGCTTTGTGATCGGTGTAGTGCTTCTCCTCCCAGGCGCGGCCCTTGAGGCCGGCGGCGAAGAAGGTGGCGGCGTTGCTGGAGATCTCGGAGCCGAAGAGATCGAGGCAGCTCGAGTACCAGAAGTTGATGAACTTCTGAATGGTCGGCAGGTCGATGCCGCCCAGCTTGCGGGCATCGCCGTTGGGGTCCTTCTTGGTCAGCTCGGCCGAGCGCTGGATGACGCGGCCCACGCCCATCTCGCCGACGAAGAGGTGGTGCGCCTCCTCGGTGAGCATGAAGCGCGTGGAGCGCGCGAGGGGATCGAAGCCCGACTCCGCCAGCGCGAGCAGCTGGAACTTGCCGTCGCGGTCGGTGAAGTAGGTGAACATGAAGAACGAGAGCCAGTCCTCGCAGGGCTCGTTGAAGGTGCCGAGGATGCGGGGCTTGTCGCCGTTGCCGCTGCGGCGCTCGAGCAGGCCCTCCGCCTCCTCGCGGCCGTCGCGGCCGAAGAAGCGGTGCAGCAGGTACACCATCGCCCACAGGTGCCGGCCTTCCTCCACGTTCACCTGAAAGAGGTTGCGCAGGTCGTAGAGCGACGGGCAGGTCTGGCCGAGGCGGCGCTGCTGCTCGACGGAGGCGGGCTCGGTGTCGGCCTGGGTGACGATGAGGCGGCGCAGGTTGGTGCGGTGCTCGCCGGGCACGTCCTGCCACACCGGCTGGCCCTCGAGATCGCCGTTGGGGATCTTCCGATCGGTGATGGGGTCGGCGAGGAAGATGCCCCAGCGGTAGTCCGGCATCTTCACGTAGTCGTAGTGCGCCCAGCCCTCGGTGTCGGCGCTGATCGCCGTGCGCAGGTAGATGTCCTTCTGCTGGAAGCCGACCGGGCCCATGTCCTTCCACCAGTTGATGAAGTTGGGCTGCCACGCCTCGAGCGCGCGCTGGAGCTTCTTGTCTTCCGAGAGGTTGACGTTGTTCGGGATCTTCTCGTTGCTGATGGTGCTCATGGGTCTCCGGTGGGTCGAAGGGCGAAGGAAGCGATCAGGTGCGGCGGACGTCGAAGCTCGGGCGCACGCCGGCCTGGCCGTAGAGGTGCAGGGCGCCCCGCTCGCCGACGGCGTTGGGGCGCTGGAAGATCCAGTTCTGCCAGGCGGAGAGGCGGCCGAAGATCTTCGTCTCCATCGTCTCCGGGCCGGCGAAGCGCAGGTTCGCCTCGAGGCCGGTGAGCGCGTCGGGGGAGAAGCTCGCGCGCTCCTCCAGCGCCACGCGCACCTCGTCGTCCCAGTCGATCTCGTCGGGGGTGAAGGTGACGAGGCCCGCGGCGAGCGCTTCGTCGGGAGAGAAGGGGCCTTTGTGCGCGAGGATCTCCTTCACGCGGCCCGGCGTCGCCAGCATGCGCGTCTCGAGGCGGGTGAGGCCGTTGGGCATCGGCAGGCGGCCGGCGTTGAGCGCGCCGAGCCGGATCGCGGTGGGGTGCTCGGCGTCGTCGAGCATGTAGGCGCGGTCGGCGGCCAGGGCGAGCTCGGCGAGGCTGCCGGCGAAGCAGGAGCCCGGCTCGATGAAGGCGTAGAGCGTCTTGGCGGTGAGGTCGAGGCGCTTCAAGGTGCGCTTGATGAAGTGGGTGATCTCGCGCACCAGCCAGTGCGTCTCGTGGGCGACCAGGAAGTCGTCCCACGCCAGCACCTTGGCGGCGTCGCCCTTCGTGCGCAGGACGATGGTGCCCACGTCGAGGTGGTTCAGGCGCAGGCGCACCAGCGCGTCGTCGAGCTCGCGGAAGGCGCGGAGGCTCCACGCGTCGGCGGCGAGGCCGGCGGGGGAGGCGGGCGGCGCGTCGGTGGGGGCCTCGAGCGTCAGCTCCGCGCGGCGCGTCGAGGGCTCGAAGGCGACCGTGACGTGCCGGTAGGTGATGGAGGCCGCGGTGACCTTCGGCTCCAGCGCGTCGAGCACCAGGCCCTTGGCGTCCTTCGGGCGATCGCTCTGCTGCGCGAGCGCCCTGGCGCGATCGCCGACCACCTGCTCGAACTTGCTCTTCGGCGCCAGGGCGTCGACCAGCCGCCACTCGACCGCGCGCTTGCCGCGCACGCCCTCGGCGGTGGTGTTGAAGAAGTCGGCGTGATCGCGGCGCACCTTGCGCTTGTCGACCACCCGGGTGAGGCCGCCGGTGCCGG
>JBBIOE010000311.1:0-6791 GCA_037443525.1 Archangiaceae bacterium | reverse complement strand
ATCATCGTCATCGGCGGCATGCTGCAGGTGGGCACGGAGCTGTCTGCGGCGGCGATCCTCGGCGTGGTGGCGGTGTTGGTGGCGACCATCAACATCGCGGGTGGCTTCCTGGTCACCCAGCGCATGTTGAAGATGTTCAGACGTGAAGATGCCGCGCCGGCGCGTGGAGGTCACTCATGAGCGGCGTGATGGTGGTGGGCTATCTGTTCGCGGGCGTGCTGTTCATCCGGTCGCTGGGCGGGCTGTCGAAGCAAGAGACGGCGCCGGGTGGGAACACGTCGGGCATGACCGGCATGGTGCTGGCGATCCTCATCGCGGGGGCGTCGTGGTTGATGCCCTACGTGGGCAGCAACGCGAGCCCGTTGCCGATGGCGAGCTTCGGGCTGCTGTTGGGCGTGATGCTGGTGGGCGGCGCGGTGGGCGCGGTGCTGGCGAAGCGCGTCGAGATGACGGGCATGCCCGAGCTGGTGGCGATTCTGCACAGCTTCGTCGGTCTGGCGGCGGTGCTGGTCGGCATCTCGTCGTACCTCGAGCCGCACTCGGGCAAGGCGGTCGCGGGGTTCATGCACCAGGCGCAGGCGATGCTGGCCCAGCGGGGCGGGCCTGGCCACGTCGAGCACACGGTGCACCTGGTGGAGGTGTGGATCGGCGTGGCGGTGGGCGCGATCACCTTCACCGGGTCGATCATCGCGTGGGGCAAGCTGAAGGGCTCGATCTCGGGCAAGCCGCTGTTGCTCCCGGGGCGGCACGCGCTGAACTTCGTGGTGGCGGCGACGATCATCGGGCTCGGCGTGCCGTTCCTGCAGGCGGACGGGTCGGGCGGCATGCCGTACCTGTTGGTGATGACGGTGCTGGCGGGGCTCATCGGCATGCACCTGGTGATGGCCATCGGCGGCGCGGACATGCCGGTGGTGGTGTCGCTGCTCAACAGCTACTCGGGCTGGGCGGCGGCGGCGGCGGGCTTCATGCTCAACAACGATCTGCTCATCATCACGGGCGCGCTGGTGGGCTCTTCGGGCACGATCCTCTCCATCATCATGTGCCGGGCGATGAACCGGTCGATCCTGAGCGTGGTGTTCGGCGGGTTCGGGACGTCGGACGCGAAGCCGGCGGCGGCGGGCGCTCCGGCGCAGGTGCCGGCGGGCAACGTGGCCGAGGTGAAGGCCGACGAGCTGGCGAAGCGGCTGGCCGAGGCGCGCAACGTGATCATCGTGCCGGGCTACGGCATGGCGGTGTCGCGGGCGCAGAACGCGGTGCAAGACCTGACGCGCACGCTGCGCGAGCGGGGCGTGAACGTGCGGTTCGCGATTCACCCGGTCGCGGGGCGACTGCCGGGGCACATGAACGTGCTCCTGGCGGAGGCCGGCGTGCCGTACGACATCGTGATGGAGATGGACCACATCAACGCCGACTTCAAGCAGACGGACGTGGTGCTGGTGATCGGCGCGAACGACATCGTGAACCCGGGAGCGATGACGGACCCGTCGTCGAGCATCTACGGCATGCCGGTGCTGGAGGTGTGGCAGTCGAAGATGGTGGTGGTGCTCAAGCGCGGCATGGCGGCGGGTTACGCCGGCGTGGAGAACCCGCTCTTCTACCTGGAGAACGCGCGGATGCTGTTCGGCGACGCGCGGAAGAGCGTGGAGGCGTTGGTGGGCTCGGTGCGGCCGCCGGCGTAGTGAGGATCGGACGGTGAGGAGCGGCGGGCGCGGAGTTTCAGCGCCGCCGCAACTCCGCTCGGAGGCCGTTGCAGTGAGTGCGCCATGAATGCGGGTTTTCCCGTTCTGCGCGTATCGCCAGCAAGGACTTTGTAAACCGACCCGGCCGGGGGCGAGGTGCGCTCCGGGGCCGATCAGCGGTAGGAGAAGCGGCCTCGAGGAGGGCGGGCCGGCACGGTCGCCTGACGCGCAGCCCGTCTCGTCGAGCGTCGCGACTCCGCGCCGAGGATCCGCACGGTCGCGCACCATCGGCATGGGTGCGCCAGGGTCGTTCACCACGAACGGTGGGAGCGGGAGCCGGACCCAGGGCGTGCCGCCGTCCGAGGTCGCGGTGCTGGTCGACGGAGTCACCAGCGCCATCCACCCACCCGACCCATCGCCCTCGAGGCGTCGTCGCGGCGTCTGATCCACCTCCGAGCACGGGGACGCCCCCTGCCGGGTCGGTTTTCAAAGTCGTTGCAGCGACTGCATCATCATTGCGACAAATGCCCCGTCCCGCTGTATCGTCTGCAACGACCATCGCGGCCCCGGCCCCGACCCCAGCCATGCCCACCCCCAAGCGCGCCACCCCGCAGATCGCCTTCAAGCCCGCGGACTTCATCGCGAAGAACCCCGTCTTCCGCGTCGACGAGTTCCAGCGCCTGCACCGCGCCGCCGGCAACGAGGACGCCTCCGCCGCCTCCGCCATCGCGTACCACGTCGCCCAGGGCGGCCTCGTCAACCTCCGCCGCGGCCTCTACGCCCACGACAAGAAGGCCAACCCCTTCCTGGTCGCCTCGCGCCTCACCCGCGACGCCGTCATCGCCTATGACGGCGCCCTCGCCTTCCACGGCTACAAGTACGCCGGACCGCGCATCAGCTTCATGACCAAGGAGCGATGCACCCCCTTCGACTTCGGCGGCAAACACCTCGTCCCGGTGCGCGTCCCCACCGACCTCGCCAAGCTCGAGGACTGGGGCGGCTTCCTGCGCTGGGAGGAGCTCTCCGGCCTGCCCGTCACCATCACCTCCCTCGAGCGCACCGTCGTCGACCTCCTCGACCGCATCGATCTCGCGCCCCCCGTCGCGCACCTCCACGAGCTCGCCAACCTCCCCCGGAACGACTTCGAGGCCATGATCTCCTACGCCGAACGCCTCGGCCACCCGGTCACCGCCGCGCGCCTCGGCGTGCTCCTCGAGCAGAACGTCTCCATCCCCCACCAGACCCTCTGGCGCCTCGACCGCCTCGCCCCTCGCTCCCCGTCCTCATGGGACCGCACCATGAAGGGCAAGGGCGTCTGGCACTCCCGCTGGAAGCTCGTCGTCCCCAAGACCCTCGGCTGAGCGCCCGGCACGGTGGACCGAAGGCCGGTCGGTCACTCGGCGGGGCCACGGCCTGACGAGACCCAGCAGGCCGTCGCCAGGTCCGCCTGCGGGCTCACGGGGCCAATGAGCGCGAGCACGTCGCGCTCGCGCCGTTCGACGAACGCGCCGGGCACGAGCTGCGGCAGCGCCTGGGCGAACTCGGCCGCGTCGGCGGGGGACTCCCAGGAAGACATCCAGACGAGCTCCAGCTCGTCGTCCCGAGAGAGAGCGCGTAGCGTGTCGCCTCGCCACCCGCCGGCGATCGCTCCGGCACGTTCGGCCGGGAAGACCCTCCGTGCGAGCTGACGGATGAGCAGCTCTCCCATGGGGGCCTCACGCACGCGCGACCATCCGGCCTGCTCGAGGGCCCGCGGTGCGCCGAGCTTGACCTCGATGGGCGCCTCGGCAGCGCGCTCCGGATGGAGAATCCGTTTCGTCGAGAGAGGCCCGTCGTAGAGCGCGTCGACGGCTCGCCAGCCCCCCGCCGCGAAAGTCCGGACGACGAAGGCGTGGCCGTCCCGATAGAGAAAGCGGCGCAGCGCGGGCAACAGCTTCGCCTCGTCCGTGCCCTCTTCCGACACCCGTCCCTGGAGCCGAAGACCGGTGGCCGCGCTCAGCATCGCGTCACCCTCGCGGAGCGCTCTCTGCGCGAGCATGCCGTCCGAGAACACGGGCAGCGCAGGACCTTGGGGCCAATGCTGATCCTGCAGGGCGTGCGTCAGCTCGTGCGCGAGCGTCGACGCCACCGGGTCGATGACGCCCGGCAGCCACTGGTAGAAGGGCGGGAGCTCGCGCACCCGGTCCCGCTGGAGAACGACGGTTCCGCTGGACGAGCTGTAGAGCCCACCTGCTCGGCGGAGCCATTCCTCGGTCTGCGACGCCGAGTCGGTCGCTGAGGCGAACAGCCCGAGGCGGAGGAGCACCCGCTCTGCCGCGCGGTCTCCCTCGCCGGGAGGGACTTCCCGCCCGACGAAGTCCGAGAGCTCCTGAGTCGACTGCACGGTGACGGGCACGGGCCGGGTGAAGGCGAGACCGCGGTTCACGGAGACCGTGCGCCGAAGGCTCTCCACCGCGGCGCCGTTGACCCTCCCTCCGCGGAGGATGAGGCCCGGACCGCACCCGGAGCAGAAGGCGAGGAGAACGAGAAGGGCGCTCGGCGGGTGAGCTCGCGCAGTGGCCATCGACGCCGATCTACCGCACCTCGATGGGGAAGACCCCTCTCGAGGTCGGTCCCCAAGACCCTTGGCTGAGCGCCCTGCTACCCTCCCCCGCCCGATGACCCCCGCCCCGCTCAGCCGCCGCTTCCTCGCCGGGCTCATCGACTTCGCCGCCGTCAGCGTCCTCTCCCTCGCCACCTTCCTCGTGCCGCTCTTCCTGCGCGGCTTCGTGCTGCCGATGTGGGGCGTGCTGGTGGTGCTGGTGGGCTACGCCGTCGTCCCCGTCGCGTTCCTCAAGCAGACGGTGGGCCTGCGCATCCTCGGGCTCGAGGTCGTCCGCCCCGATGGCCACCCCGTCGACCTCGGCAACGTCCTCTTCCGCGAGCTGCTCGGGCGCGGCCTCTTCCCGCTCGCCTTCCTCTACACCGTCGCCGGTGGCGCCCTCGCCACCGTCTTTCACCTCGGCGCCTTCGCCGTGCCCACCGGCCTCGGCACGGTGATGTTCCTCGCGTCCATCATGGCCGTCGGCCTCGCTGGCGCCGGTCACCTCATCGCCCTCGCCCGCCCCGACGGGCGCACCCTCGCCGATCTCATGGCCCGCTCGGTGGTGGTCATCGGCCCCGCGCGGCCGCTCCCCAAAGACCCCGACGAGCTCGCCGAGCACCAGGACGCCCACGCCCGCCGGGTGCGCAACATCGTCCTCTTCGAGCTCGCCGCGCTCCTCTCGGTCGTCGCCCTGCCCTGGTTCCTCACCTCCAGGGCCCCCGGAGAGACGAGCGCCCAGCGCATTCACCGCATCAAGCGCGAGAAGCTCGCCACCCAGTTCGCCGCCGACCCGGGCAACCCCTCGCTCACCCGAGAGCTCGTCCGCATGGAGCTCGAGGACGGCCTCCCCGAAGAGGCCAGGAAGGTCGAGGAGCGGCACCGCGCCACCCTCGCCAAGGGTGAGGAGCGCAAGGAGGCCGCCCTGCGCGAGAAGCTCCGCGGCGCGCCCGGCGACGAGGCGCTCGCCTCCGAGCTGGTGCAGCTCCTCGAGCGCCAGGAGCGCATCGACGACGCCCGCGCCGCCTACCAGGCCTTCGTCGAGGCCGAGCCCTCGCCCCACCGCCGCATCGGCTTCGCCCACTGGCTCGCCTCCGTCGGGCTGGAGGCCCAGGCCGAGCCCGAGGCCCGCGCCGCGCTGGCCGCCGAGCCGCTCCTGCCCTTCGGCCACACCATCCTGGGCGTCACGCTCGAGCGCCTGGGACGCGCCACCGACGCCCGCGACGAGCTCTTCCTCGCCCTGCTCGACGACCCCGACGACGACGACGCCCACGACGCCCTGGAGCGCGTCGCCGCCGAGCTCGGCCCGCTGCCCAAGGCCAGGGAGACGGAGCTCACCCGGCGCTACGAGCGCTGGGCCAAGGACGCGGGGCGGTAGCGACGACGGGCCCCGCCCGAGAGGAATTCGGCACCCTTCGACGGGCTCAGGGTGAACGGAGGAACGTCAGTCGACCGAGACCATCCACCCGTGCGTGTCGGCCACCGTGCCGCGCTGAATGCCCGAGATGGTCTCGAACAGCTTCACCGCCACCGGCCCGGGCTTGCCCTCGTTGATGGACAGCTTCTCGCCGGAGAAGGCCAATTCGCCCACCGGGCTGATCACCGCCGCGGTGCCCGTGCCGAACACCTCCGTCAGCTCGCCCTTCTGGTGCGCGCGGCGCAGCTCCTTCATCGACAGCGGCCGCTCCTCGACCGCGTAGCCGAGGTCCTTCGCCAGGGTGAGCACCGAGTCGCGCGTCACGCCGGGCAGAATCGAGTCCGACAACGGCGGCGTCACCAGCGCGCCCTTCAAGACCGCGAAGAGGTTCATGGTGCCGACCTCCTCCACGAGCTCGTGGTCCTTCGAGTCGAGCCACAACACCTGGTCGTAGCCCTCCTTCTTCGCCGTCATCGCCGCGTGGAGGCTCGCCGCGTAGTTGGCGCCGGCCTTCACCGCGCCCAGGCCGCCCCGAGGTGCGCGCACCTCCGCGGTCTCGACCCAGATCCGCACCGCCTTGAGGCCCTTGCCGCCGTAGTAGCTGCCCACCGGCGAGGCGATGATGAAGTAGAGGTACTTGTTCGCCGGCCGAACGCCGAGGAAGCCCTCGGTGCCGATCATCGTGGGGCGCAGGTACAGCGCCGTGCCCTCGGCCTTGGGGACCCAGTCGGCCTCGGTCTTGACCAGCGCCTTCGCCGCCTGGAGCAGCTGGGCCTCCGTCGGGCAGGGCATGCAGAGCCGGGGCGCCCCGGTCACCATGCGGTGCGCGTGCGCCTCGGGGCGGAACATGCGGATCACCCCGTCGGCGCCGCGGAACGCCTTCGAGCCCTCGAACATCGCCTGCCCGTAGTGCAGCACGCTCGCCGCCGGGTCGATGGCGAAGGGCCCGTACGGCTGAATCCGCGCGTCGTGCCAGCCCTTGTCGGCCGTCCAGTCCATCGCGAACAGGTGATCGCTGAAGTACTTGCCGAAGCCGAGCTCCGTCTCCGGAGCGCGGGGGCGCGGGTTCGTCGTCCGAGTGACCGTGATGTCCATGCGAAGGCTCCGCACAAAG
>JBBIOE010000310.1:0-6866 GCA_037443525.1 Archangiaceae bacterium | reverse complement strand
GCTCCGTTCGCCGAGGCGCTGTTTCCACCCGGTGCGCCGACCGCTCCGTTCGCGCCGTACGCCGAGGCGCCGCTGCCGCCAGGTCCGCCGACCGCTCCGTTCGCGCCGTACGCCGACGCGCCGCTGCCGCCAGGTCCGCCGACCGCTCCGTTCGCGCCGTACGACGAGGCGCCGGTGCCGCCCGGTGCGCCGACTGCGCCATTTGCGCCGTACGCCGGCGCGCCGCTGCCGGCACCACCGCGAGGAGCGCCACCACCGGCCATTCCCGCCACTCCCGCTCCTCCGAGCGAGCCCGAGGCCCAAGCGCCCGGACCGCCCGTCGCGAGGCCACCTCCACCTGAAACACCCAATGCCCCAGCGCCGCCTCGGAGAGCGCCACCGAGTGCTCCGGCCGAACCCGAGGTCAGCGTTCCACCGGCTCCAGGCCCACCCGCGGCGTCACCGCCTCCGCGAGCAGTTGCACCGGCCGCTCCGGCCTCGCCGCCCGTCTGCACCACGCCAGCGGGCGTCACCTGCACGCCCGGCCGGTGGGTCCCCAAAGCTCCTGCCCCCGGCCCGCCCTCGCCGCCACCGACCTCCACGGCGCTGCCCGGCACGTCGAAGCCCTTCGCCCTGCCGCCGGTCTGCGCCACGCCCGCGGGCGTGACCTGCACCCCCGGCCTCAGGCGCACGCCCGGAGTCACCGGCTCGTCCGCGACGCCGCCGGCCGCGAAGTTCGGCAAACGATCGCTCACGCCCTCGATCGTCACCGTCCGCCGCGTGCCGTCCTTCATCGCGCGACGGGCCTCCTGTGCGCACCGCAGGCTCTGCGTGAGCAGCCAGCTCTTGTAGCCGGAGTACTCGTTCATCGTCTGGGTCGCGAGCCGCGCGTAGTCCATGCGCGCCTGGGCCTGGGTGAAGAAGGCGCCGCGATCCTTGGCGCGGCAGTCGAACGCCGGGCTCGGTCGATCCGAGAGCCCGGAGCGCCTGGGCACGTAGCTCTCGCCGCGGTAGGGCCGCTTGAGGTCGGCGAGCGCCTCGTCGAGAAGCAAGAGCGCGTGCTCCGAGAGCGCGGCCTTCGCCGTCAGGCACGAGGCCACCGCCCGCGCGCAGTCTCCGGAGGGGATGGCGTTCGGGTCGGCCGGCCGGCCGGCCTTCACCGGCTGCCCGCCGGTCCACGCGCCCGACGAGTCGAAGCACCAGGTGGCGATGGAGTCGAGCCCCACCGACAGCGCGCCCGACTGCTGCGAGAGCGCCTTCAGCTCCGCCACGTCGTGGAGCTCGGGTTGCTCACAGCCCGCGGGCACCGGGACCGCGGCGAGGCTCAGGAGGGCGAGGCTCAGCATCCGTTCAGGCGGCCTCGAACGCGCGGTTGAGATCGTCGATCAGATCGGCCGCGTCCTCGACGCCGACCGAGAGCCGGATCAGGCCGTCGGAGATGCCGAGCTTCTCCCGGTTCTCCTTGGGCACCGAGGCGTGGGTCATGATCGCCGGGTGCTCGATGAGCGACTCCACGCCGCCGAGCGACTCCGCGCAGGCGAAGATCTTCACCGTCTTGAGGAAGCGCCGCGCCGCCTCGAGCCCGCCCTTGATCTCGAAGGTCATCATGCCGCCGAAGCCCTTCATCTGCTTCCGGGCCAGCGCGTGCTGCGGGTGCGAGGAGAGCCCCGGGTAGGTGACCTTCGCCACCTTCGCGTGCCCCGAGAGGTGCTCGGCGATCTTCATCGCGTTCTCGGCGTGGCGCTGCATGCGCAGGTGCAGGGTCTTCACCCCGCGCAACACGAGGAAGCTGTCCATCGGCCCCGGCACGCCGCCCACCGCGTTCTGGTGGAAGTAGACGCGGTCCGCGAGCGCCTTGTCGCTGGTGCAGACGAAGCCGCCCACGCAGTCGGAGTGGCCGTTCAGGTACTTGGTGGTGGAGTGGGTGACGATGTCGAAGCCGTGCTCCAGCGGGCGCTGGAAGTAGGGCGTCATGAAGGTGTTGTCGCAGACGCTGATCAGCTTGTGCTTCTTGGCGATCTCCGCGACCGCCGAGAGGTCGGCGAGCTTGAGCATCGGGTTGGTGGGCGTCTCCACCCACACCATCTTGGTGTCCTTGGTGATGGCCTTCTCGACGTTCTTCGGGTCGGTCATGTCGACGAACGAGAACGAGTAGCCGTGGCGCCGGTAGACCTTGTCGAAGAGGCGGAAGGTGCCGCCGTAGACGTCGTCGCTCACCACCACGTGCGCGCCGGAGTCGAGCAGGTGCATCAGCATGTCGGCCGCCGCGCAGCCGCTGCCGAACGCCGCGCCGTACTTCGCGCCCTCCAGCGACGCCAGGCAGGCCTCCAGCGCCCCGCGGGTGGGGTTCTTGGTGCGCGAGTACTCGTAGCCCTTGTGCTCCCCCGGGCCGTCCTGGACGTAGGTCGAGGTGAAGTACACCGGCGTCATGATGGCGCCCGTGGTGGGATCGGGCTCCTGGCCTGCGTGGATGGCGAGAGTGTCGAAGCGCATGGGGGAGCGATTTTCCACACAACCGGCGCGGAGGAAAGGCCGGCCTCCACCCATTCGGCATTTCGAATCGAGCCTGCACCTGCTCGGCCGGAGTGCTAGGCGTTCGGCCGATGTCCGACTTCGAGAACCGCCTCAAAAAGAACGCGAAGCACCGCTTCAAGTGGGCCAAGCGGCAAGGGCTCACCGCGTTCCGGCTCTACGACCTCGACATGCCCGAGTGGCCCTTCGCCGTCGACTGGTACGCGGGCTTCGTGCACGTGATGGAGTTCCCGAGGAAGAAGCAGGTGCGCGAGGGGACCATCGACGAGGCCCGGGCCGAGGTGGTGCGCGCCTGCTCGAGCGTGCTCCAGGTGGACCCGGCCAAGGTCTTCACCAAGACCCACGAGCGCCACGCCTGGGGGAAGTCGCAGTACGAGCGCGTCGGCGGGAAGGCCACCCTGGTCACCGTCGAGGAGCAGGGTCTCCTCTTCGAGTGCAACCTCTCCGACTACCTCGACACCGGGCTCTTCCTCGATCACCGGCTCACCCGCGCCCGGGTGCGCGGCGAGGCGAAGGGGAAGCGCTTCTTGAACCTCTTCGCCTACACCGGCTCGTTCACCGTCTACGCCCGCGCCGGCGGGGCGAGCCAGACCACCACCGTCGATCTCTCGAGCGCCTACTGCGACTGGGCCGAGCGGAACCTCGGCTTGAACGGCTTCGCCACCGGCCCTGCGCACCAGGTGGTGCGCGCCGACGTGCTCGCCTGGCTCGAGACCGCGCGCGGGCCCTTCGACCTGGTGGTGCTCGACCCGCCCTCCTTCTCCGCCTCGAAGAAGATGGACAAGAGCCTCAACGTGCAGCGCGACCACGCTCGGCTGATCGAGCGGGTGCTCTCGCTCCTCGCGCCGGGCGGCCAGCTCTACTTCTCCACCAACTACCTCGACTTCGAGCTCGATCGCCGGCTCTCGGCCGAGGAGGAGCTGACGCCCAAGAGCATCCCCGAGGACTTCCGCCGCACCGTGCACCGCTGCTGGAGGTTCGCGCGGCCTTCGCCGTAGCGCTCAGCGGCTGATCATGTACCGCCAGCCGACCCACGCGGCGGCGAGGAAGACCGCCGCCGCCAGCCACAGGGCCCCCATCTTGGTGATGCCCTCGGGCGGCGGAATCTCGACCCGCCCGAGCGCGTCGCCCACGCCCAAGAACTCACCCGCGTACTCGGCGGTGCGGCGGTAGGCGTCCTCCAGCGACGCGACGTCGGTCTCGAGGAGCTCCTTGCTCTGCGAGGGATCGATGACCCGCAGCTTCGAAGCGCGCGCCACCTCCATCACCAGCGCGAGCAGCGGCGCCAGGAAGGTGGTGTCGCGCCCGAGCGGCAGCCGTACGTCGGTCGCCACCACCACCCCACCCTCGCGCACCGGCCCGAGCTCCACCTCGTGCTTCCCGACGGTGAGCGTGGCCCGCCCGCCGGGCCGCGCGGTGGCGCCCTTGGCCACGAACGCCGCCACGGCCGCGTCCGAGTCGTGGGCCGCGCCTTGCGTCAGGGGCTGCAGCAACAAGTCGTAGGTGCGAATCATGGGCGGTTGGACGTCCAGGTGATGCGCACGCGCGAGGTGTCGGCGCCGATGATCTCCGGCACCAGCACCGGCAGCACCCGCACCTTCCGCAGCGAGACGTCGAGCACGCCGCACATCACATACGCCGCGCCCTCGTGCGGCCCGTGCATGGTGAGGACGGCCTGGTCGGGGCCCACCCACTCCAGCGCCACCCGCGAGTCCTTGAGGCCGGTGCGGACGTACGACGGCGTGCGATCGATGAAGAGCCGGGGCGAGAGGAAGGGGAAGGTGACCGAGATGAGCCGTCCCACGGTGGTGTCGAAGTAGCCCTGAATGAAGGCGCGGGCGATCTCCGTCCACGCCGGATAGCGCTCCAGCGTGGGGAAGCGGTGCTTCCACGCGGCGTCGAGGCAGGCGGTCCACACCTCGATCGGGTACACCAGCTTCCGGTCGCTGGGGTCGTACCCGGCCGCGACGAAGTCGGCGAGGAGCCGCTCGTCGGGCTTCAAGCCGCGGACGAGCCCGTCGAACATGCTCGCCTGCGCCGTATAGCGCACCGCCGTGGTCCCCACCCGAGCACCATGCCACAGGACGGCCGAGACCGTGCAAGACTGAAGTCATGGCGCTTCGACTCGGCCGGTTCGAGGTCCACGAGGTCAGCGACGGGAACATCCTCCTCGACGGCGGCGCGATGTTCGGCGTGGTGCCCCGCCCGCTCTGGGAGAAGCGCTTCCCGCCTGACGATCGAAACCGAATCACCTGCGCGCTGCGCTGCCTGCTCATCAAGGACGGGCCCCGCACCATCCTGATCGACGACGGCGCCGGCCCGCGCTGGGACGGCAAGCACAAGGACATGTACGGCCTCGTCTCCACCGGCGGGGTCGACGCGGCGCTGGCCAAGGCGGGCGTCGATCGCTTCGCGGTCACCGACGTGGTGCTCACCCACCTGCACTTCGATCACGCCGGCGGCACCACCCGTTCGGAGAAGGGCGAGCTGGCGCTGTCCTTCCCCAACGCGACCTACCACCTGCAGCGGCGCCACTGGCGCTGGGCCCACCACCCGACCGACAAGGACGCGGGCAGCTTCCGCCCCGAAGACTTCGCCCCGCTGGAGAAGAGCGGCCGCCTGCACCTGCTGGAGGGCAACACCGAGCTCTACCCCGGCGTGCACCTGGTGGTGAGCGAGGGGCACACGGTGGGCTTGCAGCTGGTGCGCCTGGAGGCCGAGGACAAGACGCTCTTCTACTGCTCGGACCTGGTGCCGACCACCGCGCACCTGAGGCCCGCGTGGGTCGCGGCGTACGATCTCTACCCGCTCACCACCATCGAGGAGAAGAAGCAGCTCCTCGCCCAGGCCCTGGAGGAGGAGTGGATCCTCTTCCTCGAGCACGACCCCCACGTCGCCGCCTGCACGGTGAAGGACGACGGCGACGGCCACCTGGTGGTGAAGGAAGTCGTCTCGCTGGGGTAGCTGTCCCTGGGGCGACGGGCGCGCAGTCGAGACGAGGCCCCACGTGCGACCGCGACGCTGGAGTAGCCTTGCACCCCGCTGCGCTCCGCGAAGCAGCCGGCTGACGTGAACCTGGACGGCACGAAGGTCGTGGTGACGTGCCTGCTCAGGCCGGGCACGCCCGACGACGGTTCGTTCGATCGCGAGTTCTGGCAGCGCGATAGAGGCCGCCCGGGCTTCGGCCGTTGGTCGAGGCTCGCCCCGCCCCTCGCTGATCACGCGGGCGTCGCAGGAGCGGGCGAGGCGTTTCGCGCCGTCAGTCCTCCACGCAGAGCAGCCGGTGCGGCGTCGAGCACACGTCAGTCGCGGTGTCCCACGCGAGGGTCGTGCCGTTCGCGGTCCCGTAGGTCCCCGACTGGCTGGCCGACGACGAGAGCCAGCTCCCGCACGCAACCCCCGAGGGTTGCCCGGCCGCGGTGAGGCCGGTCCAGAAGATGTTCCCTGCGGTGACCGCGCCCGTATCGAGAGTGAGCTCGCCAGTGTTGAGGCCGAGCAGCAGCCCCGACCGGTTCGAGAAGAGTGTGCCGCCGTCGAGGGAGACCCACGGCCCCTGGCTCGTCAGGCGATCGATGGCCCGCGCCGCGGTGGTGGCGAGATACGCCTTCCAGGTGCCGCCGAAAGAGCGCGCGGTCGCGAGCTGGTTGCAGAGCGCGTCACCGCCGGTCAGCCCGTCGCTCGTCCCGCCGCCGGTCTTGAGATCGCCGTTGAAGGCGAGCGACGAGACGAACATGCGGCGCGCAGGGCCCGCCGGGCGGGGCGATCGGCGAATCCCGCCGTCGGCCTGGAGCACCGCCTGCTCGAAGCAGAGCACCCGGTGCCAGCCCGAGCACACGTCGGTCGTCGAATTCCACGCGAAACCCGACGGCGTCACGGTGCCGTAGGTGCCGCTCTTCGACAGCGACGACGAGGTCCAGCTCGTGCACGAGCTGACCGCCGGCGCGCCGCTCGACTGCGTTCCGGACCAGAAGAAGTTCGACACCGGCTCCGTCCCGAGGTCGCTGGTGGCCGTGCCGACGGAAATGGCGAGGCCGACCGCGGCCTTGTTCGCGAACACCGTGCCGCCATCGAGGCGGACCCACGGGCCGTTACCGACCAGGCGATCGGTCGCTCGCGTCGTGCCACCGCCGAGGAACGCGACCCACGTCCCGTCCAGCAGGCGCACGTCGGCGAGCTGTTGGCAGCTGGTATCGGCGCCGGTGAAGCCGTCCGTCGCGCCGGAGCCGGTGAGGAAGTCGCCGGTGAACGTCAAGCTGCTCCAGAAGACTCGCGTCACGATGCCACCATCGGACGAGCTGGCGCCGCCGCCGGTGCCGCCCCCCATCGCGCCGCCCGTCGCGCCGCCGCCGGTGCCG
>JBBIOE010000309.1:0-6872 GCA_037443525.1 Archangiaceae bacterium | reverse complement strand
ACGAGACCAACCTGCTCGACCTGCTCATCTTCAAGAAGCGCACGGCGCAGGTGAAGGGCCGCGCGCTCGGCCTCAAGCCCCTGGGCGAGGTCTCGATGGAGCGCGTCGACAAGGACCGCTTCCTCCGCGGCCTCGGCGGTGGCGGCAACCAGCTCATCGTGCCGGGCAGCGTCATCGACATGATGAAGTGAGCCGGCCCGCTCTGGGCTGACTCGAACGGCGGCGGTGTCTCCCGGACCAAGGTCCTGGGGGGCGCCGCCGTCGTCGTTTCGAGGGAGCGTCAGGTCGAGTACCCGCGCAGCCGGTACACCAGCCGGCCGAAGAGCTCGCGGACCGCCTGCGACGACGCCTCCAGGTGCTCGCTGCGGAAGAGCCACCGCCCGGTGCCCGGCTCACGCATGCGGTAGTCGACGGGCAGGGTGTCCACCGCCACGCCCTCGGCGTCGAAGCAGCCCTTGGCGCGGCGCATGTGGAAGGCGCTGGTCACCATCAGAAGCCGGGTCAGCCCGCGCGCGCGGACGAGCTTCGCCACCTCCACCGCGTTGTCGTGGGTGTTCTGCGCGCTCGTCTCGGCCACGAGCCGCTCCGGCGCGATGCCGAAGGCGGCGAGCTGCGCCACCGAGAGGGCGCCGTCGCTGGGGCCGCCCTTCCAGGCGGCGCCGCCGCTGACGATGGCGAGCCTGGCGTGGCCGTCCTGGAGGAGCTTCTGGGCCGCGAGCAGGCGCTCCACCGAGTCGCCGAAGGTGGTGGGCTCGCCCTCCGCCAGGCCGCTGAAGTCCACCGCGCCGCCGAGGACGATGACCGCGTCGTAGGTCACGTCGGGGCGGAAGGTCCTGGGCGCGTCGGCCTCGACCCAGAAGGTGAGCCAGCGGGCCACCGGCCCCGACGACGCCAGGAGCAGCACGGCCAGCCCCGCGCCGACCAGCCCGCGCCCGAGGCGCTGCCTCTGCGTCCTCCACAGAACCAGCGCGCCCGCGCCCGCCAGCACGAGGCACCACCAGAGCGGATCGAAGGCCAGGTCGAGCGTCTTGGAGAGGAAGAAGAACATCGAGGCGAAGACTAGGTCACGGCGCGCCTTCGAGGAGCACGAGGTCCTCGAGCAGGGCGGTCGCGTCGCCCGCTCTCCACGCGCCGAGGAGCGCCTCGGGGGGCAGGCGGCGCCGCACCCGCGGCCAGGAGAGGGTGGGCCGGGCCGCCCCGCGCACGGGCTCCGGCAGCGCGTCGAAGTCGCTCTGGGAGAGGGCCACCACGCCGCCGGACTCCAGGGCGGCGCCGACCTCTTCCGGGCCGTCGGCGCGGCGCACCTCGAGCCCGGTGGCGCAGCGCCACAACCCCACCTGCGAGCCGGTGACGGAGAGGGGCCGCCCGGCCACCGAGGACACCACGCGCGGCGGAAGGAGGGGCGGGTTCATCGCCGGCAGCACCGCCGCGACCAGGAGCGTCGAGGACAGGCTAGTGGCGGCGGCGCACGAGGCGAGCTGGCCTCGCGCCGCCAGCGCGGCGGCGGCCGTGAAGCCCGCGGCGCATGCGGCGCCCAGAAAGCCCCATGGCCCCGGCCACAGGAGCGCGGCCGAGGCCAGCGCCGCGGCTACGACGCCCAACAGCGCCGCGGTGGACCCTCGGGCCCAGCGGGCGGTGGGCGACCCGGCGGCCAGGAGCACCACCGGCGGCAGGCACGGAAGAAGGCTGTGCGGGAACTTCGACGACGGAATCGACAGCACCGCGAGCGGCACGGCGAGCCAGATGAGCGGCACCAGCACCGCGGGTTCGCGCCAGCGGCTCATCGCGAACAGCCGCCCCAGGGCGAGGAACGGCCACGGGAGCGCCACCACGGCCAACAGGCCCAAGAGCGAGGCCTCGCCCGCGAGCGCCCAGGGGGCCTCGAACTTGGCGAGGTGCTCGCGCAGGAAGTACGCCTCGGCGAAGGCACGGCCGTGGAGCCAGAGGGCGACGCCGAACCACGGCAGCGCCACCAGCGCGGCCACCGCCCCGGCGAGCAGGGCGAAGCGGCTTCGGGCCAGGTCCGGTGCCCGGAGCGCGAGGAGGCCCTCGCACACCGGCACCCCGAACACCGCGCCGAGCGGGCCCTTGAGCATCACCGCCAGCCCGACGGCGGCGCCGGCCCAGGCGAGCCGCCGGGGCGCGCGGTCGTCGATGGCGCTCAGCGTGGCCCAGACGGCGGCGGTGAGCGCCAGCGTGAAGGCCGTGTCCATCATCGCCAGCCGGCCGTACTTGTGCAGGCCCAAGGAGCCCGCGCACATCAGCGTCGCCGAGGCCTCGGTGCTGGGCCCGTTGAGCCGCCGCGAGAGCCTTCCCACCACCAGCGCCAGCGCCAGGGCACAGAGCGCGGCGGGCAGCCGCCCGGCGAAGAGGGTGGGTCCCAGCGCGAGGTACGCGAGCCGCTGCGCCCAGTAGAAGAGCGGCGGCTTGAAGAAGCTCGGGGCGCCGTCCAGCCACGGCGTCAGCCACGCGCCGCGCTCGGCCATTTCGGTGCTGACCGCGAGGTAGGTCGACTCGTCGGGGTGGGTCCCTCCGTCGGGCGAGCCGAGCCCGGGCAGCGCCACCAGGGCCAGGAGGACGACGAGCCCGACGCGGCGGGAGCTTTCCCACCGGGCCTCGAAACCAAGCCGCATGTGATTCTCCGCTTCCAGGGCCCTCGCACACGTCGAGCACCCGCGGGGAGCTGCGGGGCCGACCCGACTCGCCGTGTGGAGAGGCCCCCGCGCCCGGTGCAGCCCCGGTGCCACCGCCAAGCGGTCGATTCGCCGGGCGGTGCGGAGGTGCGCGCCGCGGAGTCATGACCGCCACGCCCGGGCAGTGGTGTCGTGGGCGGGGTCGCTCCGGCTCGCCGCGAAGGGTTCACCGCGGTGAGGGCTCCGGCGAGCGCCTTTCCCTTCGCGGGAGGCGCCAGCTCGTGCCGTGCAAGCGCAGCCATGATGGCGGTGATCGCGTGTATCGACCTGTCGCTCACCCTGAACGGGAGGGTCGCTCGATCGATTCGAGCGGCCACGGCCATCACGGCACCAGCACCGCCGCGCCGTTTACTCGTCCGCGCCGCAGGGACTCCAGCGCCTCGTTGGCCTGCTCGAGCGGGAAGGGCGTGGCCACCACCTCGAGCGGCACCCGCGCGGCGATGGCCAAGAACGCCTCCGCGTCCTTCCGGGTGAGGTTGGCCACCGAGCGCAGCTGCCGCTCCCGCCAGAGCAACTCATAGCGAAACGAAGGGATGTCGCTCATGTGAATGCCGCCGCAGACCACCACCCCGCCCGGGGCGACGGCGGCCAGCGCCAGCGGCACCAGCGCGCCCACCGGGGCGAAGAGCAGCGCGGCGTCGAGCTCCTCCGGCGGCCGCTCGGTGGAGGCGCCCGCCCAGACGCAGCCCAGCCGGCGAGCGAGCGCCTGGGCGGCGGTGTCCTGCTCGCGGGTGAAGGCGAAGACCTCCCGCCCCTGGGCCACGGCGACCTGGCAGACGAGGTGCGCCGCCGCGCCGAAGCCGTAGAGGCCGAGGCGCTTCGCGTCGCCGGCGGCGGAGAGGGTGCGGTGGCCGATGAGCCCCGCGCAGAGCAGGGGCGCGGCGTGCAGGTCGTCGTAGCCGTGCGGCAGCGGGAAGCAGAAGCGCTCGTCGGCGACGCAGGCCTCGGCGTAGCCGCCGTCGAGCTGGTAGCCGGTGAAGCGCGCGCTCGGGCAGAGGTTCTCGCGGCCGCTCTGGCAGTACCGGCAGGCGCCGCAGGTCCACCCCAGCCACGGCACGCCCACCCGGGTGCCGCGCGCGAAGCGGCTCGTGTCCGAGCGCACCACGCCCACGATCTCGTGCCCGGGGATGAGCGGGCGTTTGGGGTTCAAGAGCTCTCCATCGACGACGTGGAGGTCGGTGCGGCACACCGCGCACGCCCTCACCTCCAGCGCCACCTGCCCGGGCCCGGCCTCGGGAACGGGAACTTGCGCGAGCCGGAGCGGGCGGCCGGGCTCGTCGAAGAGCATCGCGCGCATGGCGATGGCCCAACGGCGCCGAAGCTCAGACCGCGCCGCCGTGGGGCAGGTGCGTGCCCTGCGGGAAGTTCGAGCCGTGCGGCGTGCCCACGTCCATGGTGAAGGGCGGGTACTCGTCGGTGAGCGACGCGTGGTAGGCGAACAGCCGCGCCTCGAACTGCAAGATGGCCACCTGGAACCGGTGGAGCGACGAAGGCAGCGACGCGGTCAGCGCCACCACGAGCATCGACGCCAGCCAGACGAAGAAGGACGGGATGCTGAGGATGATCAGCAAGAGCCCCGCGGGAATCGAGGTGAGCCAGCGCAGCGCGGCCGAGCCCGGCGTGGGCGCGGCGGTGAAGTGCGCCTCCAGCTCGACGCGGTGCTCGTAGTCCTGGTCGGGCAGCCCGTCGGTGAGCAGGAGCAGGTAGGCGTGCGCGGCGAGGAACCAGCGCAGCACCGCGCTCATCCAGCGCCCGTCCTCGGCGAGGTAGCGTGCGGGGCCCTTCTCCGAGACGAGCGCCAGCGCCAACAAGGGCAGCATCAGGTACGCCGCCCACCACGGCCAGCTCAGCGAGTACTCGAAGGCGCCCAGCACGCAGACCGCCGCCAGCCGGACCAGCACGTGCAGCCGGGAGAGCCGCTCCGATCGGGTGACGTCCAACGAGATCGCGTGCGTCGACATGGCACACCTCCGGAGAGACGAGGTGCATCGAGGGTGCCCCGCTCCGGCGACGTCACCGCGCCCCGTGCAGGCGCTGCGCGCTCGCCTCAGGCGCTCACGCTGAGCGTGGGGCACCGATCTTGAAGCCCCTCGCCTCATGGCCACGATCGGCGAGCGAGACGAGACGGCGGTGTGCGTGGACTGCAACGAAGGGCTCTGGCCGGAGATCGACCGCTCCTTCCCCATCGGCGAGGAGCTCTACCTCTGCTACGACTGCTCGGAGCGGCGGGGCGGCGTGTACGACGCCAAGCAGGACCGGTGGTCGACCGCGCCCGACCTCTCCGGGCTCGTCGACGAGCGCCGGCCCCACGTCTGATGGATCGCTCACGCTGAACGGCGGGCGACGAGTGGCCCGACCCTCATTTCATCGCCTCGCGCAGAGCCTGCGTGGTTCGGCGAGCTCTGCCCGAGAAGACCCTGACGATCGGGCAGGTCTGGCGCGTGCAAGGCCAGCCGCCATGAGAGCCCTGCTCGTCTATCCCGAGTTTCCGATGTCCTACTGGGGTCAGCAGCGCGCGCTCCCCTTGACCGGCAAGCGCGCGGTGGTGCCGCCGTTGGGGCTGCTCACCGTCGCTTCGCTGCTGCCGAAGCACTGGGCGCTGCGCCTGGTCGACATGAACGTCGGGCCCCTCGACGAGGAGGCGCTGGCCTGGGCCGACGTGGTGATGGTGTCGGCGATGCGCGTGCAGCGGGAGTCGTTTCACGCCGTCGTCCGACGCGCGCACGCCCTGGGGAAACGCGTGGTGGCCGGCGGGCCGTACGTGACGACCGATCCCGACGCGGGGGCCGACGCCGATCACCTGGTGTTGGGGGAGGCGGAGGAGATCCTCCCCGAGCTGGCGCGGCAGCTCGAGCGGGGCCTGGCGCCCACTCGCGTGTCCGCGCTCGAGCGCCGGCCCGACGTCACCCAGAGCCCCGTTCCCCGCTTCGACCTCCTCGAGGTCGACCGCTACGCCTCGGTGGGGGTGCAGTTCTCGCGCGGCTGCCCCTTTCAGTGTGAGTTCTGCGACATCATCGAGATCTTCGGCCGCAAGCCCCGGACGAAGTCGCCGGCGCAGCTGGTGGCCGAGCTGGACGCGGTGCGCGCGACGGGCTTCCGCGGCGCCGTCTTCCTCGTCGACGACAACTTCATCGGCAACGCGCGGGCGGCGAAGGCGCTGCTGCCGGAGATCGCCTCGTGGAACCGCGCCCACCAGCACCCCTTCGACTACTTCACCGAGGCCTCGGTGAACCTCGCCGCCGACGACCAGCTCATCGACCTATTGGTGGCCGCGGGCTTCAGCTCCGTCTTCCTCGGCATCGAGACGCCGTCGAAGGAGGCGCTGCTCGAGACCCAGAAGCGGCAGAACCTCCGCCTGGAGCTGGACGAGGCCGTGGACAAGCTCGTCGGCCGGGGCCTGGAGGTGATGGCCGGCTTCATCGTCGGCTTCGACGCCGACAAAGAGGACGTCTTCGAGCGGCAGTGGGCCTTCATCTCGCGCTCCCCCATCGCCATGGCCATGGTGGGCATGCTCTTCGCGCTGCCGGGCACCCAGCTGTGGCGCCGCCTGGAGAAGGAGGGCCGCCTGCACGGCCACTGCGACGGCGACAACGTCTACCGCCCCAACTTCGAGACCAGGCTGCCCGCGGACCTGCTGGTCTTGGGCTATCGCGAGCTGCTCTTGCGCCTGTACGCGCCGCGGGCCTACTTCGAGCGGAGCCTGCGCTCGCTGGCGCTGCGGGCCTCGCTGCCGCGCGCCGCCTACCGCCGGCCCCTGGGCTTCGGTCTGCTGTGCCTGGCGCGCTCGCTGTGGCGGCAGGGCGTGGTCGGGCGCTACCGGGCGGAGTACTGGCGCTTCCTCTTCAAGGCGCTCCAGGTGGCCCCGCGGCGTTTCTCCGACGCGGTGACGCTCGCCATCGTCGGCGAGCACATGATCCGCTACACGGCGGAGGACGTGGTGCCGCGCCTCGAGGCCGCCACGCCAGAGCTGCTGCCCCGGCCCGCGGACTTCGACGAGGTCGGCGACCAGGACGAAGCCCAGCTGGGCACGGAGTGAGGCTTTGGCCTGAGCGTCAGGCCTTGGTGCCGGCGGGCAACAGGTCCTTGAAGAAGTCGTTGCCCTTGTCGTCGACCACGATGAACGCGGGGAAGTCGACCACGTCGATCTTCCACACCGCCTCCATGCCGAGCTCGGGGAAC
>JBBIOE010000308.1:0-6895 GCA_037443525.1 Archangiaceae bacterium | reverse complement strand
GGCCACCAACCCCGACGGCACGCCCGCGCTGGTGACGCTCAAGCGCATCCTCCCGGACCTCGCCGCGCAGGACGAGTTCGTGCGCATGTTCATCAACGAGGCGCGCATCAGCCTCTCGCTCGAGCACAAGAACATCGCCCGCGTGTACGAGCTGGGAAAGGACGACGGCGAGCTGTTCATCGCCATGGAGTTCGTCGCCGGCCAGAGCCTCACCAACATCCTGCGCGCGTTCCGCACCGTGGGTCGGCCGGTGCCGCTGGGCTTCGCGGCGATGGTGGCCCGCGATCTGTGCCGCGCCCTGCAGGCGGCGCACGAGCTCACGCTCTCCACCGGGGAGCTCGCGCCGGTCATCCACCGCGACGTCTCGCCCAACAACATCATGGTGACCTACGCCGGCGAGGTGCGGGTCATCGACTTCGGCGTGGCCAAGGCGAAGGGCAGCCTCTCCCGCACCGGCAACGACGTGGTGAAGGGCAGCATCGGGTACATGTCGCCGGAGCAGGCGCGCGGCCTCAAGCTCGACGCGCGCTCGGACCTGTTCTCGGCGGCGACGGTGCTGCACGAGCTGCTCACCGGCCGGCCGCTCTTCCTGCGCGAGTCGGAGTTGCTCACCTTCCGCGGCATCCTGCGCGACGACATTCCCTCGCCGATTCAGGTGAACCCCGGCGTGCCCCGCGCCCTGTCGGACGTGGTGATGCGCGCCCTGTCGCGCAAGCCCGAGGAGCGCTTCGTCTCGGCCGAGGCCATGGGCCGCGCCATCGAGAAGGCGTTGCCGGCCTTGATGTTCGGCCAGCAGCAGGCGTCGGACCTGATGGTCGATCTCTTCGAGGAGCCCATCGAGCGCACCCGGCAGCTGGTGGAGCGCCTGCAGGACGGCTCCGGGCTCGAGACGTTGGTGCGCACGGCGCAGGGGCTGTCCACCGCCACCGGGCACCTGCCGGTGGTGCCGGAGCCGCTGGTCGGGCGGCCGCTGGGCCAGGCCACCGACATGTACGGCACCATGTCGACGGGCGTGATGCGCCTGCGCCAGGGCCTGCCGGAGGCGGTGGAGAAGAAGGCCCCGGTGCCGCGCAGCTCGCCGATTCCGCTCAACACGCCGGTGAAGCGCGCGCCGCCGGTGCCGCTCGCCCAGCCCGCGCCGGTGCCCGAGCTCCCGCCGGCGCCGGCGAGCGTGGAGGGCGCGGTGGTGCTGTCGGTGGACGACTCCGACATCAGCCGGGCCTTCGTCGAGGCGCACCTGGAGAGCTTCGGCTTCCCGGTGCTCGGCTGCGCCACCGCCGACGAGGCGCTCAAGATGCTCGACGAGCGCGTGCCCGACCTCATCCTCCTCGACGTGAACATGCCCGAGGTCGACGGCTACGAGCTGTGCCGGCGCATTCGCGCGCACTGCACCCAACGGCCCTTCTTGCCGATCCTCTTCCTCTCCTCGGCGCTCTCGTTCGAGGAGCGGCTCAAGGGCCTGGCGGCCGGCGGCGACGACTTCTTGGGCAAGCCCTACGAGCCCCAGGAGCTGGTGGCGGTGGTGCGGGCCCACCTGCAGCGCGCCGGTTTCCTCGAGCACCTGGCGCGCGAGCGGGCGGTGCAGGCGGCGCGCGCCGCGGACGACAAGTGGCAGCCCGTGGCGGCCGTGGTCGAGCAGTAGCTGGGTCGCGACGGACGCGGTTCCGACGATGACGACGCGCCGTCGAGCCGGTGCTTGAAAAAAGAGTCTCAATGACTGCATTGTATGTCAATGCACACGAGCTCTGATTTCCTGCTGGAAGCGCGAGAACACTCGGTCTCGGCGCTCCGCCGTGCGCACCCGCCTCGCCTGAGCCACCCGCACAAACAGCATGTCTACCGGCTCGTCGAAGACCGGCTGGGCGACGGCACCGTGGGCTACTCGCGCTGGAAGGCGCGGCCCCTGCCGAGCCTGGTGCCTGCCGCGGCGACGCAGGTGGTGGTGCGGCCCGACGTCTACGACTACCGGAACCCCGGGCCTTCGGTGTGGCACGTGAACTTCGCGGACCCGCGGCTCTTCGTCGCCTACGGCTCGGCCCTTCTGGCGCAAGACGAGCTGCAGGTGCTCGAGCACCCGGTGCTGGGCTTGCTGCGCGAGGCGCTGGTGGCCGAGGGGCTGCCCGCGGTGACGGAAGAGGGCGGCGCACCCACGCCGGTGCTCGTCACCGGGGCCCGGCGGGTCTGTGCGCTCGACACCTCGCCAGGCGTCGAGCGGCTCCTGGGCCTCTACGGCAACCGCTTCGCCGCCGCGCCCTTCGAGGAGGTTCGGGCGGCGCTGACCCTGCTCGAGCCGGCTCCCGTGACGAACCTCGTCGCCATGGCCGCGCCGGTGGGCCGTGGCCGATATCGCCCCGAGCAGCTCGAGGCCATCGTCCGCACGGCGTACTCGGGCTTTGCCGCCGCGGCCGACGTCTCGGGTCGCCCCGTCGAGGTGCGCACGGGCTTCTGGGGGTGTGGAGCCTTCGGCGGAAACCGGGTGGTGATGGCGGCGCTCCAGCTCTTGGCGGCGAGGCTCGCCTCGGTCGAGCGGCTCGTCTTTCATACCGTCACCTCGAGCGGCGTCGACGACTACGAGGAGGGCGCGAGCGCGTTGGCAGCGGTGCTCGCTCGAGGAGCGCAGACCGTCTCCGCCGTGCTCGAGCGCTTCGCCGCGCGGGGCGACGAATGGGGGAAGAGCAACGGGACGTGAGGGTCCGCTACGATGGGGCCGTGCGCTCACCGCTCCTCCTCGCCGTGGTCCTCACGCTCGCGTGGCTCGCGTTCGCCGGCGCGCCGCCCAAGAGAAAGGCGCCCCCCAAGCCGGTCTCCCCGGAGTTGCGCGAGCTCATCGCCAAGGCGCTCGACGACGTCGAGCAGCAGGTGGGCGGCTGCGTCCTCGAAGGGCAGGGCGGCAGCCTGGTGTGGACCAAGGTGGTGAAGCTCAGCCTCACCCTCGACAGCGCCGGGAAGCTGATGAAGTCCAAGGTGGCCTACGAGCCCGACGACGTCTCCGAGTCGGTGAGGAAGTGCGTCGACGCGGTGCTCGCGGCCACGCCCTTCCCCAAGACGAACGCGCCGCTCACGAACATCGAACGGACCTGGACCTTCAGCATGCGCTGACGGGGTGGGCTGGTCAGCGCCTCCCGCGTGGCTGAACGGATTCCTCGAACGCACCGCCCGCGGCGCATTTCCTTCGCGCTGGTCGCCGCGCAGGCCCCGCGCCGGGTTGGCACCTCTCTCGCAGCGCGACCCCGACGCGATGCGAGCTCCGATTCCGAGTCGACCATGGTGGGGCGTTCTGGGCCTTTCGTCGATCGCCGCGGTGGCTTGGGCCGCGTCCCGAGAGGAGGCCGCGCCGCCCAAGCCGGCCGAGGCCCTGGTCATCGCCGAGCCCATCTACACCGGGGGGCTCCAGGGCGACTGGCAGGACTACGGCTGGGCGCCGCGGGGGAAGCGCGCGAAGGGTGAGCCCGAGCGGCTCGATCTCTCCGAGCACGGCGGGTGGATCCTCGCGCACCCGCGCCTGGAGGGCATCTACGGCGGGCTCGTCTTCCGCTTCCGGGGCGAGGGCCTCGACGCCCAGGCGCTGCAGGTGAAGCTCGACTCCACCACCGTGGACATCTTCCCGAGGGTGAAGCTCGACGACTCGCACGTGAAGGCGGTCGACGGCGGCTGGACGCAGGTCTTCGTGCCGATGACCCAGCTGAACCCCACCTTCGCGGTCTTCGATCGGGTGGTGCTTCGCGCCTGGCGCCGCGTGCCCTTCGCGCGCCGCATCGAGATCGACGGCATCGGCCTCACCAAGCCCGACGCCGCCACGCTCAAGGCCGCCGTGGAGGGCACCGAGCTGCCCGGCACTGCGGCGGAGTTCGACGTCGACTGCACCCGGGGCGTCACGCGCATCAGCCCGCTCATCTACGGCATCGCCTACAGCCCGATGCGCGAGTGGGAGAGCGATCACCAGTGGAAGCTGGGCGCGACGGCGCGGCGCTGGGGCGGCAACCCCGCCAGCCGCTACAACTGGGAGCTCGGGAACGCCTGGAACGCCGGCGCCGACTACTTCTTCCGCAACCTCGACTACACCAGCAAGCCCGGCTTCACCTGGGACACCTTCCTGGTGCAGGACCTGGAGAACCAGGTCCAGACGGCGCTGACGGTGCCGATGATCGGCTGGGTGGCGCGCGACACGAAGTCGGCCAGCTTCCCCGTCGACGAGCTCGGCGCCCAGCAGCAGACCGACCCCGACCGCCCCAACTTCGGCAACGGCCTCGCCAAGAACGGCAAGCCGATCGCCGCCCTCGAGCCCAAGCGCACCAGCGTGCCGGCGACGCCGGAGTTCGTGGAGCGCTGGGTGCGCGCCATTCGGGCCAAGGACGAGAAGCGCGGGCGCAGCGTGGCCTCGTACATCCTCGACAACGAGCCCGCGCTCTGGAACGACACGCACCGCGACGTGCACCCGGAGCCGCTGGGCTACGACGAGCTCCTCAAGCGCACCCTCGAGTACGGCAGCGCCGTGCGCCGCGCCGATCCAGAAGGGCTCATCGCCGGGCCCGCGGAGTGGGGGTGGCCGGGCTACCTGTACTCGGCCATCGACGCCAAGGCCGGCTTCGGCGTCCGCCCCGACCGCCGCGCCCACGGCGACGTGCCGCTGATTCCCTGGTACTTGAAGCGCCTCGCCGAGGAGGAGGAGAAGACCGGCGTGCACCTGCTCGACGTGCTCGACCTGCACTTCTACCCGCAGGGCAAGGGCATCGGCGTCGGCACCGACGGCAACACGGACCCGGAGACGAACGCGCGGCGCATCCGCTCCACCCGCGCCCTGTGGGACCCGACCTACGCCGACGAGTCGTGGATCGGCGAGCCGGTGCAGCTCATCCCGCGCATGCAGCGCTGGGTCGACGAGAACCACCCGGGCCTCAAGCTCTCCATCGGCGAGTACAGCTTCGGCGCCGAGCGGCACCTGTCGGGGGGGCTGGCGCTGGCGGAGGCGCTGGGGCGCTTCGGCCAGCAGCACCTGTACTCCGCCTACTACTGGACGTATCCGCCCGAGGGCTCGCCGGCGTTCTGGGCCTTCCGCGCCTTCCGCAACTACGACGGGCAGGGCGGGCACTTCCTCGACTGGTCGCTGCCGGTGCGCTCGCCGGCCGACACCTCGGCGTTCGCGTCGGTGGACGAGGCGCGGCGGCGCATGACGCTGGTGCTGCTCAACTTCTCGAACAAGGAGACCTTCGACGCGCAGGTGCTGTTGCAGAGCTGCGGCGGCGTCGAGGCGCGGCGAATGTTCAGCTACACGGGAGATCCCAAGGGGCTGCGCGAGCGGCCGATCGGGGCGAACCAGACGTTCAAGCTGCCGCCGTACTCCATCTCGGTGGTGCAGCTGACGCTGGTGCCGCGCGAGAAGAAGACCAAGCCCCAGTGAGCGTCAGGCGCGCTCGGCCCAGGGCGCCGACCGGGCCGCCTTCTCCAGGCGATCGCGCAGGCCCACCAGCAGCTGCTTGGCCGCCGGGTGCCTGGCGAGCGTGCGCCTGGCGAAGCGGCGGGCCTCGATGGTGGCGCGCTCGACCAGCGCCGGCGTCCCCACCGGGCCGATGACGCGCTCGTGCGTCGCGTACAGGTACTTGTAGCTCTCGTTGCCGATGAGGAAGTCGAACTCGAGGTGCTTGCGCGCCTGGCTCTCCTGCATCAGCGCTTCGAGCAGCAGCCGGCCGGGCGAGTAGCGGGCGAGCTCGACGTCGTAGGACGGCACCCACCAGGTCTGCCGCTGCGCGTGCAGCGTGCCCAGGTGCGCGGCCACGATGCGGTTTCCGGCCGAGAGGCTCGCCACCACCAAGACTCCGCGCTCCCGAAGGCGCTTGAAGAGCTTCACGCAGGCCTCGCGCGCGAAGAGGTTCTCGTAGCCCGAGGCGAGGTACTGCGCGGCCTTCCAGCGAAGGCACAGCTCGAAGGCCTCGGGGCGCTGATCGTCGAACTGGAAGGTGATGGGGCCCAGCGCGCGCTCGAGCTTGCGGCGCTTGATGGCGGGCTCGGTCGTCTTCCCGCCGCGGGCCTCCATGTGCCGCTCGAACGAGCCGCGGTCGGGGAACTGCGTCCAGTCGATGAACGGTGAGGCCTGCTCGCCCTCCGCCAAAGGCTCGTTCGGGGCCGCCGGCCGGACGCGCACCACGGCGCGCGGGAAGTAGCCGAGGTGCTTCGTCGCCACGTGGGGCTCGGCCGCGAGGGCCTGCGGGAAGTCGTAGAAGGGCGCGCTGCGGACGATCTCGTGCCCGTCGAGCACCAGCAGGCGCAGCGTCTGGCCGCCGACCTGGAACACCTCGATCGTGCGCCGCCGCTCGGGGAAGAAGGTCTCGCCCAACGTCTCCAGGAAAGTGTCGGTGCTGAAGATGTTCATGGCGGCCTCCACGGGTGCAATAGCGCGACCCGGAGCGCGCGCACCTCGGAGCACATTCGCGTACTGAGCCTCGCCGAGGAGTGAGGCGCCGGCTGCCCGAACGGCCGAGGGCCCGACTCGACGTCGCAGTTTCTGCCGGGCGACCATCGACGCCTCGTTCAACCACGCAGGATTTTTCCCGGGAGAGTCGATGAAGCGCATCGCCTTGCTGAGCCTCGTGTTCGCCGCCGTCGCCTGTACGGGGACGGCGACCATCACCGACCCCAACGCGACAGGGGCCGGCACCGGCGGAGGCGGGGGAGGCACGCGCTCGACCGGAGGTGGCGCGGGGAGCCAGGCAGGGAGCGACGCTGGCTCCGGAGGTGGGAAGGATGCCGGCGCGGGCGGAAGCGTCGGCGGCGGCACCGGCGGTGAAACTGGCGGAGGCAATGGCGGCGGGACCGGCGGGAACGCTGGTGGCGGTATCGGCGGCGGGACTGGCGGGAGCACTGGCGGCGGTGTCGGCGGCGGGACAGGTGGGAGCTCGGG
>JBBIOE010000307.1:0-6908 GCA_037443525.1 Archangiaceae bacterium | reverse complement strand
GGGCCGCAGCCCTGGGAAGGTGCGCACTGGGAAGCCGCGCTGCACGGCGCGCACACGCCGCCGTCGAGGCAGACCAGTCCGCCGGCGCAGGGGGCGCTCGCGCCGCAGGGCGCGCCGCACGCGCCGATCGAGCACACCTTCCCCGCGGCGCACTGGCTGGAGAGGGTGCAGGCCTGGCAGCGGCCGCCGCTGCAGACGCCGGAGCGACAGTCGCGCGCGGCGAGGCAGGTGGCGTCGTTGGCGCAGTGGGGGCAGGTGGGGCCGCCGCAGTCGACGTCGGTCTCCGGCGCGGTGACGAGCCCATCGCTGCAGGTGTTGGGCACGCAGTCGCCGCCCTGGCAGTGGAGCCCGCCGGGGCAGCTCACCCCGGCGCACTGGACGGCGACGCAGGCCCCGCTCTGGCAGGCCCAACCGGCATCGCAGCCCAGGCCGCCGCAGGAGGTCGGCAGGCAGGCGCCCCCGCTGCACAGAGCGCCGGCGTCGCAGGTGACGCCGAGGCAGCTCCGCTCCAGGCAGCGCCCTCCGGTGCAGAGCTGGGTGGGGTTGCAGTGGGCGAAGCTGCAGGTCGCGCGGTAGCAGCCGCCGTCGAAGCAGCTCTCGTCGACCGCGCAGGCGACGTCGCAGGCGCCGCAGTGGAGGGCGTCGGTGGCCAGGTCGGCGCAGGCCCCGAGGCACTCGGTGGTGGCCGCGGGGCAGCTCGAGGCGCCGGCGTCGGGGGCCTCGCGGATGAGGGAGCCGAAGCAGCCGGCCAGGCTCCAAAGCGCCAGCACCAGCCCGAGCGCGGGCAGGGCGGAGCGTCGGCGACCGGCCGGCGTCTCGGTGCGGCGTGGCGAGCTGCGAATCGGCGGTGGCATCGACGGCTCGGCGCGCGTGGCGGTGTCGGCCCTCCCGCTCCACCACGGCGGAGCCGCAGCGTAGCGCGACGGCGGGGCGGTGGGTGGCTCCGCTTTCGAGCGCCCTCCGCTTGCTCGCTGTCATCCGTGAGCCCGCGAGGCGACGGGCGACGCTGGTCGACGGCGTCGTCGAGCTCTCCCGCCGCGCGCCCAGGGGCGGGTGCCGGTTCCCGAGCGGGGAGGAGAGGGCGAGGGCTGGCGCGCTCCGCGTCGTCGCGCCCGGCCGTGCTGGTCTCCGAGGTCGCGAGGGCCTCGACGGGCGTGCTCCTCACCGCCGCCCTTCCGTGCCTCTGCTACGCTCCGGCGCCCGATGGCGCTCGCTCTTTCCTCGCCGAAGGTCCCGTGAAGCGGGCACCGCGCCCTCCGTTCCCCTTCACCCGCCGCGAGCTGCTCCTCGCCGGCGCCTCCGCGTCGCTGCTCGCCTGTCCGAAGCCGCTCGCGCCGCCCGACGCCGGCCCGCCCACCGTCGACGCCCAGAGCTTCGATCACGCCACCCGCGTCGCCTTCGCGCCCAGCGGCATCGCCGAGGACCTCGCCGCCTTCCCTCAGGCCGTCTCCTCCGGCGCGATGGACCAGACGTCGGTGACGCTGCTCACCCGCGCCGCGTCGCTCGCCACCGTCACCGTGAAGGTCTGGCGCGAGGTGGGCTCCGACACCGAGGTGGCCCTGGTGCTGGAGAGGACGCTCGACGTGCCTGCCCACGGCAACGTGAAGGTGAAGGTCGACACGCTCGCGCCCGCCACCTGGTACCGCTACGCCTTCTTCGCGTCCGGCGCCCAGCGCCGCTCGGCCATCGGCCGCTTTCGCACCGCCTTCCCCGACGACTGGCGGGAGCCCGTCACGCTCGGCACCACCAGCTGCGCCAAGCTGGCCAACGCGCCCTTCCGCGCGCTCTCGCTCCAGGCCCAGCAGCCGATGGACTTCCTCCTCCACCTGGGCGACGTCTCGTACAACGACGGCGCGTTCTCGCTCGAAGACTACCGGGCCAGTTGGCGCGCCACCCTCGCCGACGGGGGCTACCGCGCGCTGCTCTCCGCCTGCGGCAGCTACCTGGTCTGGGACGACCACGACTTCTGGAACAACTTCGACATCGAGGCCATCGGCACCAGCGACCCGCGCTTCCTCGCCGCCAGGCAGGCCTTCCTCGAGGCCCTGCCGGTGGAGCTCAGCCCCGAGGGGAACCTGTGGCGCAGCGTCCGCTGGGGCCAGTCGCTCGAGCTCTTCCTCCTCGACTGCCGCACCGAGCGAAGGCCCAGCACGAGGCTCGCCGCCGACGCGCAGTACGTCTCCCGCGCGCAGATGGACTGGCTCAAGGGGGCGCTGTCGGCGAGCCCCTGCCACTTCAAGGTCATCGCCAACTCGGTGCCCATCAGCGCGATGCCCGGGCTGTGGCTGAACCAGCCCGACCGCTGGCAGGGCTACCCGGCGGCGCGGGCCGAGCTGCTCTCGCACCTCACCGACGCGGGCCTCTCGAACGTGTGGTTCCTCTCCGGCGACTTCCACGTGGGGCTGGTGATGCGCGTCGACCCGACGGGTCCGGCGAGCCGCTACCTGGAGATCGCCGGAGGGCCGGCCGGCAACGGCAACCCGCTCTCGCTCCTCCTCGAGCCCGGGCAGGAGCAGAACCGGAAGTCCGCCTTCCCGCCCGAGCAGTTCCTCTTCGCCACCGGCGGCTACAACGCCACCACGCTCACCTTCGACCCCAAGGCCGACACGGTGCGCGCGGTGTTCATCAACAGCGCCGACCAGCAGACGACCTACGACGGGACGCTGACCTTCGGCGCCTGACTCAGCGGTTGCCGATGGCGCCCAGGCCCGGGTGCGAGAGCGGCGCGCCGAACGCCGTCTTGGTGAGCGCGTCGCAGAGGAACTGCACCACCTTGTAGCGCTTCTGCAGCTTCTGGCTCACGTCCTGCTCGGGGCCGTTCAGGGCGACCGGGTGGCCGTCGGCGCCGAGCACCGGCTTCCCCTCGGCGTCGCGCTGAATCGTCCACTGGCGGAACTTGTTCGCCGGGTCCTGGAGGTCGTCGTAGATGTGGCTCATCAGGTCCTGCGCCACCTCTTCGGACCGGGTCACCGCGCCCACCTCGCCGTTCACCAGGCCGGAGAGCAGGTCGGCGTTGTAGCTGGTGTCGCCGCTCACCTTTCCGTCGGCGATGAAGGCCTTGGCGTGGAACTTTCGCTGGCCGGTGGCCACGAAGACCTGGGCGCTCGGCACGCGGGCCTCGAAGTCCTTCCAGTCGTTCAAGAAGAAGCCCTGGGTCACCGCGCTGTCCGTCGACTCGGGGCTGTTGGTGACGATGGTGATGGTCACCCCGCGCTTCGACGCGTCCTCCAGGGCCTGCACCATCGGCTCGGTGAGCACGACGTACGGGTTCTGGATGACGATCTCCTTCTGCGCGCCCTTGATGAGGTGGAAGAGGTCGGGGCCGAGCTCGTTGAAGCGCTCGCCCGGCGCCGCCGAGGCCGCGCCCACCTGGTCGAGGATCTTCACCTCGGCCTTCTTGTAGTCGCCGAGCCCGTCGTACTTGGCGCGGCTGCCCTTGAGCTCGAGGTCGCCGGCGAGCTCGAGCGCCCACTTCTTCACGTTGGCCTCCTGGCCCTCGGGCAGCTCGGCCTTCTTCAGCTTGTCGGGCACGCCGGGCAGCTCGCGGACGTTCTTCATCGCGTCCTGGAAGAGCTGGTCGGCGAGGGCCTGCTTCCTGGCCGGGTCGGCGCGCACCGCCGCCTTCTCCGCCTCGGAGAGCGGGGGCGACTTCATCCACGTGTCCATGAGCTGCGACGCCGCGAGCAGCTCGGTGGCGTGCGAGTCGAGGTTGATGACGTCGGGCTTCACCAGCGTGACCGCGGGGCCACCGAGCTCGCGGCGGAGCGCGGTGACCAGGCCGTCGGTGACCGGGCCCTTCATCTGGATGCTGTCGTCGCGCCACGACTTCGGGTTGTCGAGCGGCGACTGGTGGTAGGCGCCGGCGACGTTGCGGCCGCCCGTCTCGCCCTCGGCGCTCGGCGTGCCGGCGTCGACCACGCAGAGCTTGTCGTGGTCCGAGGACATGACCTTGTAGGTGAGCCCGTCCTTCAGCACGCTCTCGGCCCGGCTCCCCAGGGTGTTGTAGATGCCGATCTTCGCGCCGTACTGCGCCAGCTCCTGCATGTAGTCGGCGCCCTGCGCGGTGCCGGTGAAGCCGTGGCCACCGCGGTTGGCGAGGTAGTCGGTGACGCCGGTGACCTGCACGCCCTGGAGCTGCTTGGTGAGCAGCGCGCCCAGGTAGGCGAAGCCGTAGGCGTCCTGCTCGATGCTGAAGTACGAGAAGTCGACGGTCTTCTGAGCCTTGGTGACGAGGTCCCACTTCGAGTTCCACGCCATGACGTTGTCGGTGTGGCGGCGGACCTCGGCGGGGCCGGACGAGGTGCTCACCAGCTGCTCGAAGGCCTCGTCGATGTTCTTCGGGTCACCCTTGGGGAGCAGGTCGACCTTCGAGGAGATGGGCGCGGCGGCCGAGCTCTGACCCAGCGTGGCCGGTGGCGGCGGCGGGTTCAGGGAGACGGCGGGCGCGCCAGCGTGGGCGGCCGGGCGCGGCTTCGGCCCCTTGGCGACCCAGCCCTCGGCCTTGGGCGCCGGAGGAGGCGTGGTGGTCTGCTTCGCCGCCGGCGTCGCGCTCGCGGCCTTGGTGGTGGCGGCGGTCGACGGCTTCGGCGTGGTGCGGGGTCCCTTGATTCCGTCCATGGCGCGGCTCCCGAGGCAAACGACCAGCGGCACATGTGCCGCGGAGCGCTCACGATCGTGTCCACCCTGGCCAAAGTCAAGCCGGCGGCTCGGCGAATGAGCCGCGCTGATGCCCCCGCCGTGGCGCCCGGCGCTGCCCGTCTCACCCCGACGTCGGTCTGCATGATGGGCGGGATCTTCACGAAGGTGGCGTGTACCTCTCCGGCCAGCACCTCCGCGGGCGTGGCGCCTCGTGGAGCTGAAACCCTCACGTCCCCCGATGAAACGGCAGCAAGTTTTCCTGAACGAGCGCCTCGAGCTTCGCCACCTCCTCGTCGGTGAGCTTCGAGAAGCGGTCCCTCTTCGCCGCGCTGAGCTTCCCCTGGTTTCCGAGCGTCAAGGTTACGAACAGTCGGAGCAGCTTCTCCGGCATGTCGACCACGCGCTGCATCTCCGTTCGGGCCTTGTCCCATGACTGGAGCCACCCCAGTTCGTCGGGGAAGTCCTTCTCGAGGGTGATGCGAATCCACCGGCCGAGAGCTTCGACCATCGGCGTCAGGTCGAAGTACCGGTAGTGGCGAACGGAGTCTCCGTCCACCGTCATCTGTCCCTCCTCGTCGAGCGAGTACTCGACCTCCTGGAGAAGCGGCCGCGAGAACGACTCGAGGACGTCGTCGTATCCTCGCTTGTTGTCGAGCATCGCCGCCGAAATCGGGAAGACGACACCGTCTGGAGTGACCCCGCGTCGACGGAGCAAGTAGTGGAGGAGCAAGCGGTGGATGCGCCCGTTTCCGTCGTCGTAGGGGTGGATGAAAACGAACGCGAATGAGAGCGCCGCGGCGTGCACGAGGGGCGGCAGTCCGGCGTCGAGCGCGTCGATGCTGAAGAGTCCGTTCATGAGGTCCGGGACATCTTCGGGTTTGGGACAAACGTAGTGCACGCGCTCCCGGCGGCCGATGCGCGACGCCTCTCCCACGTAGTTCTGGTCGGTGCGATAGCCGCCGGCCTTGAAACGCGGCTCGACGAGCGCGTTCTGCCAGGCCAGCAGGACGTCGGGTCGCAGCCCCGGTTCGCGAGCGACATCGTGAAGCTGCGCGACGAAACGCTCGAGCTTGGCTTCCGACGGATGCTCACCCTCGAGCTCGAACGAAGCCTTCGTCTCCCTGAGGTAGAGGTAGTTCGTCGCTCGCTTGAGGAGCTCTGGCCCGAACGGCGCAATCGTCTGCTCCAGGGCTTGCCGGAAATCAGTTGAGAGGAGCGCGTCGACTTCCTTCGTGCGCCGGGTCAACGGGCAGAGCGCACGGGTGCCGGGGAGGTTGTTGAGGACGTGGTGCCGCGAACTGCGACCCGTCTTGCGGGATTCGACCGCCCACCCAACCTGTGCGTCCGGATCGAGCGCAGGGACGAACGAACGTGGCTTCCCGTTCGGCAACGCGAGTTTTTGCTCCGTCAGCCATTCGGCGAACGATGGCATCGCGTCGAACACCACGGACGATCTCGCACTCGACCTTGAGTGGCAGAGTCTTGAGTCCGAACTCCTGTTTCAGGAACGCGTAGCCGACCGGGTCAGACATCGAAGGGGGAGGAGGCGGGTGGGGTGGTGGTGGGTGGGGGAGGGAGGGGCTGAAGAATCCTTCGAGACGCGGAAGAAATCTTCGAGAAGAAGGACACCGCCGAAAATTTCTTCTGACGAAGATGGTAACCAACTGATTTTTGGTGGTGGTGGTGTTTCGTACGCTACCAACAAGCGTCAGCCAGAACGGGCGAGATCAGCGTCTGACAGAGGCTGCCCCCTCCGCGGCACCCGACACCCCATGGCTCGAGGCCCCGACAGAGCCGATCGCCCCGTTCCTCGCTCGCGGTAGCGCGCGCTGCGACGTCTGGAAAGAGCTTGAGGAGCGTCGGTGGTGAAGAAGTCGAGGTCGTCGGTCGTGCGGTGCCCGAGCTCCCAACCCGCGAGGACGGCTCCCCCGGTGAGGAAGAAGCCCGCCGCTTCCCGCGCAGGCGTGCCTTCTCGGCTTCCGAAGCGGTGGCGAGCGCCCGGCGGAACTCGCCCACCGTCGTCTGCTCGTCCCACAGGAAGTAGGGACGCTCCGTGGGGTCCGAGAAGCGTGCCGCCATGCACGCAGCAGAGCCGACCGGACGCGCCCCGGCCCTCCGGTCCCGGCTACAGCCGCACGTCGGTCTGCATGATGGGGGGAATCTTCACGAAGCTGATGGAAGCGCCGCGCCCCATGAAGCCGCGCGCCTCCTCGATGGCCTCGGAGAGCGTGTCGGTGCGGTCCCACCCCATGATGGCGGGGACGTGGTTG
>JBBIOE010000306.1:0-6985 GCA_037443525.1 Archangiaceae bacterium | reverse complement strand
CGGCGCTCCGGGCCGCGTCGGGCGCCCAGCCCTTGGGCGCGGGCGGCGCCGGTGCCGGGCTGGCGGGGGGCTTCGCCGGGGCGGCGCCGGTGGTGGGTTGGGAGGTCTTCGGCTGGAGCGGACGGAAGGACGACTTGTCGAGGGACGACATGACTGCGGCCACTGTACTCCGGCCGCGAGGGCCAGACACCTCGTTCAGCGTCGGCGGCCGCACCGTTCGAACCGCACCAGGCCTTCGTGCTCGACGAAGACGCAGTGCGGTCGCGGGCCCCGCGCGTCGATCGCCGTCTGGTATGAGGCTGCGCGTGAGACAGCCCGTCGCCCTCGAGCACGCCTCCCGACTGCTCAACCACGGCCCGGTGGTGCTGGTGAGCGCCGCGCACCAGGGCCGCGCCAACGTAATGACCGCGGCGTGGTGCATGGCCCTCGACTTCCGCCCCCCGCGCTTCGCGGTGGTGCTCGCGCAGGAGACCTTCACCCGCGAGCTGGTGGACGCGTCGGGGGCGCTGGTGCTGCAGGTGCCGCCGTGCCGCATGCTGGAGATCGTCGACGGCGTGGGCACCACCACGGGGCGTGAGGTCGACAAGTGGAGCCGCTTCGGCCTGACGCGAACGGAGGGCACCGCCGGGCCGGCGCCGCTCGTGGGCGGCTGCCTCGCGTGGCTCGAGTGCCGCGTGCTCCCCGAGCCGGGCATCGCGACGTCGTACGATCTCTTCGTGGTCGAGGCCGTCGCCGCCTGGGCCGACGACGAGGCATTCGCCAACGGGCGCTGGCGCATGCCGCTGCCGCCGGAGCTGAGGAGCCTGCACCACCTCTCCGGCGGGTCGTACCTCGTCGATGGAGAGGTGGTCAGCGTGGCGCGGTGAGGCGCGGCGAGCGAGCCATCTGCGCGACGGCTCGACCGGCAGGCCGCCGGCGGCAGCGGCCCGCTTGAACCCGCTGAGGACCTGGTCAGTGACCGAGCCCATCAGCGGGTGCTGCGGCACCTTGCTCGAGTCGAGCTTCATCACGTCGGCCTTGCCTGGCGGCAGGTCGGCCACGCCCTGACCACGACGGAGCCGCACCTCGCCCCCAGGAAGAGGACCCCCGCCGCCCCGAAGTCATGATGCGATTGCCCACCCTCACCTCCCCGTTGGTTGGCGCGGCGTCAGACCTCATGGCTACGGTTCAGCGCGTGGGTACGGTTTCGCACGGAGCCAGTCACTGACGGAAAGTGAGCTACTTCGCCGGTGACGGCTCCGGCTCGCTCACGCCGCGCGCCGGCTCGGGCGCGTACGCCAGCACCAGCAGCACCTGCAGCCCGGCCGCCACCATCGCCGCGGTCGCGATGACGCCGCCGAAGGTCAGCACCTTCAGCTCCACCAGCTTCGACTGCAGGAAGGTCAGCGGCGCCGCGCTCAAGGCCGCCAGGTGGTACGCCATGCCCGACAGCCGCGCGCGCACGTGCGCCGGGAAGAGCGTCGCGAGCAGCATCGGCGTCACGCCCGAGGTCCCTCCCGCGAAGAAGCCCGCCGCCAAGGCCCCCACCGCCAGCGGCACGTCGACCCAGTGCACGTACAGCGGCGCCGCCGGCAACACGCCGATCGCCAGCGCCACGATCGCCAGACGCGCCCCGAAGCGCGAGCCCAGCCACCCGCAGAACCAGGTGCCGAACAGCATGCCCACGTTGAACCACGCCACCGGCGCGCCGACCTCGGCGGGCGTGAGCAGCAGCTCCTTCTGCAGCATCGTCGGGTACAGGTTCGCCAGCCCGAAGTAGGTGCAGAACCCCAGGCCCAGCACCACCGCCGCCCACGCCAGGCGCCGGGTCAGCTCGCCGCGATCGACGACCGGCTCGGCCACCCTCCCCTGTGCGCCCTTCGCCTGGTGGCTCTCCGGCACCGCCCAGCGGATCGGAATCGCGAGCAGGGCCGGCACCACGCCCAACAGGAAGAGCGCTCGCCAGCCGTAGCGCGGCACCACCTGCGCTGACACCAGCGCCGCCACCAGGTAGCCGATGGCGTAGCCGCTCTGCAGAAGCCCGCTCGCCAGCGCCCGCGACCGGGCCGGCCAGCTCTCCATGGCCAGCGTGGTCCCCGCCGTCCACTCCGCGCCCATGCCGAAGCCGAACAGCGTCCGCAAGACCAGCACCACCGTGAAGCTCGGCGCCACCGCCACCAGGCCGTCGCACACCGCGAACCACACCAAGGACAGCATCAACGGCAGCTTGCGCCCGTAGCGATCGGCCAGCGCCCCGGCGACGAAGCCGCCGAAGAGCCGCACCAGCAACGTCAGCGAAACCGACAGGGCCGTCGACGTGATCTGCACGCCGAACTCCTTGGCGATCTGCGGCATCACCAACAGGAAGACGGTGAAGTCGAACGCGTCGAGGATCCACCCCAACCATGCGGCCAAGAAGGCGGTCCACTGCCCGCGCGTCGGCTCCCTCCACCAGCTCACCCTGTCGGCCATGAGGGCTCGTATACTCCGGCGCCCATGGCTCCACCCAGCGGTCGAAAGAACGAGCGCCCCGAGCGCGTCCTCACCCAGGACCTGGTCATCGACCCGTCTTCGCCCACCGGCGAGCACGCCCTGAACCCGTTCAACCTCGAGAACCCCGACATCCTCGACATCGCGCCGGCCGAGCCCAAGAGCCTCGACGACACCGGCCTGCGCATCGGCATCCTCTCGGACATCGCCCTCAAGTACCTCTACTACCAGGGCACCGGCACCGGCGCCGAGGTGGCGGAGACGCTCAAGCTCCCCTGGACCAACGTGGTCGAGAAGGTGGTGGGCTTCCTCGCCGACGAGAAGCTGGTGGACCTGCGCGGCGGCAAGGGCTTCGGTCGCGTCTCGGTCGACTTCATGCTCAGTACCAAGGGCCGCGAGTACGCCCGCGACGCGCTGGAGCGCTCCACCTACATCGGCCCCGCGCCGGTCCCCATCGAGCAGTACAACGCGCTCATCCACCAGCAGACCCGCGAGGCTCCGGTGGTGAGCCGCCGCCAGCTCGAGCTCGCCCTCTCGCACCTGGTCGTCCCCGAGGACATCACCGACAAGCTTGGCCCCGCGGTGAACTCCGGCCGCTCGCTCTTCCTCTACGGCCCTCCCGGCAACGGCAAGACGTCGCTCGCCGAGGCCATCAGCGCCATGCTCGGCGGCGAGGCCTTCATCCCCTCCTGCATCGAGGTCGACGGGCAGATCGTCAAGGTCTTCGACAAGCTGGTGCACCACCCGGTGCCGCTCGACATCGGCCGCGACACCACCGGGCGCCGCCAGGCCTTCGAGATGGATCAGCGCTGGCAGCTCTGCCGGCGGCCGGCGGTGATCGTCGGCGGCGAGCTCACCCTCGAGACGCTCGATCTCATCTACTCGGAGACCGCCCGCTTCTACGAGGCGCCGTTCCAGGTGAAGGCCAACGGCGGCATGCTGCTCATCGACGACTTCGGCCGGCAGAAGGTGCACCCCACCGACCTGCTCAACCGGTGGATCGTCCCCCTCGAGAAGCGCATCGACTTCCTCACCCTGCACACCGGCAAGAAGTTCGAGGTGCCCTTCGATCAGCTCATCGTCTTCTCCACCAACTTGGACCCCAAGGAGCTGGTCGACGAGGCCTTCCTGCGCCGCATCAAGTACAAGGTCGAGGTCAGCAACCCCAGCGAGCCGCAATACCGCGACATCTTCCGCCGCGTCTGCGAGGCCTCGAACATCCCCTTCGTGGATCAGGCCGTCAGCTACCTGATCGAGAACACCTACAAGCCGCGGAACCTCGAGATGCGCTCCTGCCACCCGCGCGATCTGGTGCAGCTGGTGAAGGACGCCGCCCGCTACCGGGGCACCCCGCCGGCGCTCTCCAAGGAGCTGCTGGACATGGCCGTCGAGGTGTTTTTGGTGGACCTCTGACGGCGCCGACCGGCCACGGGGAACCTTGCCCCGCCGCCGATTTGTAGCCAACCCGTGCTTCGGGCCTACACTTGGACCCGGACGTGACGATCAAGACCCTCACTCCGCCCCCCGTGGCGTACCGAATTCGACCCGCGCGGCGCGGCGACGCCCCCTCGATGGTCGCCGTGCTCGCGGAGGCCGGCGGCAAGGGCGACGTCGCCACCGTCACCTGGATCATCAGCCACCCCGAGATGGAGGTGCTGGTGGCGGCCGATCAGTTCGACAAGGTGATCGGCTTCGTCACCTTCTCGCACCGCCCCTGGCTGTCCGTGGGCGGGCGCTCGGGAACCATCGACGAGCTGGTGGTCTCCGTCCCCTGGCGGCGCCGCGGCGCGGGCCGAGAGCTGATGAAGCGCGTCATCGAGCGCGCCAAGGTGCTGATGGTGAAGGAGCTGCAGATTCAGTCGGCGAAGAAGCCCGACGAAGGCCTCACCGCCTTCTTCCAGAAGGTGGGCTTCGAGCTCGCGGAGTCCGGCGTCTTCCGGATGCGCTAAAGCCTCGCTTCACTGCACCGGCGCGAGCTTCCGGCTCAACGTCCGCGCGACCGCCTCCAGGCGCTTTCGCGTCACCTGGTCGACGTTCACGAAGCGCACGCCGACCGCGTCGCCGCGCTGCCACGCCACCACGCCCTCCAGCGAGAACTGCTGCCCCTCGATGGTCAGCTCGAGGGAGAGCGCGTCGCCCAGCTGATGATCGGAGCGGCCGCTGCGCACGCAGAGCCCGCCGGCGCTGAAGTTCACCGAGAAGGCGTTGAGGGCCCGGGCGGCGTCGGAGACCCGGCTGAAGCGAACGTCGAAGTGGGCGGCATACCGTGCGTCGGCACGACGGTCGGGGGACGAAGCGGGGGAAGAAGACATGTCCGCTCAGATTACTGCACCACCACGCCGAAGCGCCCGCTCGATGCGCCTGCTCCATCTACCCACACGGTGTAGGTGCCGGCGGAGAGGTTGGTGAGCGAAAGGGTTACAGGCTGGCCGTAGTCCTGCGCGGCGGCACAGCCCTTGACCGGCGCCAGGGAGGAGCAGAGCGCGGTGGTCGGCCCGCGCACGGAGACCACAGGCCGAAAGAGCTGCCCGTCGGCGGCGTCGGGCGTCACCGTGAGGCTCACCGAGCGCATCGCGGCGACGGTGAACGAGAAGGCCACGTCGGGGGCGAGCTCGCCATTGCCTCCGGTGGGGAAGCCGCAGCCCAAGGTGGCGACGTCGTTGGCCGCGGCCCGCGTGTCGCCGGTCAGGACCTGGCCGGTGATCAGCTCGGGCACGCTGAGCACGCCGCAGCTGTCGTTGGCAGGCGGAGCGATCACCGCGCCCAGCGACGCGCGCAGGGTGAAGCCGCCCTGGCTGCCGGGCATGCCGTCGACCCAGACGGTGTACGCGCCGGCGAGCACGTCGGGGAGCACCAGCGTGGCCCGCTCGGGGAACGCGGGATCGCCCAAGGCGCACTCCGCGCTGGCGGCGGTGAACGAGTGGGTGCAGACGCCGTCGGCGTAGACGCCCAGGATCGGGTGCAGGGGTGAGCCGCTCACCGCCTTCACGTCGAGCGCCACCGACACGCGCGACGGCACGGTCATCGTGTAGGCGACGTCGGGCGCGAGGCCGAGGCCGCAGGCCGCGAGATCGTCGCTGGCGCCCAGGGTGGTGCCCTGCACGGTGAGCGGCGCCGAGGAGAGCACCAGGGGCGCGGGCGCGGCGCAGCTGTCGTTCGCTGGCACCGGCGGCGGAGGCGCGAGCTCGACGCTCAAGTCGAAGGGCCCGCCCAGGGCGCCGACGCCGTCGACCCAGATGGTCCAGGTGCCCGGATCGAGCCTCGGCACGACCAGCCCGCAGGAGCCGCCCGCGCTCGAGGCCACGGTGCAGGCGACGGTGTCGGCCACCAGCTCGCTGGCGCACTTGCTCGGGCGCCGGACCGAGAGCACCGGCCGGAAGTTGCTGCCAAAGGCCGGCGAGACCTTGATGGTCGCCTCGCGGGCCTGCGTGAGGGTGAGCGTGTAGGCGACGTCGGGCCCGGTGCCCCCGCAGCCGAGCGCGTCGTCTCTCCCGTTGGCGGTGGTGCCCGAGACGCTGACGCGGCCGAGCTCGGACACCGGCACCGGCAAGGGCAGCGCGGTGAGGCAGCTGTCGTTGGGCGGCGGCGCGGCGGGGTCGAGCGCGGTGATGGTGAGCCGGTAGCGCCCCGCGCGCGTCCCCCGATCGGGCCCGTCGACGAAGAGGTACCAGGTGCCGGCGGTGAGCTCGGTGGCGTCGATGACCGAGGTGCCGGCCTGGCTCCCCACCGCGCAGGAGAGCTGAGCGCCCTGGCTCGCGTCGGCGCAGCTCGCGCGAAGGTAGAGGAGCGGCTGGAAGGTGCCGCCACCCACGGCCTCGAAGCGCACCCGCCGCTTCTGGGCGAGGGTGATGGCGTACACGGCGTCGGGCGCGCCGCGGCCGCCGCAGACCGAGGACGAGTCGTCGACCAGGGTGCTGGTGTCGCCGGAGATGGCGATGGGCTCCTGGCCCAGGGTGTAGGCGCCGGGCGCGACGCAGGAGTCGACGCTCGACGGGTCCTCCATCTCCAGCTCGAGCGTGAAGGCGCCGCCCTCGCCGCCGTCGCCATCGATCCACAGGAAGTAGCGCCCGGGCGCGAGGGCGTCGACGACCAGGGTCGCCTCGCTCTGGCCCGACGGCGGGTAGGCGCAGCCGAGGGCGCGCTCGCTGGTGTCGCCGTCGCAGCTCGAGCGCAGCGCCATCACCGGGTCGAGCGGCGAGCCGGGGGCGGGCATGAGGCGCGCCCGGAGCCTTGCCCGCCGGGGCACGTCGAGGGCGTAGACGACGTCCCCGCCGACGTTGCCGGGGAGCGCGCAGGACAGGCGGGTGTCGTCGTTGGCGTGGGCGGTGCTGCCGTTCAAGGTGACGGTGCCGGTGCCGAGCGAGATCAGGCGCGCCGAGGCGCAGCTGTCCGGCAAGGGCTCGCAGGTCGACGCCGACGCGTTGCAGGTGCCGGGCGAGCAGTCGGCGTCGGCGAGGCAGCCCACGCAGCGCCCCTCGGCCACCAGGCAGCGCGGGGTGGCGCCGCCGCAGGCCGA
>JBBIOE010000305.1:0-6997 GCA_037443525.1 Archangiaceae bacterium | reverse complement strand
TCGGGCGGGCCGTCGGCGGTGATGACCGGCATCTCCGAGGCGCTGGTGGCGACGGCCGCGGGCATCATCGTCGCCGTCGAGGCGGTGGTGCTCTACAACATCTTCCAGTCGCGGCTGGCGCGGCTCAACGTCGAGCTCAAGCTGATCGCCGAGGAGTTCGTGGAGCTCTTGCGCGAGCAGCCGGCCGGGAAGCTCCCGGAGAACGTCGTGTCGGTGGCTCCGCCGCCGCCCCAGGCCTCCGCCGGAGGGACCTGAGCGTGGCGATGGGCAAGGTGCCAGGCGGCGACGACGACGGCGGCGACGACGGCGTCTTCGCCGAGATCAACATCACGCCGCTCACCGACATCTTCCTGGTGTTGCTCATCATCTTCATGGTGACGAGCTCGGTGATCGTGAACAGCGGCAGCGGCGCCAAGGCGGGCCTGAAGGTGAACCTGCCCCAGGGCGGCGCGGCCAGCGACGTGGCGGTGAAGGCGAGCGACGTGTCGGTGGCCATCCTCGCCGACGGCCGGGTGGTGCTCGCCGGCACGGTCGTCACCATGGACGAGCTGAAGAAGTCGTTCGAGACCACCCACGGCAGCTCCCCCGACTCGACGATCATCATCCAGGCCGACGAGGGCGTGCCGCATGGCAAGGTGGTCGAGGTGATGGAGCTGGCCAAGTCCGCCGGCCTGGGGCAGCTCGCCATCGGCGTGCGCGAGGGACCGCCGGGGAAGTAGCGAGGACTCGCGGTCACTCCCCCGCGAGGAACGCGATCGCCTGCGCCATCACGCCGGGCCGCTCCCACAGATCATTGTGGTGCCCACCCTCGACGCTGACGAAGCGCGCGGCGGGGAAGCGCCCCCCCAGCGTGCGCCCGAGCACCTGGGGGATCACCTCGTCGGCGGTCCCGTGAACGATGAGCACCGGCACCTTCACCTCCGGCGCCTTCGACGCGCTGTCGAAGCGATCGAGCATCAACAGCCGGGCCGGCAGGAAGGGAAACGCCGCCTGGGCCACGTCCGGCAGCGACGTGTACGGGGTGAAGAGCAAGAGCCGCGCGCCGAGGCCACGCCGCGCGAGCTCCACCGCCACGCCCGAGCCGAGCGACTGGCCCGACAGCACGAGCCGCTCGCGCGAGACGCCCAGCGGCCCGGTGAGGTGCGCCGCCGCCGCGACCGCCGCGTCGACGATGGCGCCTTCCGACGGGCTCCCCTGCCCCGCCAACAGCCCGTAGCCGGGGTACTCCACCAGCGCGACGCCGAGGCCCTTCTCGCCCAGCGCCTGGGCGAGCCACTCCAAGTCTTGGGCCTGCTCGCCGTTGCCGTGGAAGTGCACCACCACCGGCGCGCTCGGCGTGGACGCGGGGCGGTAGAGGAAGAGTCCTCCGCTCGGCAGATTGACGCGCGTGGTGCCGCGGCCCGGCGCGCGGCCGCTCTTGGGCGCGGGGTACAGGAGCGTTCGCTGAGCGGCGAACGCCCCCGCGCACACCAGCGCGCAGCCCACGGCCAGCGCGCCGGCGATCACCCACCCCATGCGTACGAGCCGGGCGCGGGCGCTCAGAGGGACGAGAACGCCTGATCCGCGAGGTCGACGGGCGACGAGTCCTCGGCGGTGATCAGCTTGGCCGTGGCCTCGACCCCGGGCAGCACGTTGCGCGCGTACCAGAGCGCCGCCGCCTGCTTGCCGGCGTAGAAGGCCTTGTCGGGGTGCGCGTCGGAGACCTTGGCCGCCGCCGCCTCCGCGATGATCGCGCCCTCGAGGAGCAGCCACGCGATGGACAGCTCGCTCATCGCCTTCAGGACCCGGTTCGAATACAGCGGCACCAGCACCGCCTTCGAAGGCTCCTGCGACCAGCCGAGCATGCCCATGGCCATCTGCATCACGGCCTCGGACGCGCCCTGGAGCGACTCGATCTCCTTGCCGAAGGCCTTCGAGCCGCGGTGCTTCTCGACGAACTGGCTGATGTCGCCCATGTACGCCTGGAAGTTCGCGCCGCCGGCCTGGCCGAGCTTGCGGCCGACGAGATCCATCGACTGGATGTGGGTGGTGCCCTCGTAGATGGTGAAGATCTTCGAGTCGCGGGCGTACTGCTCCACCGGCCAATCCTTGAGGAAGCCGGCGCCGCCGTAGACCTGAATCGCCAGGGCGCAGAGGCGGTAGGCCTCCTCCGAGGAGTACGCCTTCACCAGGGGCGTCAAGAGGTCGACCTGGCCCATGTGGTACGCGGCCTTCTCGTCGTCCTTGCCGCGGTAGATCTCGGCGAAGTCGCGGTGGGTGGTGAGCTTCACCACCAGCGAGCGAATGCCCTCGGTGTGGGCCTTGAGCTCGAGCAGCATGCGGCGCACGTCGGGGTGCTCGATGATCGCCACGCGCGCGGCCTTGGGGTCCTTCCACTTGGTCCAGTGGCTGCCCTGCTTGCGGTCCTTCGCGTACTCCAGCGCGTTCAGGTAGGCGCTGGCCGCGACCGAGAGGCCCTGGATGCCGACCGCGATGCGCGCGCCGTTCATCATCTTGAACATCTGCGGCATGCCCTGGTGCTCGACGGTGCCCACCAGCTCGCCCTGGCAGTCGCCGTTCTCGCCGAAGCTCATCACGCAGGTGGCCGAGCTGTTGATGCCCATCTTGTGCTCGAGGGACGCGACCTGGACGTCGTTGGGCTTGCCCAGGCTCCCGTCGGCGTTGACCTTCACCCGCGGCACGATGAAGAGCGACAGGCCCTTGGTGCCGGCCGGAGCGCCGTCGACGCGCGCGAGCACCAGGTGCACCATGTTCTCGGTGAGATCGGAGTCGCCGCCGGAGATGAAGATCTTGGTGCCGGTGATGCCGTAGGTGCCGTCGGGGCGCTTGACGGCCTTGGTCGACGCGGCGCCCACGTCGCTGCCGGCCTGAGGCTCGGTGAGGCACATGGTGCCGCCCCAGGTGCCGCCGAACATGTTGGTGCAGTACTTCTTCTTCTGCGCCTCGGTGCCGCACTCGGCGATCACCTCGGCCGCGCCCCAGGTCAGGCCCATGTACATGGCGAAGCTGACGTTCGCGCCCGAGACCAGCTCCTCGGTGGCGGCGTGCATGCTGTAGGGCGCGCCCTGGCCGCCGAAGTCCTTGGAGACCGAGAGCTGCTTGATGCCCGCCTCGTACATCTGCTTCCAGGCGTCGATGTAGCCTTCGGGGGTCTTCACCCGGCCGTTCTCCAGCCGGCAGCCCTCGCGATCACCGGAGGCGTTCAAGGGGCCCAGCACCTCGCGCGCGAGGCGGTAGGTCTCGTTCAAGACCGTCTTGGCGGTCTCGTCGTCCCAGCCTTCGTACGGGCCCTTCCCCAGGATCTCCCCGAGCTTGAACTGCTCGAAGAGCACGAAGAACAGCTCCCGCATGTCCGCCTTGTACCGATTGATTCCGACCGTCATCGCAGTGACTCCTGTGCTGGGCGTAGGGCTACCGGGGCCCATACAACCGCGCGACTGATTCTGGAGTCAACGGGTTTCGACGCGATGCGTTGTGAGGCGCATCACCGCCTCTTCTTCGCCGTCCTGGCCTTCTTGGCGGGGGCCTTCGTGGGTTTCGCCTTGGCCTTCGGCTTGGGCTTCTTGGCGGCCTTGGCCGGCTTCGCCTGGGCCTTGGGCTTGGCCTTTTCGGACGCGGCCTTGGACTTGGCCGGAGGCGCGGGAGAGACCCTGGGGGCAAGGCCCATCAGCGAGCCCGGCGGGGAGACGTGGATCGACTGGCGGGCCACGTTCACCACCAGCGGCGGCTGGCCGACGCGGAAGCGGTGCTCGTCCTCGACGGAGTAGAAGACCTGCAGCGTCACCGAGCCGCGAATGGCGAGCTCACCCTTCTGGTTCTCGGCCCACACGTCGAGCTCGACGAAGTAGCGCCCGTCCTGGCCCCAGCGGTCGGTCACCCGGCCCTTGCAGACCAGGGTGTCGCCCGGCCAGAGGGTGCGAATGAACTTGGTCGACATGCGCTTGACGTGGGCGCCGCGGGCCCAGTCGGTGACGAGCTGCCCGAGGAAGTTCAGCCCCAGGCTGGAGGGCGCGATGACCGAGGGCATGCCGAGCGAGCGGGCGAAGGCCTCGTCGACGTTGATGGAGTTGAAGTCGCCGGTGGCGCCGGCGTAGCGCGCGAGCTGCACGCGATCGATTGGGGCCTTGGCCACCGCGGGGATCTCGTCGCCGACGCGGACGTTCTCGAAGTAGAGCTTCCGGGCGACCATCTAGGCTTCCCTCGACGCGCGAACCACGAAGGTGCGGCGGGCGCGGTAGACCAGGCGCCCCTCGGTGTCCTTGCCCTCGTCTTCCAGCACCGCCACCTCGACCTTGCCGGCTGGCCCTGGGCGCTCGGAGACGTCGGTGACCCGCGAGCTGATCAGGAGCCGGTCGCCGGCGACGATGGGGCGCTCGTACTCGAAGGTGACCTCGGCCAGGAGCAGGTTCTTGAGCGGCACGCCCAGAAGCTCCTTCAGGTCGGCGCCGCTGGAGAGGGCGCAGACGAAGCCGGGCGGCGCGGTGACGCCGGTGAGGCCTGTGCCCTTGGCGTACTCGGCGTCGAAGGAGACCGGGTTGAAGTCGCCGATGGCCTCGGCGAAGCGCCGAATGACGCCCTTCTCCACTTCGTTCAACGTCGGCGGGGTGCTGCGACCTACGGCGGACCGATCGAGCATGAGGCGGTATCCCTCCAGCTACCGTCCAGCGGGGAGCTCCAAGACCGTGAGCAGCCCCGGCTGAGCCGAGGCGACGCGCGGGGCTGCGTTGACGACCGTGTTGGCGGTGGCGCGATCTCCCGCGACGCCGCCGGGAATGACGAGGCTCACCTTCGGGTCGGCGTCGATCTCGATGCGATCGCCCGGCTCGTCGGCGCCCACCGCGAGGGTGAGCTCGAGCCGAATGCGCTCCTGGCCGTCGATCAGCCCGGTGGCCGTCTGGTGAATGCCCGCCACCCGCCCCTTCCTCACCACGAAGGCGCCGCCGGTGATGTCCTCCTCGGCGAAGACGGGCGCGAGCTCCTCCTCGAAGTCGTCGCAGTCGAGGCCCAGGCCCAGCGCGCACAGGGCGGTGGACTCGACCAGGCCCACGTGGCCCAGGCCGTCGTGCTCCACCAGCTTGAAGAACTCCTCCTCGGTGAGGCCGGCGCCGATCTTCCGCTGCAGGGCCTCGCGGCGGGTGCGGGCGTCGACGACCCGGACGGCCTTGGCGTGGCGCACCGGCCCGCAGACCTGGCCCAAGGTGGCCACCATTCGATCGAGCACGAAGCCGGGGTTGACGCCGGTGCCGAGCACGCTGACGTCGGCCTTCTTGGCCGCGGCCTCCAGCGCCTCCGCCACCTCGGGGTGGGCGAAGTACGGGAAGGCCAGCTCCTCACAGGTGGAGACGACGTGCAGGCCCAGGTCGATGGCGTCGAAGAGCTGCTGCTTCACCTTGAGCAGGCGAGAGCCGGTGGCGTGGAGGAGAACGACGCCCTTCCTCCGACCGACGGCGGCCTCCAGCCTGGGCTGCACCTTGAAGGTGCCCGCGGGCACGCCGAGCACGTCGGTGAGCGTCTTGCCCGACAGGGTGGGGCTCGTGTCCACCGCGCCGATGAGCTCGACCTCTTCGGACGAGAGCGCCGCCCGGCAGATCTCCTGGCCGATGAAGCCCAGGCCCATCACGATCACCGGCACTCGACCGTTCGACTCCGCGGTGGCCCCACCCGCCTTGTCCTTCGCGCCCTCGCCCTTCCGCATAGGGGAGAAATGCTACGCGACGAGCATGCGCCCCATAAACAAATCTCCTCGGGGTGAGGGCGAAACCGACATCGGGACGGGCTCGACCAGCGGCGAAGAACGCGACCTAACGCACCGCGTCGTTGACTTCGGAGCGGCGCCTACGGGTCGACGACGCGCACCCGGGTGATGGCGTCGCCCTCCAGCAGGGCGTCGGCGACCGACAGGCCCTTGGTGATGACGCCGAAGGCCGTGTAGCGCCCGTCGAGGTGGGGTTGATCGGAGAGCGTGAAGAAGAACTGGCTGCCGCCGGTGTCCTTGCCGGCGAGCGCCATGCCGACCACGCCGCGGAAGTACGGCACGGCGTTGAGCTCGCAGCGGATGGAGGCGCCGGGCCCGCCCTCCCCGTCTCCGCGGGGGTCTCCGCCCTGGGCCACGAAGTCCGGGACGACGCGGTGGAAATCGAGGCCGTCGAAGAAGCCGTCGCGCGCGAGCTTCGCCATGTGCGCGGAGGTGCGCGGGGCGTTGTCGACGTCGAGCTTCACCACGATCTCGCCCTTCTTCGTCTCGAAGACGAGGTGGGTGTCGGCGTCGACGGGCTCGTACTCGTCGGCCTCCTCGAGCTCGACGCGGCGGGCCTTCACCGGGTGCCCCTTGAGCCTGGTGAGCGCCTCGGCGGCGGCGTTGCGCACGGTGACGTTCCCCGAGGCGAGCCACTTCTCGAGCAGGGGAATCGCGCTGCGGGCCTCCATGAGCGCGAGGGCCTCGGCGACGGTGGGCATCACGTCCTCGGTGAGCGAGGGCCGCTCGGCCAGGGCGATGACCGACGGCGTGGACGCCCAGTCGCCCTGCCGCGCCAGCAGATCGGCGGCGGCGGCGGCGACGACCACGTCCTTGCCGCGGAGGAGCTTCTCCACCGCCTCGGCCACGCCCGGCGCCCTGGCCTCGGCGAGGGCGTGCAGGGCGGCGAGGCGCACCTGGGACTCCGGGCGCTCGAGGTAGGGCCCGGCGACGGCGAAGCGGCGGGCCGGATCGGCGAGCTCTCCGTTGGCGAGCTCGTTCAGGCCCAGCGCCACCCGCCAGGGCTCCGGCCACTCGCCCTTGCCGCAGGCGAGCGTCTCCTGGAGCGCGCCATCGAGGCGATCGAGGGCGGCGGCGAGCCGGCAGTCCAGGTTGGCCGCGTCCCTGCGCACCAGCGCCTGCGTGGAGGTGAGGCCTTGGGCGAGGTCGTGGCGCAGCTTCGACAGCAGCGGGCGGAAGCTCGGCGCGCCGTGGTGCTGGGCGAGGGCGAGCAGCGGCGGCGCGCCCTCGCGGGTGGCGCCG
>JBBIOE010000304.1:0-7025 GCA_037443525.1 Archangiaceae bacterium | reverse complement strand
GCGATGAAGGCCTGCACCAGCCGCTTGGGGATGCGCTCGTAGGGAACGACCTTGCGGCGCTCGTTGTAGAACTCGCCCGCCAGCACCGCGTCCTGCGTGTAGACCTCGGTGAGCACCGGCGGCCGGTACTCGTCGACCTTCGGAATGTCGGGAAGACCGTCGGAGTACTTCCAGGACACGAACAGGTAGCCGAACGGCGCCGCGGTCAAGGCCAGGAGCACGCCGAACGCCGCCCACTTGAGGGGCAGCTTCCACCAGCGCGCCGGAGGCACGTCGACCAACACCAGGCGCGGCTCCGCCGGTGGCGCCTGGCTCGGCTCGGCGGAGGCGGGAGCGGGGGCCGCCTCGGGCGGGGGGTTCAGCTCGTCAGCCATCGTTCGCCTTCCTGCCAACGTTGGGTACTCCAAGTCCAGTGCGCTCGAGCGCGGCTACCAGGTCGTTCGGCAGGGGGGCCTCGAAGACCAGCCGCTTCTTGCTCTCGGGGTGCGGCACCTCGAGGCGCTGGGCATGCAAGAACAGGCGCGTCAGCCCCCACCGGGCCCGGGCTTCGCGGTTGAAGGCGAAGTCCCCGTGCTTGGTGTCGCCCACCACCGGGTGGCCGATGGCCGCGAAGTGCCTGCGAATCTGGTGAGTGCGGCCGGTCTCGATGACGCACTCGACGTAGGCGCAGTCCTCACCATTGGCCACCACCTGGTAGCGCGTGCGGGCCTCCTGGAGGTTGACGCCGCGGCGCTCGCGCGATTCGCGGGTCTGCTGGTGCTCGGGGAGGGCCACGTCGATGAGCCCGCTCGGCCGCGGCATGTGGCCCTTCACCAGCACCAGGTAGCGCTTCTTCGCGGTGTGGTGGGTGAAGACGGCGGTGAAGTGCACCATCGCCGGGCGCCGCTTGGCCACCACCAGCACGCCGCTGGTCTCGCGATCGAGGCGGTGCGCGGGGCTGGCGGCGAAGTCGTTCCGCACCGCCTTGGGGCCCAGGTACGCGCGCACCAGGTCCACCACCGTGCCGCCGGTGATGCCGCTGCCGGTGTGCACGGCCATGCCCGAGGGCTTGTCGAGCACCAGCATCCAGTCGTCCTCGTACAGGACGTGGAGGTCGGCCAGGTCGACCGGCGGCGCGGGGGCGGGCGTCCGAGGGCGATCGTCCTTCTTGAGCTGCTTCTCGTCGCCGCGCACCGTCACCACGTCGTCCTTCTGCAGCTCCTGCTCGGGCTTCGCGCGCTTGCCGTTCACCCGCACCTTCTTCACCCGAATCATCTTGAACAGGTGCGAGGTGGGGACGGTGGACAGCGTCTTCTTGAGGAACTTGTCCAGGCGGACGCCGGCGTAGTCCTCGCTGATTCGGTACTCGAGCACTGCGGTGGACTTAGCCCAGAAGTGTGGGTCCCCAAAGCGCGCGTCGAATCGACGCTGAGCGTGCACTCGACTGTGGCAGCCCATCACGCGGGCGGCTAGAAGCCGCGTCCATCATGGCGAAGAAGCAACCCACCATCGACGAGCTCTTGAAGTCAGGGTCCAAGCAGTGGAACCAGATGCGCAAGGACGGGCGCGTGGCGACGGACCACACCGGCGCCACCTTCACGCAGCTCTTCTCGGCCAACGCCGACCTGTCTGACCTGGGGCTCGTGGGCAGCGAGTGGGAGAAGGTCGACCTCTCCAAGGTGACCTTCCGCAACACCGATCTGACCAACGCGTACTTCCACGGCGGGCGCCTGCAGGAGTGCGACTTCCGCGGGGTGAACGTGGCGGGCGCGACCTTCGAGCGCATGAAGCTCTTGCGCTGCGACTTCACCGGGGCCAAGGGGCTCGAGGAGGTCGAGTTCGACGACTGCGACATGGACCGCTGCGTGGGCCTGGACGGCGAGGACGCGCCGCCGCCTCCTCCTCCGCCGGCCGTGGGCATCACCAGCTTCACCCGCGAGCAGCGCGCGGCGGTGATGGGCATGGGCCCGTCGACGCCGGAGTCCGAGCTGCCGCCCTTCCGCCCGCAGGATCCGGCGGGCACCCTGCTCTTCCGAGGGATGAAGCACATCGCCAACCCGCCGGTGTGGGTGCTCGACGTGCCGGAGCTGAAGCTGCCGGTGCCGGTGCGCATGATGCCGGGCACGAGCCTCGAGCACCTCTACCGCGAGGCGGTGAAGACGCGCCTCGAGGGCCGCCGTCCCGTGCCGGACAACCAGGCGGTGGTGCGGGCGCGCGAGGTGGTTCACAACGGCACCGAGGAGTCGCACCTGGCGGTGATGTACCTGAAGGAGTGCGGTGAGGACGTGGCGCCCTCCGCGCCGGCCATCGAGGTGCTGATGGACGTGCTGCGCGAGGCGATGGAGGTCGAGGACCCGACCGGCGACGTCGACCCGCGGTCCACCGGGGCGCTGCTGGAGCTGAAGGCGTGGAAGGAGCCGCTGGAGTACGTCGGCGAGCTGCGCATTCGGCTGGCGGCGGCGCAGCTCTTCACCGCGCTGCTCGAGGCCGGCTTCAACCCGGACAACAACTGGGAAGAGGCGGTGGACTCCACCGAGACCGCGCAGGACCTGGCCCACATCGCGACGCAGGGGAACCGGCCCGCGCTGGGCGATGCGTTCCGCGCCTTCGCCGGGCTGCCCGAAGAAGTGCGCCTGCGCCGTCTGGCGTACCTGGCCGAGGCCACGATGCACGTGGAGCAGATGGCCGCGCAGCTGCCGCAGGCGTGAGAGGGTTGATCGGAAGAGCGACTCCGTTCAGCCCGAGCCCTTCGGCTCCGCCCAGGACAGGCTACGTCGAGGGCCGGGAGGCTCCGGAATCCGATCGGTTCAGCCGAGGTCCTCGACGTCGCTCGGACTGAACGGTGGCAGGTTCCGGAGCTCGGCCAACCCACTAAGCCCGTCGAAGGGCGCGACCTCCCCTCACTCCTCGACCCGAAACGCCTCGTTCACCGCGCGCACGAGCTCCACGCGCCCGGCGACGGCCTTCTCGACCCGGGCTCGCACGCCCGGCTCGAAGCGCCGGGGCGTGAGCGCGCGAATGGCGGCCTTGGCTCCCTCCAGCCCGGGGCGGGCGATGATCTCGAGGAGCGCCTCGAGCGAAGCGTCCGCGCGATGAAGCCCGAGCCCGCGCAACAGCTCCTCCCGTTCCCGCTCGCTCACGCAGGCCTTCACCGCGGCGATGAGCGCGGCGCCGGCGTCGGCGCGATTGGACTGCCCGAAGCAGAGGGCCGCGAGCTCGCGGACCTCGTCGTCGTGGCTCGCGAGCATCGGCGTGAAGCGGACCATCGCCAGCTCGGGCGCGAGGGTCAGCACCCCCGACAGGCAGGCGAGGCGGACGAGCGGGTCCTCGTCGCCCAGCTCGATCTTGAGGAGCAGCACGCCGGCCGCGTGATGGACGCCGCAGCCGCCGAGCGCGTCCGCGGCGGCGACCCGGACGGAGGCGTGCTTGTCCGCGAGGAGGACTCCGCCGTGCAGCACGACGTCGGTGTGACCCATGCGCGCGAGGGCGAGGATGGCCCGGGCGCGGCAGGGCGCCGCGGAGTCGACGGGCGGGCCCCAGGCTGGCTCCGGCTGCGTCAGCGACAGCGCGGAGACGAAGGGCTCCTCCACCATGGCCTCGGTGAAGTCGAGGGCCTCGAGGACGGCGAGCTTCGCGAGGCACCCGGGGTCGCGCTTCACGGGGTCCTCGAGGAAGCGGGCGTAGGTGGCCTGCAGCGCGGCGGTGAAGCCCTCGAGCTGGCGTGCCTTGATGAGCTTCGCGGCGGCGGCGGCGACCCGCGCGTGCTTGCTCTCCAACGCGGCGCGGATGGCGGCGGTGGCCTCCGGGGACTGCGGATCGGCGGTGCCCGCCTTGAGGCGGTTGAGCTCGTCGTCCGCGGTCGCGCGCTTGGCCGCCATGGCGCAACCGTACCGCCGCCGCGCGCGCGAAGCGCCTACTTCACCTCGATGGTCAGCGTCGACGTGAGCCGGGCGCCGACGCGCTCGAGCATCACGTCGAGCACGCAGGTGCCCGCCGCGTGGGTGAACACGTCGAAGAACGGCTGGGAGAGCACCGCGCCGGCGCCTCCGTCGGCGCCCGGACCCGAGCTGGGCGCGCAGATCGACGGAGTCCGCGAGGTCGCGCGCACGGGCTGCCGGGTGAAGCACACGGCCCGGGCTCCCACCAACCCGGCGACGACGACCGTCTGGTGCACGCTCGAGCTCGCGCCGATCGGGTAGGTGAAGAACTGGCGATTCGTCACCGCTCGAATCTCGGTCAGCTGGTCAGGCGTGAAGCTCTCGAAGCGCTTCACCGCGCGGTCCGCGACGGTGAACGCGAGCGTGCCCGTCTGGGCGGTCGCGCCCACGGTGAGGGAGACGTTCTCGGGGAGCACGTCGCTGAGCCCGCCGTCGCTGGCGACGGAGCCCACCGCGGCGAACGACCCGGGAGTCACGGTGAAGGGAAGGAAGCCCACCGCGTTGGTGGACGCGCCCGTGGCGTCCTCGAGCCGCGCCCGGAGCTCGAACGTCCGCCTCGTCTCGACCAGCAGCGGCTCGACCGCGCGTGGCTCGACGTCCAGACGGGTGCCCGGATCGTCGCAGGTGAACAGGAACGAGCTCGTGGCCGGCTCGACCACGGTGATGGGGTACGAGGCGGTCCGCGACGAGCCGTCGCTCATTCGCGCCGCCACCTTCACCTCGGCGCTGCCGGCGGCGTCGGCCGAGACGACCACGGTCGCGGGCACCTCCTGGGCGGGCGGACTGCCGTACTCGATCCGCTCCGGGCACATCGCGCCCGTGGGCGTGGAGGCCGACTTCGACACCAGCGAGAGCGAGCTCGGCAGCGTCACCTCGCCGACCTCGATGACCGCGTCGTAGCTGCACGTCGAGATCGGCCCCGCGGAGCCGAGGACGTTGCACTGGCACTCATCGGCGACGGTGAACGGCACCTTGGAGCCGACGGCGTAGGTGACACCGACGCCAAAGGGGTGAGGCTGCAGGTCGAGCACGCCGTCCGCGGCGTTGCGCGGTACCTTCGGGGACGAGCCGCACGCCGAGAGCGTCAGCGCGATGAGCGCGGAGAGGATTCGAGTCGAGCGCATGCGCGTGCGATAGCTCGGCTGACCATCGGAGGCGAGCCTGGATTCGCGCGGCACCCCGGAGGTGGCAGCCGCTCACGCGCCCTTCTTCGGCGAGCGGCGGAGGGTGATCGGCTCCGGCGCCTTCTTCTCCTTCTTCGGGTCCTTCGTCTCGAGCGGGAGCGCGGCGCCTCCGGTGCGCGAGGCGATGCGATTCTGCCCGTCGACCTTCACCCGCCGGGGCGAGTGCCGCGCGGCGGCCTTCTCCTTCACCCAGCCGTAGGCGGCCACGGCCACGACGTCTCCCTGGTGCACGAGGTGCGCGGCGGCGCCGGTGACGGCGACCGCGCCCTTCTCGCCCGAGACGACCGGCATCGAGAGCCGCGTGCCGCAGGTGGCGTCGTAGACCTCGACCTTCTCGTGCTCCACGAAGCCGGCGGCGCTCATGAGCGCGGCGTCGAGGACGAGCGTGCCGTCTCCGGCGAGGTCGGCACGGGTGACGGTGGCGCCGGCGACCTCTCCCAACAGCACCTGTCGCAGCGCCTTGATCGAGTCGCCCATGGCGCAGGTCTCACCTGCGCGAGGGTGCCAGTCAAGGAACGCCCGCCGAACCTTCAGAGCGGCAGGGCGAGCTGCAGCGCCTTGTCCACGGGACGGGCGAGCACGCCCACGTCGCGGAGCGACTGCGCGAGCTCGGCGGCGTAGCCGTGGTGGGTGAGCACCTCTCGGGCGCCGGTGGCCTTGGCGAAGGCGAGGAGCGAGGGGAAGTCGGCGTGGTCGGAGATGGGGAAGGCGCGCTCGGCGCCGTAGCGGCGCTCGATGCCCGGGTCGAGGGCCCAGCCGGTGAGCACGGCGGTGACCTTGCGCTCGACGTGGCGGAGCTCGCGCGACCGTCCCCACGGCGGGAAGACGCCGACCTCGCCGTCGTGAAAGAGGCCATCGAACGGGCGGGCGTGGAGCTCGACGCCGTGGGCGCGGTAGATGTCATTGAGCGCGTGGATGTCGGGGTGCACGCAGAGGGAGAGGCCGCGCTGGGAGAGCTGCTTCACCGCCTCCTGGGCCTTGCCGAGGGCGTAGGCGTAGACGAGGGGGCGCAGGCCGCGCTCCAGGGCGCCCTTGGCCCAGGCAAAGACCTCGTCGAAGACCTGCTCGCGCGGGGGGAAGCGGAAGCGCGGGTGGCCGAAGGTCGACTCGAGGACGAGCGTATCGGCGGCGACCACGTCGGCGGGCGGGGTGGTGGCGTTGGGCTGGAGGCCCAGGTCTCCGGTGAAGACGAGGCGGTGGCCGTCCTCGCGGGTCACGCGGAGCTGCGCCGCGCCGAGGATGTGGCCGGCGGAGAAGAGCTCGAGGGAGAGGCCGTCGAGCTCGAAGCGGCGGCCGAAGGGAGCGGTGTGGACCTCCTCCAGGCGGCCCAGGCGGTGAGCGGCGAGGGCGGCGGTCTCCTTGGAGGCGATGATGCGCGCGTGGCGGGCGATGTGGTCACCGTGCGCGTGGGAGACGAAGGACAGCCGCGTCTTGCGGTGCGCGTCGAGGCACAGCGTCGAGCCGACGAGCTTGAGGCCCTCTTTGACGAGCTCGACGGGCATGGGCGGGCGCAATACGTCGGATTCCAGGAACGCGATAGCCCCCCGCTCGAGGGAGCGGTTCCCCCGCGCGCTTCGACCTGCGTTCACGCTGAGCGTCGAAGCGTGCCGAGCACCCGTTCACCCTGAGCGGCGTCGAAGGGTGCCGACCACCGTTCCCCCGAGCGCCTCGACCTCCGTTCACGCTGAGCGCTCATGATTCGTCACATCCCACGCCGTTCGTCCCGAGCGAAGTCGAGGGACCCGCCCCACAACTGCGGCTCCGGCGGGCCGTCGACTTCGCTCCTCAGCATTGATCACGTTTCTCATGGAGTCGGGGCATGAGGGCAGCGAGGTCGGTGACGCGTTTGAGGCCGCGACCGATGGTGATGGTGCCGGGCGGGCCGCCCGACGATTTCGGCGAGGTGTACCCACCGAGCTCGGCG
>JBBIOE010000303.1:0-7173 GCA_037443525.1 Archangiaceae bacterium | reverse complement strand
CTCGGGCGCGAGCTCCGCGGCGACGCTGCCCCTGGGGATGACCGGTGTCGGCCGCGCCCAGCGAGCGGCGCCCGGCGACCCGGGCCCTGATGACGCTGAGACGTCGGCCTGCGCCTTCGCCGCCGGGGGCGCGAGGCGCAGCGTCGGTGCGCCGCCTCGGCTCTCCTCGAGGGCCGGCGCAGCCGAGAGCGCCTCGGCCACTTCGGCTGCGCTCGTCGCGCGCTCCGGCGCGTGCCCCGTGGTGACGCCGCCCGCCGTCTGCGGTGTGGCGGAGAGGTATCGGAGCTCGTCGAGGCGCGTGCTCGCCGCCGCCCCCTCCGAGGCAGGCGCGTGGACGGCCGACGAGGTCTCCGGTGTCGCGCGCTCGGGCTTCCGCGCGTCCGCCGGCTCTCCTTGGTCCGAGGGGAGCGCGCTCGCCAGCGCAGCCATGGCCGGGAGCGGCTCGAAGGCCGGCGCTGGAGAGGTGTCGACTCCCCGCCGCAGCTCCGCGCGCGGCAGCACCACGCCGTCCTGCTCGAGGAGCGCGTCGTAGAGCGGCGTCGGCCGGAGCCGCTTGGCGATGACGTAGGCGGTCATGTTCGACAGCATCAGCGGCAGCACCAGCCCGTAGCCGCCGGTCATCTCGAAGATGATGAGCACCGAGGTGATGGGGGCGCGGACGGCGCCGGCGAAGACCGCGCCCATGCCGACCAGCGCGAAGGCGCCGAGCTGCTTCGTCTCGTGCCCGAAGAGGGCGACGTCGACGTAGCCCAGCGCGCCGCCGAGCATCGCGCCGACGAAGAGGGTGGGGGCGAAGACGCCGCCCGCGCCGCCGCTGGAGTAGGCGAACGAGGTGGCGAGAACCTTCACCACGCACAGCACCACCAGCACCTGGAAGCCGAGCTCCCCCGCGAGCGCCTTGCCCATCGCCGCGTACCCACCGCCGGTGACGCCGGTGGTGCCGAGCCCCCCGAGCACCAGCACCGCCAACACGCCCGTGGCCAGCCCGCCCAGGGCCGGCTGGGCCCACACCGGCACCGCCTTCAGCCGCCGGAAGCCGAGCCGGAGCGAGAGGAGCAGGTCGGTGAAGCCGATGGCCACGAACCCGGCGACGACGCCGAGCAGCGCGTAGACCACCAGCGAGGACGGGTGGTCGAGCCCATAGGCCTGGCGCACCTCGATGACCGGGTGCGCGCCGAGCAGGCTGCGCTCGATGACCGCCGCGAGCGCCGCCGCCACCACCACGCCGGAGAGCACCGCGTGGTCCAGCGTGCCGACGATCTCCTCGATGGTGAAGGTCACCGCCGCGATGGGCGCGTTGAAGATGGCCGCCACGCCGGCCGCCACGCCCACCGGCAACAGCCGCCGCGCGTCCTTGGGGTTCAGGGCAGTCAGGCGGGCCAACGCGCTCGCCGCGCCGCCGCACAGCTGCACCGTGGGGCCCTCTCGCCCCAAAGACGCGCCGGTGCCCAGCTGCAGCGAGGCGAGGAAGAACTTCCCCACCATGTCTTTGAAGGGCACGTGCCCGCCGCCCAGGGCGAAGGCCGCCTTCACCTGGGGGATGCCCGAGCCCCGCGCTCCGGGGACGACGAAGGCCAGCACCAGGCCGGCCACCAGCCCACCCAGCGCCGGAGTGAGGATGGTCCAGGCGATCCAGCTCGCGCCGGGGGCGTGCGTCGCCCGGTCGATGAACAGCGCCTCCGCGCCGCGAATGGCCTCGTGGAACGCCACCGCCAGCAGCCCGCACACCACGCCCACCGCGACGGTGAGCGCGAAGAGGTGCTGGGACTCGAGTGGGAAGGCGCGTCGCACCAACCGCGCCAGCACGCGTGACGTTTCGCGCATTCGGGGAACCTCCCTCGCTAGCGCTCATGTGCTTTGCAGTCAAATCGTCATCGCGGCCTCGGCTCATGACGGGCTGTAGAGAAAAGGGACGCTGCCGCCGCCCAGCGGGGCGTTACTCCACATGGAGCCGCTCCCCCCGCCCGCCGCGGCGCGGCCTTACGAATGGCGTGCCCTTTGCCTGTGATACCCGGCGCTGTACGTTTGACCTCAAACGAAAGAGAGACCGATGCGACGATTCACTCTGAAGCTGGTGATGGCGGCGGTGGCGGTGGTGGGCGTGGGCTGCGCGCATCAGCCGAAGGCGGTGCAGAACGAGGTGGTGACGCGGCCCGCGCCGCCGGCGCCGCCCAAGCAGGTCGAGGTGACGCCGGTGGTGGCGAACCCGACGCCGACCAATGACGACCTGGACAAGCTCGACGCCATCCTCCGCGCGGCGCAGGTGCGCTTCGCCTTCGACCAGGACCGGCTCACCGCCGAGGGCCAGCAGGCGCTGGTGAAGGCGGCCGACGCGCTCAAGGCGCGGCGCGGGGTGAAGGTGCGCATCGAGGGTCACTGCGACGAGCGCGGCACGCAGGAGTACAACATGGTGCTCGGCCACCGCCGGGCCGACGTGGCGCGGCGCTACCTGGTGGCCCTGGGCGTCGACGCGGGGCAGGTGGACGAGATCAGCTACGGCGCCGAGCGCCCGGAGGACCCCGCGCACAGCGAGGACGCCTGGGCCAAGAACCGCCGCGACGAGGTCACGCCTGTCGGACGGTGACGACGGCGATGGCGCCCGCACGCCGGCAGCGTGGCTGATGCAGCGCGGCCGAAGGCTGTGCCGCGTGCTGCGCTTCGTCTGCCCGCCGGCGCGGAAGGAGCGCCCGCTGCGCACCACGGTGCCGGCGGTGCTGGCGCTGTTGGTGCCGCCGTCGGCCGTGGCGCTCGACGACCTGGCGGCGCTGGCGGTGCAGCTCCCCACCGGCCACGCCATTCCCCTGGTCGAGGTGGAGGTGCGGCGGCCGCCCCAGGGGCCCTGGGAGCTGGTGGCCGAGATCGCCGAGAGCGGCGCCGCCACCCACGACGACGGGCGGCCGACCGAGCCGGGGTAGCGAGGACCGAGGCGGGAGGTCCCCGCCGTCAGGGGGAGTGACGTGATGCCCGCGAGCAGCGACCCGCCAGCCGGTGGAGAACGAGTCAGTGACCGGGCGCGGCCCGCCGGGCAGAGCGCCGCTTTGGGGCGCCTGTTCGCCGCCCTCGCCCTCGCGCTCGCCGCGACGGCCCACGCCGAAGCGCCGCGCGTCTGCGACGCCCCGCCCGAGCTGCTCCGCTTCTCCCGCACGCTCTCCCACCTGGGGCAACGGCTGGCGGCGCACCGGCCGCTCTCCATCGTCGCCCTCGGCTCCTCCTCGACCTCCGGCGCGGGCACCAGCTCACCCGAGCACGCCTACCCGGCTCGCCTCGCCGCCTGGCTCTCGGCGCGCTTCCCCGGCCAGCGCCTCACCGTGGAGAACCGCGGCGTTCCCGGCGCGGAGCTGGAGGAGATGGTGGCGCAGCTCGATCAGGTGCTCGCGCGCGGCACGCCGGATTTGGTGGTCTGGCAGCTCGGCACCAACGCGCTCCTCCACCACCGCGCCCCTCTCTCGCTGGAGCCGCGGCTGGAGCACGAGCTCGACCGCCTCCGCAAGGCCGGCGCAGACGTGGTGCTGGTGGGCCCCCAGTTCGCGCCCGCGGTGCGGGACAGCCCCGATCGCGACGCGCTCCTCGCCTCCCTGCGCGCGGCCGCCGAGGCCAGCGGCGTCGACCTCTTCCCTCGCTACCAGGTGATGCGCGGGTGGGCTCTGGCCCGGCCCGACTGGGACGCCTTCCTTGCCCCCGACGCGCTCCACATGAACGACTGGGGCGCCGACTGCCTGGCCCGGCTCCTCGCCCGCGCCATCGCCGACGCCGCCTCGCCCGAGGAGCCCAGGCGCCCGCCCGCCGGCCCTTTCTCTGCCTCCCCGCCCGGCCCGTAGAGGGCCCGAGCGCAACCCATCGAATTCGTTTTGCAGGAGCGAGGAGCGTGGTATTCGCCACGCGCCGAGAACCTCGCCAGGAGTACGACATGCAGATTCGCGCCGACGAAGTCAGCCGCATCTTGAAGGAGCAGATTAAGGACTACGGCAAGCAGGTCTCCGTCTCCGAGACGGGCACCGTGCTCTCCGTCGGCGACGGCATCGCGCGCGTGTACGGCCTCGAGACCGCGCAGTCCGGCGAGCTGGTGGAGTTCACCAACGGCGTCCGCGGCCTGGTGCTCAACCTCGAGGAGGACAACGTCGGCGTGGCCATCATGGGCGACGCGAAGCACATCCGCGAGGGCGACACCTGCAAGCGCACCGGAGAGATCGCCCAGCTCCCCGTCGGCAAGCAGCTGCTCGGCCGCGTGGTGGACCCGCTCGGCAACCCCGTCGACGGCAAGGGCCCCATCGGCTCCACCGAGTTCCGCCGCATCGAGCTCAAGGCGCCCGGCATCGTGAAGCGCAAGGGCGTGCACGAGCCGATGCAGACCGGCCTCAAGGCCCTCGACGCGCTGGTGCCCGTCGGCCGCGGCCAGCGCGAGCTCATCATCGGCGACCGGCAGACCGGCAAGACCGCCGTCGCCCTCGACGCCATCATCAACCAGCGTGGGCAGAACATGTTCTGCATCTACGTGGCCATCGGGCAGAAGCAGTCGACGGTGGCGCAGGTGGTGGACAAGCTCACCAAGTACGGCGCCATGGAGTACACCTGCGTCGTCGCGGCCAACGCGTCGGACCCGGCCCCGATGCAGTTCTTCGCGCCCTACGCCGGCTGCGCCATCGGCGAGTACTTCCGCGACAACAAGATGCACGCGCTGATCATCTACGACGACCTGTCGAAGCAGGCGGTCGCCTACCGTCAGCTGTCGCTGCTCCTGCGCCGCCCGCCGGGCCGCGAGGCGTACCCGGGCGACGTGTTCTACATCCACTCCCGCCTGCTGGAGCGCGCGGCCAAGCTCTCCGACGCCGAGGGCGCCGGCAGCCTCACCGCCCTGCCCATCATCGAGACCCAGGCCGGCGACGTGTCGGCGTACATCCCCACCAACGTCATCAGCATCACCGACGGGCAGATCTTCCTCGAGACCGACCTCTTCATGTCGGGCGTGCGCCCGGCCATCAACGTCGGCATCTCGGTCTCGCGCGTGGGCTCGGCGGCGCAGGTGAAGGCGATGAAGCAGGTCGCCGGCACCCTGAAGCTCGACCTCGCCCAGTACCGCGAGCTGGCGGCCTTCGCCCAGTTCGGCTCGGACCTCGACAAGGCGACCCAGGAAGTGCTCGCCCGCGGCTCCCGCCTCACCGAGATCCTCAAGCAGGGCCAGTACGAGCCGATGAGCATCGCCAGGCAGGTGATGCAGCTCTACGCCGGCACCAACAAGGACGACGCGGGCAAGCGCGGCTGGCTGCGCGACATTCCGGTCACCGACATCGCGCGCTGGGGCAAGGAGTTCATCGAGTTCTGCTCCGCGAAGTACCCGGAGATCGAGAAGCGCCTGATGGAGAAGAAGGAGTTCCCCGTCGACGCGAAGAAGCAGCCCTCGGACCCCGAGCTGAACAAGGCGCTCACCGAGTTCAACGGCGGCTTCCAGAAGACGGCCGGCGCGAAGGTCTGACGCCGGACTCCGGCTTCGACGGGCCACGAGCCGAACGGGGAGGTGCTCTTCGTTCGCCCGAGCCCGTCGAGGCGCACCCACCCGCCTCCACGCTGGAACTTTTCCTTGGGACAGGGGAGAAGCGCTCCATGCGTTTCTTCGCCGTTCTCGCTCTGTCCTTCGCGCTGTCGGCCTGTGCCCTGCGCCCGCAGTACCGTGCCTTCGTCACCGAGCCCAAGGGCCCGCCGGTGAAGCTCATCGTGCTGGAGCGGCTCAACGACAAGCCGGTGGCCGGCGCCAAGGTGGAGCTCGGCGAGCAGAAGACCAGGCAGAGCGTGACCTCGGCCGCCGACGGCACGGTGGTGCTCCAGGCCGACAAGCGCACCTACGACGACAACCCGGTGCTGGTGGTGACGATGCCCGAGGGCCAAGACGGGTACCGGCTCAAGCTGCTCTCCGAGTACAAGCGCCGCTGCGGGCAGGACTCCGACTGCGGGAGCGGCCAGCGCTGCGAGGCGACGGTGTGCGTGAATGCGCCGCCGCCGCTGGAGGCCAAGGCGGAGGCCCCCGCCCCCGCGCCGGTCGAGACGCCCGCGCCTGCGCCCGCGGCGCCGGTCGCGCCCTGAAGGTCGCCGATGCGTTCGCTTCGCGTCGTCCTCCTCTCGCTCGGCCTCGCGGCGCCGGCCCTCGCCGACAAGGACACCTTCCACGGCTTCTCCAAGGACGGGAGCTGGCTGGTCTACGAGACGAAGGGCTACAACGAGTCGACGGACCTCTTCTTCTGCGCCACCGACCAGGCCGGGAACCCGACGTGGCCGGCCGCGCTCAACGAGATGGACCGCACCGACGAGCGCGGGCTGAGCTGCGTGCGCTTCGTCGACCCGAACCGCGCGCCGCTCGACTGGAGGGCGAAGCTGGTGCTGCCCGAGCCGTCGCCGCAGATGGGCGCGGTGCGCGTGCTGCCGGAGCTGGAGACCGACGGCGAGTCGCCGGGCTTCGTGCTCGAGGCGAACGGCAAGAAGCAGGTGTGCGCCACGCCCTCCCTGCGCGAGGACGCCCGGGTCGGCACCGTGTACTGGCACCCCACCGGGAAGTGGGTCCTGGCCCTCATCGACGGCGGCCTCCGCCTGTGCCCGGTGCAGCTCAAGGGCGCGGTGGCGAAGGCCCAGGGGAAGAAGAGGTAGCCGATGCGCGCACCGCCGTTCGCCGTTCTCCTGCTGCTCGGCTTGGGCTGCACCAGGCCGTCCGCGCCCGAGGCCCCCAAGCCGCCGCCCGAGCCGCCCTGCACGGGGCAGACGGCGCTGGTCCCCGGCGTGCCCGGGAGCCCGGGCCACCTCTTGCCCTCCGAGCTGAACCCCAACGGGCAGAGCGAGCTCGCGGCGCTGATGCGCACCATGCAGAAGGACCTGAAGGAAGCCCGCGCCGCGCTCGACGAGGGCAAGCCCTTCCCGCGCGCGCTGGTGTCGACGCACAAGAAGCTGCGCTGCAGTTGGCCCACCAGGCCCGACGATCGCAACCCCACCTTCGACGGCTTCGCCATCGCCTACCTGTCGCGGCTGTCGGCCTTCGATCGCAAGGAGCCCGACCCCAAGGCCGCCTACGACGGCGTGCTCGAGGGGTGCCGGCACTGCCACCAGGCGAGCTGCCCGGGGCCGATCGCGGCCATCGACGCCCTGGCCCGCGGCGCGGCGGCCAACGCGCCCGAGCCGGCGGCGACGGCGTGC
>JBBIOE010000302.1:0-7218 GCA_037443525.1 Archangiaceae bacterium | reverse complement strand
CGGGCGGCGGCACCGGTGGCGCACAGGGCGGCGGCTCGGGCGGAGGGAGCGGAGGCGGCGCGGGTGGACCGAGCCTGCGCGGCGGCTCCTACGCCGGCGTGCTCACGGTCTCGGGCGGCGGCAACGCCACCCTGCGCGGCGCGGTCTTCGTGCTCTCCTCCCCGGGCACCACCGACGGCGGCGCCCGGCTGACGGTTCAACACACGGTGAATCCATGAGCCACGCGCCTCGAGCTTCGGTGATCCTCCTCGCGGCGGTGCTGGCGGGCGCCGCGGCCCACGCCCAGAGCTACGGCGGCCCGACGAAGGTGGGCTACGCCGGCTGCGCGACCGACGCCTCCGGCGCGCCCTACTCGGGCCCCCAGGGCGTCACGCTTCGCCTGTTCGACGCGGCGAGCGGCGGCGCGCCGCTCAAGAGCTACGACTACTCGAGCGCCAGCGCGCTGGGCACGCTGCAGTTCAGCAACGGCTGCTTCTCGGTGGAGCTCGACCTGGCCTCGAGCCCCGCCCTCTCCCTCGACGCGCTCGACAAGCCGCTCTTCCTCGAGATCACCATCGCCGGCAACGTCACCTACTCGCGCATTCCCTTCGACCTCGTGCCCTACTCCGCCTGGGCGGGCGCGGTGCACTGGGCCGACGTGCGCGACCGGCCGAGCCTCGTGCAGAGCCTCTCCGCGGGCCAGGGGCTCGTCGTCACCAGCGCCGACGCGGGCGCGGGCACGGCGGCCTACACGGTCGGCGTCGACTATGCCCAGGTGCAGCGGCGGCTCTCCGACGCCGGGTGCCCGGGCGGCCAGTACCTCTCGGGCATCGATCCGTCGACGGGCGCGCTGTCGTGTGGCTCGCCCGGCGCGGCGTCGTTCTCGGTGGGGCCGGGCCTGCTGGTCGGCTCCTCGTCGTCGAACGCCGGCTCGTCGACGGTGAGCACCAGCACCCCGTACTTGGGGGTCAACTTCTCCAGCGGGGGCGGCCTCACCACCGTCGCCAGCTACAGCGCCGGGCAGCCCATGGGCGGCTACGACGCCGGCACCCTCGCCACCGCGAACGGCACCTCGCCGCTGGTGGCGCGAGCCGATCACCTCCACCCGGAGCGCGTCGTCATCCCCACCTCGGTCTTGGGCGTGGCGGACTACTCCAGCGGCTCGCCGTTCGATCAGAACGCGATGCACGAGACGACCTTCGTCACCACGCCGCTTCCGGCCGCCGGCTACGGCCAGGCCAAGCTCGACGACGTCTTGCTCGGCTACTACGACCGCGCCTCCTTCGTGGTGCCGATGCCGCTGTACCCGGTTCGCAAGGTCACGCTCCGCGTGCAGTACACCGTCACCGGCACCAACCTCGGCTACCTCCAGGCGAACTACGGCACCACGCGCACGCTGCCGCCCACCCTCTCCGGCACCGGCAACACCACCGCGCCGCTCCGCCTCGGCCAGTTGTACGGCGATCCCGCCATCGCCGAGCTCACCCCCAAGGTCTACGGCAGCGGCGCGGCGCCGAGCCCCGGCGACTACCTCTACGTCGAGTTCAGCTTCCCCTCCGAGTCGACCTTCAATCAGCCGAACATCAGCGCCCGCATCTACGCGGTCGAGCTCTACTTCTCCCCCTGAAGGAGCGGCACGCATGCGCGCCCTCACCGTCTACCTCGCCCTGCTGGTGTCGACCCTCGCCCAGGCGCAGTCCTACGCCGGCCCGATGAAGCTCGGCTACGCGGGCTGCGCCACCGACGCGAGCGGCGCCCCCTACTCCGGCCCCCAGGGCGTCACCCTGCGGCTCTTCGACGCCCCGAGCGGCGGGACCCTGCTCAAGAGCTACGACTTCTCGAGCTCCAGCGCCCTGGGGACGCTGCAGTTCACCAACGGCTGCTTCTCCGTCGAGCTGGACCTGGCCTCGACCGCCCAGGGCCCCGCGGTCTCCCTCGGCCAGATGGACAAGCCGCTCTTCCTCGAGATCACCATCGCGGCCAACGTCACCTACTCGCGCATTCCCTTCGACCTCGTGCCCTACTCCGCCTGGGCCGGCGCGGTGCACTGGGCCGACGTGCGAGACCGGCCGAGCCTGGTCAACACGCTCTCCGCCGGAGCCGGCATCAGCCTCCCCGACGGCGGCGTCGGCAACGTGGTGGTGGCCGTCGACTTCGCGCAGGTGCAGCGAATCCTCTCGCTGGACGGGACCTGCACGGGGCCCAACTTCGTGAAGACCGTCAACCCCGCCACGGGGGTGGTGAGCTGCGCCTTCCCCGGCGCGCCCAACGTCACCGTCGGGCCGGGCCTGCTGGTGGGCAGCGACGGCGGCCTCAACGGCGGCAGCGCGAGCTTCAGCGTCACCGGCGGAGATCTGACCTTCGGCCTCAACCTCAGCCCCGCGGGCGCGAGCACGGTGACGGCGACCATCCTCGGAGACGCCGGCACCGCCGACGGCGGCGTGATTCCCCTCACCACCTTCAACGGCAGCTCCCCGGTGGTGGCCCGCGCCGACCACCTCCACCCCGTGCACCACTGGCTCGGCCCGAACGAGTTCAGCTGGTCCGACGCGAACGACTCCGTCACGCCTTCCCGCGGGCGGCTGGTCATGAGCAGCATGGCCGCGCCCCAGATCTCCTACCCGGTCATCACCCTGGGCTCCGCCGACTCGCTGTCCGTCATGGTGGCCCTCCCGGAGGAGTTCGTGCCCTCCCGCATCGTGGTCCGCCTCTCCGCCGCCTGCGCCGGCACCAGCGGGAGCTACCAGTACGACTTCGGCGGCACCGCCCCCGCCAGCTGCGGCTACTCCATCACCCCGGCGCTGCGCTTCACCGCCCTCGCCTCCCCCAGCGCCCTGGCCCAGTTCAACAACACCTCCGGCCAGTCGCCGCTGTGGACGCCGGTCGGCTTCCCGCCCGTGGGGGCCAACAGCGGCGTGTGGACGGCCCAGTTCGCGCCCGTGCGGGTCGGCTACACCCAGGCCTTCACCTACACCTCGCCCCCGACTCCGGCGAAGCCGGGCGACCTGCTCTACCTGCAGCTCTACAACTCGAACTACTCGGTGACCGTGGGCGGCTGGGAGTTCTCGGGCCTGGACGTCGAGTTCATTCCCTGACCTCGGCGGGCCTCGGCCGCTCCAAGGCCTTGGCGTAGTCGAAGGTGAGCGTGCCGATGACGCTCAGGCTCTGCTTCCCGAAGAGCTCGCCGATGCGCGCGGCCCCCAGGTTGTAGAGCACCGCCAGGTCGAGCTTGAAGGCGCCGGCCGCCACGCTCGCGCCGCCGGTCCAGGTGGTCTCGTCGAGCCCGGCGCGCAGCCACAGCCGCTTCGCGAGCAGCGCCTGCTCGACGCCCACGGTCGGGTGCACCGCGAACAGCGAGCTGTGCTCGAGCGCGTTGGAGCGATCGAGCGCCGCCCCGCCCAGGTCGAAGAGCGTGCCCGCCCAGGGCGAGAAGGCCACGCCGAGCCGGTACTCGTAGGAGCGCACCAGCCCCGTCTCGATGGCGCCGCCCTGGTACCGCGTCTCGAGATCGTGGTTCAGGATGACGCGCGCGCCCACCTGCCAGTGCTCGTCGGGGTGCCAGTGAAGGCCGGCGCCGCCCGAGGGCAGCCAGGCGGTGGTGAAGCGAATCGGCGCCTGCCCGTCGTCGGGCAGCAAGGTCGCCTGCGACAGCTCGTAGGCGAGCATCACCCCGACGGAGAGCGTGGGGGTGACGGGCTTGGCCAGCTTCACGAAGAGCGAGGTGTCGGCGAGGTTGCCCGTGGAGGGCGGCTTCTTGCTCGACGGCGCCGTCTGGTCCCACACCCGGATGCCGGTGCCGGTCTGCCCGAGCACGATGGCGTAGAAGGCGGCGTCGTCCCAGAAGGTCGGCGAGGTGAAGCCGACCGCGGTGAAGCTGAAGGTGTTGGTGCTGTCGAGGAAGCGCGTGACGCCCTGGTCGAAGACGGCGCCGCCGGCGTCCTTGTAGACGAGCGCGTAGTTCCCGGTGGTGGCGCCGTCGCCGCCCATGCCGATGGTGCGCACGCCCTTCTTCACCTGGCCGCCGGCGAACTCGCGCATGGCCGTCTCCGGCCCCGCGCTCGCCACGCCCGACACCAGCACCAAGAGCCCCGCTCCCCACGTGCGCCACGCCGACATGTGCCCCTCCTCGAGAGGGCGTCACGTAGTGGCGCGCCCCGACGGACACAAGCGGCGCTTTGACCCGTTCCCTCGTGGCACGAGCGGTGGGAGCCGCGGCCCTTCGAGCGCGGCCTCAGGCGAGGCTGATGCGATCCTTCTTCGCCGCGGGCGCCGTGAACGCGCTCTCCACCGCGTTGCCGCCCAGGCCCCGCGCCCGGCGCAGGGCCGAGGTGGCCTCGCGCACCAGGCCGCCGAAGCTCACCTTGTCCTTGGGCGTGGCCTTGGGGTCGAAGGCGGCGAGCCCGATGCTGAAGGTGAGGCCAGGGACGGTGCTGAGCGTGGCCAGCCGCTCCACCGCGCGCCGGGCGACCACCAGCGCGCCCTTGCCCGCCGTGTGCGGCAGGAAGGCCAAGAGCCGCTCCTCGCCGAAGGGCAGCACCACGTCGATGTCGCGCAGGAGATCGGCGAGCTTCTCCGCCGCCTCCTCCAGCACGACCTTCTTGGGCGTGTTGGGCGCCTTCGAGCGCAAGAGCGCCTCCGCGAGGCCGTCGGGCTCGCAGATGAAGAGCGCCGAGGGGTACTGGAAGCGCTGGGCGCGCTTGAGCTCGAGGAGCAGGTACTTCTTGAAGAAGGTCTCGTCGGCCCGATTGAAGGCGAGCTTCGGCGCCAAAGGCACGCGGGGCCGCGCGTGGAGCGCCTTCACCTCGGCCTCCAGCGCCTTGATGCGCTCCTTGAGCTCGCGCACCTGCCCCACCGCCTGCACGGCGTTGAGCACCGTGGCGCGCTTGAGCGGCATGACCAAGAAGCCGTCGGCCAGGGCGGCCTGCGCGCGCGCCTCGGGCCTGGGCTCCTCGGGTGGGTAGACCAGGAGCACCGAGACCGGCGCGTTCAGGCGGCGCACCTGGGCACAGAGCACCTCGCCGTCGAAGGCGCCCGAGACCGCGGCGATGATCACCTCCGGCGGCTTGGCGCGGACGAGCTGCACCGCCTCGTCGAGGTACTGGGCCGCCTGCACCTCGGCGGCGCCCTCGAGGAACTTGCGCAGCGCGGCGGCGATGGGCGCCCGGGGCTCGGCGACGAGGACCCTCGGCATCACACCTCCAGCACTTCCTTCTCTTTCTTGCCCACGAGGTCGTCGACCTGGGCGATGCCGCCGTCGGTCTCCTTCTGCACCTTCTCCTGGGCCCGCTTGTTCTCGTCCTCGGTGATCTTCTTGTCCTTGAGGAGGGCCTTGAGCTTCTCGTTCGCGTCGCGCCGCTCGTTGCGGATGGTGACCTTGAACTCCTCGCCGGTGGCCTTCACCTGCTTGGCGATCTCCTTGCGGCGCTGCTCGGTGAGCGGAGGAATCGGCAGGCGAATGATCTCGCCGTCGTTCTGCGGCGAGAAGCCGAGGTTCGCCTCGTGAATGGCCTTCTCGATGTCCTTCAAGATGCTCTTGTCCCACGGCTTCACGGTGATCAGCCGGGGCTCGGGCACCGCGAGGGCCGCGCACTGCGCCAGCGCGGTGGGCGTGCCGTAGTAGTTCACCTTCACGCCGTCGAGCATGGCCGCGCTGGCGCGCCCGGTGCGGATCTTCGACAGACTCTGCTTCATCGAATCGAGCGTCTTCTTGATCTGATCCGAGAGCGCCTTCGCCACGTCGTCATGCAAACCCAAGTGACCCTCCTGGCTCGAGTGACTCGAGCGTCTTTCTCCGGCTACGCGAGCACCGTCTCCGCCGCGCCCACCAGGGTGCCGATCTCCCCGGGGGTCATCACCGCCTTGGCGATGTTGCCCCGGGCGGTCATGTCGAAGACCACGATGGGCAGCTTGTTGTCCATGCACAGCGAGATGGCGGTCGCGTCCATCACGTTGAGCTTGTCCTTGAGCGCGTCCATGTAGGTGAGCGTGCGGTAGCGGCGCGCGGCCGAGTCCTTCTTCGGGTCGGCGGTGTACACGCCGTCGACCTTGGTGGCCTTCAAGATCACCTCGGCGTTGATCTCCATGGCGCGCAGCGACGCGGCGGTGTCGGTGGTGAAGTACGGGTTGCCGGTGCCGGCGGCGAAGATCACCACCCGCCCCTTCTCCAGGTGGCGCACCGCGCGGCGGCGAATGTAGGGCTCGGCGATCTGCTCCATCTTGATGGCCGACATCACCCGCGTGTAGGCGCCGGCGTGCTCGAGCGCGTCCTGCAGCGCCAGCGCGTTGATGCAGGTGGCGAGCATGCCCATGTAGTCGGCGGAGGCGCGGTCCATGCCGCGGGTCGCGCCCTGCACGCCCCGGAAGATGTTGCCGCCGCCGATGACCACGCCTACCTGCACGCCGTTCTTCGACAGCTCGACCACCTCGTCGGCGATGCGGGTGAGGGTGGAGGGCTGAATGCCGTACCGCTCCTCCCCCATCAACGCCTCACCGCTCAGCTTCAACAGGATTCGCTTGTAACCAGAGGTCGTGACCTGCGCGGGCATGGCGGAGCGCACACTGACACGCTCGGATTCGTAAGAGCACGGAAAAGAGCACGCACGAGAAAGCCCCGCCCAGCGTGCGCCGGACGGGGCCTTGAGCTTCGACCGAACGGGTCGCCTACGCTTGGCCGAGGGTCTTGGCGACCTCGGCGGCGAGATCGTCCTTCTTCTTCTCGATGCCCTCGCCCACCTCGAACCGCGCCATGCGGCCGACGGAGAGCGTGGCGCCGGCCTTCTTGCCGGCCTCGGCGACCACGTCCCGGATCTTCTTCTTGTCCTCTTTGATCCACGGCTGGTCGACGAGGCAGACCTGCTCGTAGAACTTCTCGAGCTTGCCGGTGAGGATCTTGTCCCAGATGGCCTCGGGCTTCTTCGCCGCCTGAAGCTCCGCCCGGTAGATCTCCTTCTCCTTCTCCAGGATGGAGGCGGGGACCTCGGCGCGGGTCACGTACTGGGGACGCACGGCGGTGACCTGCATCGCCAGCTCCTTGGCCAGCGCCTGGGCCTCGGCGTGATCCGAGCCCAGCACCTCGACGATGGAGGCGACGCGGTTGTTGGCGTGCAGGTAGCTGCCCACCACGCCCGCGCCCTCGACCTGGAAGCGGGCGAAGCGGCGCACCGAGATGTTCTCGCCGATGGTGGCGACCTTCTCGGTGATGACGTCCTTCACCTTCTTGCCGTCGGTCCACGCCTGCTC
>JBBIOE010000301.1:0-7246 GCA_037443525.1 Archangiaceae bacterium | reverse complement strand
CAGCTCGGCGGCGGGCAGCGCGGCGGCGCCGATCGCGTGGGCAACCGGAGCGTGCAGTCGTCCGGGGGCCGGGGAGCCAGCCGCGGCAGCGGGAGCGCCTTCAGCGGCGGGCGGAGCGGCTACAGCGGCTCCTCCGCGCGCATGAGCAGCTCGCGCGGCAGCGGCAGCATGGGTGGCCGTGCCGGCGGCGGTCGCGGCGGTGGACGGAGGTGAGGAAGACCATGAAGACCAGTCAGCTTGGCATCGTCGTCGTGGCGCTGTTCTCGCTCACGTGCTCGCACACCAACGGAAACGGGCGCCCGAGCCCGCCGTCGGGTCGGCCGTTCGCGTCGCCGGAGCAGGCGGTGAACGCGCTCGTCGACGCGACCGCGGCGGGGGACGTGCCCTCCATTCTCGGCATCCTCGGCAAGGAGGCCGAGGACATCGTCTCGTCGGAGGATCGCGCGGGCGACAAGGCGCGCGCGGAGAAGTTCGTCGAGCGGTACCGGGAGAAGCACTCGATCGTCCCCGACTCCCAGGACCCCTCCTACGCGACGCTCCTGGTCGGCAGTGAAGACTGGCCGCTGCCCATTCCGCTCATCCAGCGCGACGGCGCCTGGTACTTCGACGCGCAAGAGGGGCGCGACGAGCTCATTCGCCGGCGCATCGGCGCCAACGAGCTCGACGCCATCACGGTCTGCCGCGGCTATGCCGAGGCGCAGCTCGAGTATGCGTCTCGAGTCCACGACGACTCGGGGGTGGCGCAGTACGCGCAGCGCATCATCAGCACGCCGGGGAAGCAGGACGGCCTCGCCTGGCAGAACCCCGATGGCAGCTGGGACGGGCCCGTCGGCGAGGCGGTCGCGAGGGGCATCGAGGAAGGCTTCGTCAAGAAGGGCGAGCCGTATCACGGCTACTACTTCAAGGTGCTGAAGGGGCAGGGGCCCTCGGCGCGCCTGGGACAGCTCGACTACGTCGTCGGCGGCGCGATGATCGGCGGCTTCGCGCTGCTCGCGTGGCCGGCGGAGTACCGCGTCACCGGCGTGAAGACGTTCATCGTGAGCTGGGACGGCGTCGTCTACGAGAAGGACTTCGGCGCCCAGACGCCGACGCTCGCGCCGGTCATCGAGCGCTACGACCCCGACGAGACCTGGAAGCGCACCTCCGACGACTGGTGACCGCGGACGTCCGCGTAATGGCGGTGATCACTCGCGTCGACCCCGGCCGGCGAAGGATCGGCGATCGAGGTCGAGGAGGCGCGACCGAGCGTGGTTCGTGCCACGTGACGGAGCACCGACGACGAGATCGATCGCAGAGACGAGCCCGACGGGGATCGAGGCGGGTGGTCACCGCCATCAGTCGTCGTGCGCGTGGGGCGGCCCCCACCCGAGCTCGAGCCGCGTCGGCGCCCCCTTGTCGTGCCAGCTCATGGAGTCGAAGTCGGCCACGATGTCGGTCGCGCCGGCCATGCCCAACAGGCCCTCGAAGAAGCCCATCGACTGCCACGACGCCGCGCGCTCGGCGGCCTCGCTCATCGAGTAGGCGATGTGCACGGCCGCGCTGGTGTCGGAGATGGAGCGCACCTCGATCGCCGGGAAGTCGAAGAAGCTGCCCATCAAGACGCCGGCCCGAAGCATGGTCTCGCGCGGCTCGTCGGGCGCGAGGATGGCAGGGAAAAGCCCCGCGACCGTCGTCACCTGGTAGCGACCCCACATGCGAATCGACTCGAGCTCCTGCCCCACGATGCCCTGGAGGATGGCGAGCCCCAGCCGCTCGAAGGTGTCCATCGGGTACCAGGCCTGCGGGTCGATGCGCTGCTTCACCAGCGCGACGTCTTCCGGGCGCAGGCCTCCGCCCACGGTGCCCAACCCGTGACCGCGCACCATGCGCACGTAATCGACGAACAAGACGCCTCGCACCTGCCGCATGGCGCAGCACCCTCGCTCATCGGCGCGCGGGTGGGAAATGACAAAGATTCACGGGCGCGCCCGGGGGCGGTGGTCAGGGCCCGGTGGCCCTGAGCGCCTGCACGACCGCGCGCTCGACGTCGGCCTCGGTCGTCAGCCCCTCGTGGCCGGCGACGATGCGCCCCTGGGCGTCGACGAGGTAGAGCGTCGGCATGCCGTCGACGCGCCAGGCCGCGGTCGCCGGCGCGGTGCCGAAGGCGACGCGCGGCAAGAGCCCCGGCACGGTGGGCGCGAACTCGGCGACCAGCGCGCGCTGGGCCGAGGGCTCGTCCTGGTTCACCGCGATCAGCACCAGGCCCCGGTCCTCGTAGCGGCGGGCGAGCTTCACCAGCCACGGCAGCTCGGCGCGGCAGGGCGGGCACCAGGTGGCCCAGAAGTCCACCAGCACCACGCGCCCCTCGAGCGAAGACAGGTGGACCTTCCCTCCCACCGCGCGCTCGAGGCCGAGCTCCGGGGCCGGGGTGCCCGAGGGGAGCAGCGACGGCCCGGGCGCCGGAGACGCGGGAAGGGGAGCGACGGCGAGCTGCAGCGCGAGCAGGAGGCGCACCATGAGCGGTGAGAGCCAAGGGGCGCGCGAAGAGTTCAGCCGATCGGCCGGGCGCGGCGGAGGCGATCGGGCCCCATGGCCGCGGGGCGCCTCCGCCGGTAGGGTCTGCCCGTGGACGAGCTCCTCGCGCGCCTGGCCCTGTCGCCGCACCCCGAGGGTGGTTTCTATCGGGAGACCTACCGGGCCGCGGCGCTCTTGCCCGGCACGCGCCGCAGCGTCTGCACCGCCATCCTCTACCTCTTGCCGGCGGGGCACCGCTCGCGCCTGCACCGCATCGACGCCGATGAGCTGTGGCACTTTCACGACGGCGGACCCCTCGAGGTGGTCGAGCTCGTCGCTGGCGCCAAGGCCCAGGTGACGGCGCTGTCTCGCGAGCGTCCCCAGCACCTCGTCCGGGCGGGCACCTGGTTCGGCGCGCGCCCGGCGGCCGGCACGGAATGGACGCTGGTGGGGTGCACCGTCGCGCCCGGCTTCGAGTTCGAGCGCTTCGAGCTGGGCGCGCGCGACGCGCTGCTCGCGGCCTACCCCGCGGCGCGGGACGTCATCCTCGAGCTGACGCGCTGAGCCGCGGGGGGCGCCGCATTCCGCAAGCGCACACCCCGCCCACTGCGATAAGCCGGCAGCGCCGATGCCGAGAACCGTCCAGGCCACCCGCTACGTGACCCCGCTGCGCGAGGGCGGCTCGCTCCCGGCGATCGTCGAGGGCGATGACGACGGGCTGTACGTGATGAAGTTTCGAGGCGCGGGGCAGGGCGCGAAGGTGCTGGTGGCGGAGCTGCTCGCCGGCGAGCTGGCGCGCGCGCTCGGGTTGAGGGTGCCGGAGATCGTGCTGATGGAGCTGGACCCGGTGCTCGGCCGCGCGGAGCCGGACGACGAGATTCGGGACCTGATCAAGGCCAGCGGCGGGCTCAACCTCGCCCTCGACTACCTGCCCGGCTCGGTGACCTTCGATCCGGTGGCGGGGCCGGCGCCCGAGGCGCAGCTCGCCTCGGCGATCGTGTGGTTCGACGCGCTGGTGACCAACGTCGATCGCTCCGCGCGCAACCCCAACCTGCTCACCTGGCACCGCCAGCTCTGGCTCATCGACCACGGCGCGTCGTTGTTCGTGCACCACGCCTGGGAGGGCTTCGAGGAGAAGGCGAAGACCCCGTTCGCGCTGATCCGCGAGCACGTGCTGCTGCCCTGGGCGACCCAGCTGCGCGAGGTGCACCGGGAGCTGTCGGCGAAGATCACCCCGGCGCTGCTCGACGCTTTGATCGCCCAGGTTCCCGACGAGTGGCTCATGCCGGAGCCGTCGTTTGGGGGCGTGGCGGAGAACAAGGCGGCCTACCGGGCGTTCCTCGACGGGCGACTGCGCTCGGCGAACCTCTGGCTCGAGGAGGCGGAACGTGCCCGCGCGACCCTCGTTTGACTACGCGGTGATTCGCGTCGTCCCGCGCGTGGAGCGCGAGGAGTTCATCAACGCGGGGGTGATTCTCTTCTGCGCGGTGAAGGACTTCCTCGGCGCGCGCGTGACGGTGGACGAGGCCCGGCTGGCGGCGCTGTTCCCCGGCGTCGAGCTCGAGGCCGTCCGGTCACACCTGGAGACGATTCCCCGCATCTGCGCGGGTGGGCCTTCGGCCGGCCCGATTGGGCGCATGGCGAAGAAGGAGCGCTGGCACTGGCTGGTCGCCCCCAAGAGCACGATCCTCCAGTGCTCGCCGGTTCACTCCGGCGTCTGCGACGACCCAGAGCGGTCGCTGGAGAAGCTGTTCGTGAAGATGGTGCGCTGAGCGGCGCCGTCCGAACGGCCAGGGCCGGCTTCGCGCGGCACGGCGGGAGAGCCCGCTGGCAGAGGAAATGCTGCACCCAGGGGCATGCGTTACCTCACGCGCTCGCTGACGTTGACCGCCCTGCTGGCCGGGCTTCCCGGGCTCGCCCAGTCGCCCACCCACCGCCCGACGCGCCAGACGGCCGAGCGCCCGGTCGAGGTCTCCAAGGACTCCGCCGCCGGCAAGCCGAAGCCCGTCGACGGCGGCGTCGCCCTGACCTGGTCCGAGCAGGTCGACGCGAAGCTCACCCAGACCCTTCGCAAGGACCTCGATGACGACCAGCGGCTCTCGCTCGATGCCAAGAACGTGAAGATCATCACCACGAGGGGCCAGATCACGCTCCGGGGCGAGGTCCGCTCGAGTCAGGAGCGCACCATCATCTCCGATCACGCCATCGCGCTGGTGGGCCCGTACCACGTCGTCGACGAGCTCACGGTGCGCGGCGCCGCGCCGGCCACCAACTGACGTTGCGCACGGCCACCCGAGAGCTGCGCGCCATCAGCTCCCGAACAGCAGCGCGTAGGGTCGCGCGAGCGCCTCGGCCACCTCGTCGAGCGAGAAGACGCGCACGAAGCGGGCCGTCTCCTTGCCGGCGAACCAGACGATGGCGGTCGGGAACGAGAAGATGCCCAACTGGGCGAGGAGCTCTGGGGCGTCGGCGCGCGAGACGACATCGAAGCGCACGTTGGGGAAGCGCTCGCGCAGCAGCGCCTCGAGTTTCGGCTCCACGGCCTCGGCGACGCGGCAGCTCGCGTCGGTGAAGAGCACCACCACGCCCGGGTTCTTCTGGACCAGCTCTTCGAGGAGCTCCCGCAGGGCCTCTCGCGTCGTGTGGGGTTGGGCCGCGCTCATGCCTGGTGGGAGCGCGGCGCCCCTCGCCAGGGTTCGGCCCGACGGCCCCGGCGCCTCGCCCATCGCCTCGTCACAGCCCGCTCGGCGGGAGCGGCACCACGCCCACCCCGACCTTGGAGAGGTTCTCGGTGAACGCCGTGTCGCTCGAGACGCGCAGCTCTCCGGTCGCCAGCGGCGCGGTGTCGCTCGACTCCACCAGGAAGGAGCCCTGCTGCGCGTGCAGCGCCACCGGGTTCCGCGAGAAGACCGAGTGGGTCACCATCGCGTCGCCTCCCGAGGCCACCAGGCCCACCGAAGCGTTGTCGAAGAAGAAGCAGCCGTCGCCCGAGAGGGTGGTGCCGGGCGCGATCGCCGCCCCGTGCCCGAAGGTGCCGGCGACGTCGTGCGTGCCGTGCACCGTGGAGTCGACCAGGCGCACCCGCGCGCCGCCGCCTTGATCGGTGAGCAGCGACACCCCGGTGTTCCCCGCCAGCGCGCAGCGGGTGAGGTCGAGCACGCCGCCGTTGCCGACCGACGCGCCGGCGCCCGTGGCCAGCGGTGCCGCCCGCTGCACGTCGCGCACCAGCACCGCCGTCGCCCGCAGCGTGCCCAGGTTGCCGGTCGACATGCCCGCCAGCGCGCCGTGGAGAATGGTCGAGTCGGTGAGGGTCACCGTGGAGTTCCCCTGCGCCACCAGGCCCACCGAGAAGTCCATCGGCCCCGGCGCGGTGAGCGTGCGCCCCTGGTCGATGAAGAGCCGGCGCGCGGTGAGCTCGCTGTCGTTCTTCACGTAGAGGCCGAAGCCCCAGGCGCCCAGAATGGCGACGCCGTCGAGTGCGCAGGACGCGCCGTCGATGATCTGGCCGCCCATGCCGCTGCGATCGCTCGACACCTGGAGCCCGTCGTTCACCACCGCGTGGCTCGCCGCGGGCCCCTTCACCACGCTGGCGGTGAGCTCGAGGCGCGAGCCCGCGCCCTGCACCGACAGGGAGACGCTCTCGGAGTCCGCGATGGTGACGGCGCGACCGGTGAGCACGCCCGAGGTCACGGCCACCACGCCGTGCCCGCGCGCGAGGGCGCCGCCGACCCGCGTGCCGCGCAGCACGCTCTCCTCGAGGTCGACGAAGCCCCCCTCGTCGGCCACCGCCGCCCCGTCGCCGAAGACGTCGCGGACCACCGAGCGCACCAGCTTCACCGTGGCGCCGTCGAAGGTGATGACGCCGGCCGAGCGGTTGACGCCCAGCGGCGCCTGCCGCGCCACCACCGAGCGGGTGAGCGTCACCTTCGTGTCGAAGGACGCCGCGTAGACGCCGTTGACGCCACCCACCAGCGTGGAGTCGTCGACCGTCACCTGGCTCCCCGCGCCCGCCGCGAGCGCCCAGCCCCAGCGCCCATCGGGGCGCAAGGTCGTGCCCGACACCTTCGAGGACCTCAGCGAGAGCGTCGAGCCCTCGACGAAGACGCCGGCGCCGGCGGACTGGGTGACCCACACGCGCTCCACCGTGGCCTCCGAGCCCGAGGTCACCTCGAGCGCCGAGGCGAAGCCCTCCAGCGTCAGCCCGCGCACCACGACGCCTCGCGCGCCGACGACGCTGAGCCCGGGCCCCGCGGACGCCGGCGAGGCCAGGGTCACCTGCGCGGCGCAGCGGCCCCACAGGGTGAGGGGCTTGGAGACGGTGGCGCGCTCGACGTAGCGGCCGGGCGCGACGGCGATGACGGCCCCCGCCGGCGCGGCGGCCACGGCGGCGGAGAGGGTGGCGAAGTGCGTGGCGTCGAGCTGGCCGGCGGTGAAGGCGCCGTCCACCTGGAGCGCTCCCGGCGGCGGGGGCGTGGCCGCGCAGTCACCGATGGGGACGCAGGCCGGAGAGCCCACGCTCTCGCGGGTCGGGCCGAGGCAGGCGACGTCCGGCGTGTGGTCGACGCAGCCGAAGCCGTCGCTCGCGCGCTCGAAGTCGGGAGGGCAGGGCGCGGTCCACCCCACCGGCTGGCACTCCGCGCTGCCGAGGAAGGGCGCGGTGCCGCCGTCGCAGGCGCCCGCGGGCGCCGTCTCCACGCACACCGCCGGCTGGCCGGGCGCGCGGGCGAAGCCCTCGGGGCGTTGCTGGTCATAC
>JBBIOE010000300.1:0-7291 GCA_037443525.1 Archangiaceae bacterium | reverse complement strand
GCCTCGCGCGCGGGCGGCGGCGCGACCGTCATGTCCGGCTCCGTCTGAGCCGCGGTGGCGCCCAGCCGCAGCAGCAGCGAAGCGGCCCGGGCCGCCTCGGCGCACGACGCCACGGTGAGCACGCGCCGGCCGGGGTTCGGCGCGAGGAAGACCACCTCCAGCCGAACGCCCCGCGCCTCCTCGGAGATGAGCACCCGGGCGTGGCCGGCCGCGTCGTCGCCGAGCACCTGGCTGACGCTGGGCGCCTGGGCGCAGGGCGGAGCCTCCCAGTCGAGCTCGAAGCGCGGCGCGGCGTGCGCCGGGGCCTGGGCCGCCAGCAGCGCGACGCCGATCGCCAGGGGCGCGCCGGCGCTCATTCGCAGCGACCCCGCTCGACGCAGACCGTCCCGCTGCCACAGGTGATGTCCCCGCAGTTCGACTCGAAGCAGTGGCTGGCGCTGCACCCCCACCAGCACGTGTAGTCGACGCCGCCATCGGCCACGCGCGCGCAGGTACACGGGGGAAGGACGAAACGGCTGCCGCAGAAGCCGCCGGCGTCCAGGGTGTCGCCCCCGTCGGCGCGCACGAACTCGCCGGTGAAGCAGTCCAGGAAGCAGAAGACCTCGGGCGCTCCGCTCCACCCGGCGTCCCGAGTCGCACCGCCGTCCGCTGCGCCTGCGTCGACGGCCGGCGCGCCCGCGCTCGCGTCGCCGCGACCGGGCAAGAAATCGGAGCCGGCGCTCACCGGCACCAGACAGCCCACGCCTCCCACCAGGCCGGCGGTCACCAGGAGCGTGAGCCCCGGCCCCACTTTGGAGGGCGATCGGCTCACCCAGCCCATGGCGTCCGAGCCAGCGCGGGCCGCCCGGACGCCAGAGGACGCCTGACTTGCGTCAACTGGTCGACTTCGGTGGCGTGCACGGTCGCGAGGTTCATGGAACGGCGGGCGCCTGTGAATTTCCATTCGAGCCGTGACGGATTCGGCTGGGGGTGGCCACTCACGCAAGAATTTCTCTGCTTCTGGCCAGTAGCAAAAGTTGCTGCACGGCGTCAACCCGGCGCGCTCGGAGAACGGCGCCACCCCCGCGGTCCCGGAGAACGACATGCTGCTCGATTCGCTCAAGGCGCAACACCGCCAACTGGAGAAGATCGTCGGGGTCCTCAACCAGGACTTCGCTCGAGGTGACGCCGCCGCGATCTCGAAGGACATGCAGGCGTTCAAGACGCTGCTCATGGGGCACCTGGAGCTCGAGGACACGAAGCTCTACCCGGAGCTGCGCAAGGCCGGCGCCGGCAACGCGCAGATGCTCAGCACCGTCGATCGCTTCAGCACCAGCATGACGAAGATCGGCGAGTCCCTGCGCGCGTTCCTCGCCAAGGTGGAGGCGAAGGGCTTCGACGTCAAGGACATCGGCGCCGAGTGGAAAGGCGTGGCGCTCGCGCTCACCGCCCGCGTCACCGCCGAGGAAGGCTCGCTCTACGGGCTCTTCGAGAAGCACTGCGCCGGGAAGTGAACGCGGCGCTGCTGGTCCGCTTCGGACGGCCCGACGCGGCGAGGCACTCCCCCTCCTGAGGTTCCTTGCGATGAAGCTCCCCGCGATTGGAATTCGCGCCACGTTCGCCATCACCCTGGTCTTTCCGCTCGCGGGCCTGCTGCTCTTCTCCTCGCTCTGGCTCCACGAGCGGGTCGCCTTCTCGTCCTCGATGAAGAGCGTCGAGACGCAGGTCCTCTTGACCACGCGCCTCGGCGCCCTCGTTCACGAGCTGCAGAAGGAGCGGGCGCTCTCCACGCTCCTCTCGGGCAGCCACGGGACGCAGACCGCCGACGCCCTGCGTGAGCAGCGCACGGTCACCGACGCCCGGCTCAGCGAGCTTCGGGCCGCCTTGCGGGAAGCGAGCGCGGGTGACGCCGCCACGCTCGCCTTCGACCTCGACCGCGGCCCGCTCGCGCGGCTGGGCGAGTGGAGGAGCTCGGTGGACGGCCGCGCCGTCCAGCCCTTCGAGATCGCCGCGCGCTACTCCGAGCTCATCGCCGCCTTGCTCGAGCCGGTGCCCCAGATCGTGGCGCAGATGGGCGAGCGCAGCCCCGAGGTGAACGCCGCCGTCAGGACGCTCTCGTACCTGTCCATTCTGCGGGGAAAGGAGCGCGCCGGAATGCAGCGGGCGGAGCTGATCGGCGCCCTCGCGGCGGGCGAGTGGAAGCCGGAGCTGTACCGCCGGTTCTCGGCCACGGCCAGCGAAGAGGAGACCTACACCCTCCTGCTGCAGTCGTTCGCCACCGCCGAGCAGCGGCCGTTCATCACGGACAAGCTCCAGTCCGGCGCGGTGCTGGAAGCCAACAAGGTCCGTGACGCGGCCCTCGCGCCGGGCACGAAGCTCGACACCGCGGGCGCCGACGCGCCCCGGTGGTTCACCCTGCAGACGGCCAAGATCGACGTCCTCAGGGACGTGGAAGACAAGGTCGCGAAGGACCTGCTCGCCACCGTCTCGAGCCAGCGGAGCGGCGCGACCCAGAGGGCCGAGCTCAGCCTCTTCGCCGTGCTGGCCTTCGCTTCGGCCAGCTTCCTGGTCGGCTTCTTCTTCGCGCGGGGCGTCGCTTCCCGGCTGGGGAAGCTCGTGGGCATGCTCGCGGACGCGGCTCACCAGATCGAGCGGGAGACCACGACCGTGCGGCAGTCGGTGGCTCAGCAGACCGGCATGGCGAGCCAGCAGGTGACCGCCTTCACCGAGATGAACACCACCGTCCGGGAGATCGCCCAGACGGCCACCTCGGCCACCGAGTGCGCCGAGGGCGTGCTCAAGGCGACCCAGAAGGTCGAGAAGGTCTCGGACGAGGGACAGAAGGCCATCGATCAGAGCGTGGCCGGGCTCACGAAGCTCTCCGAGCAGGTCAAGGCGATCGCGACCACCATCACCGAGCTCTCCGAATCGACCCAGCAGATCGGCGACATCATCGCCACCGTGAAGGAGGTGGCCGAGCAGTCCGATCTCCTCGCGCTCAACGCTTCGATCGAGGCCGCCAAGGCCGGCGAGCACGGCCGGGGCTTCGCGGTCGTCGCCGCGGAGATGCGCAACCTCGCCGAGCAATCGAGGACGGCCGCGGGGCAGGTCAAGGGGCTCTTGGGAGACATCACCCGGGGCATGCGCCAGTCCGTCACCGTCACCGAGCAGGGCAGCAAGCAGGCCGAGGCCGCCATCTCGCTCACGCGCAGCGCCGGCGACACCATCGTCTCCCTGACCGAGGTGGCTCGGGACTCGGCCCTCGCGGCGCAGCAGATCACCACCACCACCCGCCAGCAGAGCACCGGCGTCGACTACATGGTCACCGCCGTCACCGACCTGACGCTCTCCATGTCGGAGTCGGCGGTGCAGTCCAGCTCGCTCCAGAGCTCGGCGGAGGGGCTCACCGGCCTGTCCACCAAGCTCAAGGACGCCGTGGGGCAGTTCAACGTGTGAGCGAAAGGGAGCCACTCGGGCATGAGCCAGTCCGACACGCAGGCGCTCAGGCGACGGCTCGGCCAGCTCGAGGCCGAGCACGCGCGGACCTGCGCCGAGCTCGCCAAGGGCGGCGGGGGAGGGGAGACCCGCCTGAGCGGGCTGTTCCTCGTCGTCGAGGTCTTCGGGGGCCCGATGCTGGTTCCCGCGGCGATGGTCGCCGAGGTGGTGCGGGTGGTGGCCTGCACGCCCCTGGCGGGAGCTCCGGCCCACCTCCTGGGCTCGTTCCTCTACCGGGGCACGCAGGCCGTCGCGATCGACCTCTCGCGGCTCTTGGGCTCGGCGCGGGAGCCCTCGGTCGAGGCGCGCATGCTGGTGCTCTCGACCTCCCGGCCCGTGGGCCTGGTCGTCGAGCGCGTCTCCTCGCTCCAAAGCGATCCCGCCGTCGCGGACTGGAGCCAGCTCGAGGGCGAGCGCGGTCGCTGGGCCGGCTCCGCGCTGGTCTCGGGCCTGTGCCGGGCGGGCGCGTCGATCGCCCCGCTGCTCGACGTCAGCCGGGTGCTCGAGGGCGCCGCCGCCACCAGGGCCTCGGGCGAATGAGCCGCGGGTCGACGAGCCGTCTCGACGAACCCACCCTGGAGCGGGCCGCGGCCGCGCTGCGGCGAAGCTGCGGAATCAGCATCGCCCCCGGCCTGACGCGCGCCCTCGACGAGGCCGTGCACGCCTCCGCCGCCGCGCTCTCCCTCGCCCCGCTCGACTTCCTGCGCCGGCTGGACGCTCAGGAGCCGGCGAGCCTCGCCGCGCTGATCGAGCACGCGGTGGTGGGCGAGAGCTACTTCCTCCGCCACCCAGAGCACTTCACGGTCTTGCTCGACCGGGTGCTCCCCACCGTCTCGCCTTGCGAGCCCCTGCGGGTGTGGAGCGCCGGTTGCTCGGGAGGCGAAGAGCCCTACTCGCTGGCGCTCTCCCTGCTCACCGCCAGGCGGCCAGCCGGCGCGAGCGTGCTGGCGACCGACGTCTCCGAGCGGGCGCTCGCCCGGGCGCGGGAGGGCCGGTATGGCGAGTGGTCGCTCAGGGGCGTCACGCCGCTCGTTCGCGCCCGCTTCTTCGAGCGGCTGGGCGCGCACTGGCAGGTGAGGCCCGAGGTCAAGAGCCTGGTCGAGCTCGAGCGCCACAACCTGGTGCAGGAACCGCCGCCCGCGGGAGGGTTCCACGCGGTCTTCTGTCGCAACGTCCTCATCTACTTCCGGGGAGAGCACCTGCAGCGGGCGCTCTCGACCCTGGCCTCGGCCTTGCGCCCGGGCGGCTTCCTCTTCGTCAGCCCAGCCGAGGTCCCCCAGGCGGCGTCGCTGCGGCTCGAGCGCGTCGAGGTGGCGGGCACGTTCCTCTTCCAGAGGCCGCTCGGCCCCCCGCGCGCGCCGGTCGAGCCGTCGACGCCTCGCCGCCAGGCACCTTTCGCCTCGCCGGTGGAGACCGAGGCGCCTCGCCCGGTCCCGGCGGCCCACGCGCGCGCCCTGGAGGCGGCGAGGCTCGGCCGCCTCGACGAAGTCGAGCGCCTGGCCAGCGAGGTGGCGGCCAAGGAGCTGCTGCCCGAGGCGTTCCTGTTGTTGGCGATGACCGCGGAGCATCGCGGCGACCTCGAGGGGGCGGCGCGGGCGGTGCGGAAGGCGCTGTACCTCGACTCGTCGCTCGCGGCGGCGCACGCGGCGCTCGCCGTGCTCTGCCAGCAGCTCGGGAACTCCGGCGAGGCGGCTCAGTCGCGGCGAAACGCCCTCGAGGCGCTCGAAGGCCTCGACGACGAGGAGGTCTTGCGGGGCGTCGAGGCCACGACCGCCGGAGGCCTGCGCCGGGCGCTGAGGCACGGCGCGGACGGCCTCACCCGGAACCTGGAGCGGGAATGAGGGCCAAAGGAGCACGATGAAGAAGGTACTGCTCGTCGAGGACAACTCGACCATCACCGCGATCATCAGGATCTACCTGATGCCGCTCGGGCTCGAGCTGCACGAGGCCCGGGACGGCAGCGAGGGCCTGGCGATGGCGAGGCGGCTCACCCCCGTCCTCATCCTGTCGGACGCCCAGATGCCGAAGCTGGACGGCTTCCAGCTCTGCGCCGCCGTGCGGGCCGACCCGCTCCTGAGCGCGATCCCCTTCGTCCTCTTCACCACGCTGGCCGACGAGGCCTCCCTGCGGAAGGGGCGCATGGTGGGCGCGACGGCCTTCCTCTCGAAGAACATCGTCCCCGCCGAGCTGAACCAGAAGGTCCAGGAGCTGCTCGCGCGCTCCAAGGAGAGCTGACGACCATGTCCGGCCACGCTCCCGCACCGACGGACTTCGCCGCCCTCCACGCCCGCCTCGATCAGGTGGAGCGGTCGCTGCGCGCCGAGGAGGAGCGGTCGAGCGAGGCCCGCGCCGCGCTCCTCGACGCGCGAGCCCGGGCGCTGGCCGTCGTCAGGACGCGGGCGCGGGTGGAGGCCCTCGAGGTGTTCGCGTTCCGGGTCGGGGGGGAGCGGTACGCCGTTCGCCTCGACGAGGTGGAGCAGGTGCTGGAGGCCGGGGCGCTCGTCCACCTCCCCGGGGCACCCCGCACCGTCCTCGGGGCGTTGAACGTCGGCGGGCTGGTCGTGGTGGTGCTCGACCTGAGGCAGCTGCTCCGGCTGGGTGGCCTGTCGGACCTGGTGCGGGTGGTGGTCGTCCGTGGCGCTTCCGGCTCCTTCGGCATCGCGGTCGAGGCCGTCGAGGGGCGGCTCGAGCTGCCGGTGAGCGGCCGCGCCCAGGCGGTCGAGGGCCCCTTCTCCGCCGTCACCGCCGATCGGCTCGCGGTGCTCGATCTCGCTCGCCTGGAGGGCGCTGGGGCGGGGCGCCCGGAGCTCCGATGAGCCCGGACCTCTTCCGTTCCGTGTGGCCCATCTTCCTCTCGGAGGCTCGCGACCAGCTCGACGCCCTCGCCGAGGGGCTCGGCGCGCTCGAGAGCGCGGCAAGCGAGCAGCGGGCGAGTGTCCTCGACGAGCTCCGCCGGGTGGCGCACAGCTTGAAGGGCTCCTCCGCGTCGCTCGGGCTCGTCGACATCGAGCGGTTGGTCCACGCCATCGAGGCGGCGCTGCCGGGCGGCGAGCACCACCACGGGAAGACCAAGCTCGACGCGCTCCTCGACGCGCTGGAGGCCATTCGGGCGGCGATGGCCCGCTGCGACGCCGGCGGCTCGCACCTCGTCCCCGGCGTCGAGGCGCTCTTGCGGGCTCTGGGCGTGGAGCTCCCGGCGGCGCGCGAGGACACGCTCCGCCCGCCGCCTTCCGTGCGGGAGACCGCCGCGCCCGAGCTCGTGCCCGAGCCTCTGCGCGAGCTCTGGCCCGTCTTCCGGCGGGAGCTCGCCGAACACCTCGCGCTGCTGCGCGACGCGGCGGCGGGCCGCGCGAGCGCGTCGACCTCGCGGGAGATCGCCTCGAGCATTCATCGCTCGGCCGTGGCCTTCGGGCTCGAGCGCCTCGGGGCGGCGGCGGAAGCGCTCGAGGACCAGCTCGCCGACGGAGGCGGCGCCCAGGTGGCGGCCTCGCTCGAGGCGCTTCAGACGGCCTGCGCGGAGCTCTTGGGGAAGGCGCCGGGCGAAGGCCCCGACGTCGAGGGCGGCGCCAGAGCGGCGGCCTCCGCGGAGCTCGTGGGGAAGGCGCCGGGCGAGGACCCCGCCGTCGAGGGGCCCTCGAGCGCTCCGGCGTTCGCCTCCCGCCTGACCGCCGACGTCGCCGCGCTGGAGAGCGTCGTGGCGCGCTTCCATTCGCCCGACCCCGCCGAGCGAGCCGAAGCGCTGGCCGGCGCCAGCGAGCGCCTGCGTGCGCTGCGTGCCGCCGCCCGGGTCTTCGGGGCCGAGGAGATCGAAAGCCTC
>JBBIOE010000299.1:0-7472 GCA_037443525.1 Archangiaceae bacterium | reverse complement strand
CGGCCGGGCGCCGAGCTGCGCGCTCACCGCCGCGAGCCGCCGCTGCGCCTCGGGCGTCAAAAGCAGCGCTTGGGCCCCCGCGCGCCGCGCCGCCACCTCCGCCCGGCACGCCTCGCAGCCTTCCAGGTGCCTTTGGGCCGCCTCGGGAAGCGCCAGCTGGGCCGCCGCTTCGTCGAGCGACAGCGCGCTCAAGTGCTCAGCCATGGTCGGCTCCTTCCGGCACGGCGCCCAGGGCCTTCGCCTTCTCCCGGAGCTCCGCCACCTCGCGCCCGATGGTCTTCCGCGAGAGCCCGAGCACGTCGGCCACCTCGTCCTGCGTCAGCCCGTCGATGAAGAGCAGCGTGGCGATGGTGAGCTCCCGCTCGTCGAGGTGGGCCAGCCACTTCGAGAGCAGCTGCCGCGCCTCGACGCCGGCCTGCGCGTCGCTCGCCTCCTCCTCCACCACCGACAGGCCGGGCTCCCGCACCCCGCGGGCCCGCAGGGCGTTGAAGCAGGCGTTGGTGGTGATGCGCCACACCCAGGTCATCGGCCGGGCCTCGAAGCGAAACGTGGCGCCGCTCTTCACCATGCGCTCGAACACCTCCTGCACCACGTCCCAGGCGTCGGCGTCGCGCCCCAAGATTCGTCTCGCCCGGCGAAACACCACCGGCGCGTACTGGGCGTAGAGCTCGCCGAGCGCCTCGCGCGTCAGGCCCTCCGCTGGCGGCGCCATCGTCGACCCTCTCCGCCGAGGCGTTGGACCCCCGCACCCGGCTCCTCGGGACACCGACTTAGCAGAACGGCGGAACCCCTTCCCAAGCCTGCCGTCGGGTGAGAGCGTGCCGCCGATGCCAAGCCGCTACCGCCTCGCCAACGGGCTGACCGTCGTCTTCGAGGAGAACCACGCCGCGCCGGTGGCCGCCTTCCAGGTCTGGGTGAAGGTGGGCAGCGCCGACGAGACCGAAAGCGAGGTGGGTCTCGCGCACCTCCACGAGCACATGCTCTTCAAGGGCACCGCTCGCCGCGGCCTGGGCGAGATCGCCCGCTCCATCGAGGCAAGCGGCGGCGACGTCAACGCCTGGACCAGCTTCGATCAGACCGCCTACCACGTGGTGATGGCGAGCCGCTTCGCGCGACAAGGGCTCGACGTGCTCTCCGACGCCCTGCGGAGCTCGGCCTTCGACGCCGGCGAGCTCTCCCGGGAGATCGAGGTGGTGTGCGAGGAGATCAAGCGCAGCCTCGACATGCCGAGCCGCCGCGCCTCGAAGCAGCTCTTCGGCGCCGCCTACGCCCGGCACCCCTTCGGCCGGCCGGTCATCGGCTTCGAGCAGAACGTCCGCGCCCACACCCGCGACGGGGTGCTCGCCTTCTACCGCACGCACTACACGCCCTCGAACATGGTGCTGTCGGCGGTGGGCGACTTCACCGAGGCGCAGCTCCGCGAGTGGGTCGACGAGCTCTTCGGAGGCGACTGGGGGCGGCCCCAGCCGGTGCTCCCGCCCCGCGCGGCCGAGCCTTCGTGGAGCGGCGTGAGAGTGACCCTCGAGCCCGAGGACCTGAAGGAGGCGCACCTCCACCTCGCCTTCCAGCTCCCCGGGCTCGAGCACCCCGACACCCCGGCGCTGGACCTGCTCGCCATGGTGGCCGGCCAGGGCGACGCGTCGCGGCTCGCGCTCGAGGTGCGGCGGAAGCGCGCCCTGGCGAAGGACGTCAACGCCTGGGCCTGGACGCCGAAGGACCCTGGCCTGTTCGCGGTGACCCTGGTGGCGGAGCCGGCCACGGCCAGAGAGGCCTTCCTCGAGACCGCCCGGGTGCTCGAGACCCTCACCCGCGTCGAGGTGGAGCCCGACGAGCTCGCCACCGCCAAGTCCCTGGTCGAGGCCGAGGCCATCTACCAGCGCGAGACGGTGCAGGGCGTGGCGCGCAAGCTCGCCTACTACGAGGCCGCCGCCGGCGGGCTCGAGCAGGAAGCCCGCTACTACGAGGCCATCGCCCAGGTGACGCCCGCGAAGCTGCGCGAGGCGGCCCAGCGCTGGCTCCGCTTCGACCGGGCGCTCGTCACCGGCCTCGTGCCCAAGGGAACCGCGCTCACCGAGCAGGAGCTCGCCGACGCGCTCGTGAACGCGAAGGCCTCGGGCGCCGAGGCGCTCCCCGCGCGCAAGCTCCCGCCCGACGCTCCCATCCGCCTGGGCGGCGTCGCCGGCAAGGGCAAGAAGGGGGTGACGGTGGAGAAGCTCGCCTCCGGCGCGACCGTGGTGGTGCGCGAGGAGCACGAGGTGGGGCTGTTCGCGGTGCGCGCCACCTACCCCGGCGGCCTGCGCTACGAGACGCCCAAGACCAACGGCCTCACCGCGCTCATCTCGCGCACCTTGACCCGCGGCACCGCCAGCATGGACGCGGAGCAGCTGAGCCACCTGGTCGATCGCCTCGCGGGCGGCCTGGGCGCGGCGGCGGGGCGCAGCACCCTGGGGCTTCGCGGCGAGTTCCTCTCCAAGCACTTCGACCGCGCCTTCGCGCTCTTCGCCGAGGTCTTGAACGCCCCCGCCTTCCCCGAGGCGGAGCTGGAGCGGGAGCGGCGGCACCTGCTGCAAGACCTGGCCGCGCGTGAAGATCGCCCGGCGGCGGTGGCCTTCGAGCTGTTCGCGAAGACGCTCTTCAACGTTCACCCCTACCGGCTCTCCACCATCGGCGAGAAGGAGACCCTCGAGGCGCTCACCCGCGCGGACCTGCTCGCGTACCACGAGCGGCACTTGGACCCTTCGCAGCTGGTGCTCACCGTGGTGGGCGACGTCGACACCGAGGCGGTGCTCGCGCGCGCGCGCGAGGCCTTCGGCGCCACCCGCGGCAAGGCCGCCCAGCCCCCGTCGATTCCGGTGGAGGCGCCGCTCGACGGCCCCAGGGAAGTCCACCGCCCGCTCCAGCGCGCCCAGACCCACCTGGTGCTCGGCTTCCGCGCCGCCCGCGTCACCGACGAGTGGAAGAAGCCGCTGGAGGTGCTCTCCACCATCCTCTCCGGGCAGTCCGGGCGGCTCTTCCTCGAGCTGCGCGACAAGCGCTCCATGGCCTACAGCGTCTCGAGCTCGGTGGTGGAGGGCGTCGACCCGGGCTGGTTCAGCGTCTACATGGCGACCAGCCCGGAGAAGGTGCAGGCCGCGGTGGAGGGCATTCGCGCCGAGCTGACGAAGCTCACCACCACCCTGGTCACCCCCGACGAGCTGGCGCGCGCCAAGGAGCACCTCATCGGCTCCCACGACATCGGCCTGCAGCGCAACGGGGCCAGGGCCGCGGTGATGGCCCTCGACACCTGCTACGGCCTGGGCGCCGAGCGCTACCTCGCCTACGCCGACGAGCTCGGCCAGGTGACGGCGGAGGACGTCCGCGCCGCCGCCCGCCGCGTCATCGATTTCGGGAAGTCGGCGCTGGCCGTGGTAGGAAACGAGGCCTCGCCATGACTCGAACCCTCGTCGCCCTCGCACTGGCCACCGCGTTCGCTCTCGCGGGCTCCTGCACCCTGCTCACCAGCTTCGATCCCGAGGGTCAGCCCTGCGACAACCGGGCGTTGAACCCCGAGGACAAGTGCCTCGCCGACGCCGGCTACCACTGCGATCCCACCACGCTCTTGTGCACCAAGAAGGGCACGGCGAGCACGGGCGGCGACGGCGGCCTCTGAGCGAGCCGTTCGGCGCCCTTCGACCGGCTCAGGGTGAACGGTGGGCGGGCTCGACCCGAGCGGACGATCGGCTCAGTACGCCGGGCGCGCGAACACCGCGTGGAACGAGGGCACCGTCTTTCCGCCCAGCTCCTCGGAGTCGGCGCCCACCGCCACCGCCTCGGCGCGCACGCCCTCGCCCAGCTCGCGGCCGTAGCCGCCCTTGGCGGTGAGCGACACCAGCACGTCGCGATCGCCCACGTGCCAGACCGCTCGGTTCCCCGGCAGCACCTTGGCGATGACGCCCTTGAGCACCACGGCCTGGTCCAAGAGCGCCGCCGGGGCGTCGAGCTTCGAGAGCGCCTTGCCGTTGGGCTCGAGCGTGAGCTTGGGCGCGTAGGCCGCCATCGCCTCCTCGAAGCTGCCCACGGCGACCTGCGGCTGGAAGCTGGTGGTGGCGCCGAGCTCGCGGCGGCGCTGCTCCTCGTCCTCGACCTTGCGCGTCTGGTCCTCCAGCACGCCCTTGCGCAGCACGCGGCAGCGGTGGAGCCGCTCGGAGAGCACCAGAAGGTCCGAGTCGGAGAGCGTCTCGAGCTTGTCCGGCGTCGGCCCCACCTTGGAGAGAGACAGGCACCCGGCGTAGGCGTCGAGGGCCTTGAAGGACGGCTCGTCGAGCGGCACCGCGCGGCCGAAGAAGCGCACGGCCTCCGGCTCGCCCGAGAAGTCGGTGTCGGTGAGCTCGACGCGCCCGTCGGTCGCCGGCTTGGAGGCGACGGTGCGCCCGCCCTCCGCCCCGAGCTCCACCAGCCCCGAGAGCGGCCGGTCGCCGCAGCGCGTGTCCTTCTGATCCACCACCTGCTCGACCTTGGTGTTCTCGGTCTCCACCCCGGTGCCGAGCATCGAGGCGATGCCCACCGCCAGCGCCGGCACGCCCACGCCGAAGCTCAGGTAGGAGAGGCCGCGGGTCACCTGCCTCGGTGAGGCGCCGTAGTGCCCGGCCCCGTCGATGGTGGACAGGTCCGGCGCGTCGGAGACGATGAAGGAGGTGGCCAGGAGGATCGCTCCGCCGAGCAGCCCGGTGATGCCGGTGGAGAAGGCCGGCCCGGCGGCCGGGGCGGTGTGCTCGGTGATGCGCTCCTCGGCGTACTCCTCGACGGTGAGCTCGCGGCAGGTGTCGTAGCCGGAGAGGGCCACGGTGAGCTTCGGCCACTCCGCCGTCACCTGCGCCGTCACCCCGCCCTCGAGGACCTGCGGGCGATGGAAGGTGCGCAAGAGGGGCCCGCGCTCGGTGCGGGACTGGGTGTCGACGTGCACGCAGGCCGAGGCGAGCAGCAGCGGCAGGAGCGCCCGCGGCGCGCAGAGGCCGGTCACGGCGTGCCCCCGAAGAACCGCACCACGTCGGGGCAGCTCGAGAACATCTCCGCCACGTTGTCGCAGCCGGGCGGCACCAGGTGCGAGGTCGACAGGCGCACCAGCGGCAGCCGGCACTCGAGGAAGCGGTCGCGGGTGGGCGTGGTGAAGGCGAAGTCGTCGTTGCCGCAACCGGTGCGCGCGGTGAGCGTGGCGTCGCAGGAGTCGCCCGGCTGCAGCTGGGTCTGGGTGACGCCGCAGACGGGCGAGAGGCAGAGGCGCTGAATCACGTCGCGGCAGAGGGCGGCGTCGGGCGCCGGCGGCCCCTGGCAGGCACAGAGCAGGACCAAGGCGGTGGGCAGGGCGAGACGCACGGGCGGTCACCACTATAAGAGGAGTCGCATGTCCTGGGTGTCCTTGACGGTCGACGTGCCGGAAGCCGAGTCCGAAGCGGTGCAGACGTTGTTCCACGATCACGGCGCGGCCGGCCTCGAGGTGCGCGACTCGGCCGACCCGGTGATGCCGCAGGTGCGCGCGCCGGCGAAGGGCGACGCCATCGTCATCGCCTACTTCGAGGAGAAGGACGACGGGCAGGCCGCCCTGGACGACGTCCGCGCCCAGTTCCCCCACGCCAAGGTCCTCCTGGAGGACGTGGTGGAGCGCGACTGGAGCGTCGAGTGGCGCCGCCAGGTGAAGAGCGTGACGGTGGGGCGCCTGTGGGTCGGCCCGCCCTGGGAGAAGGAGACCTCGCCCAAGGACAAGGTGCGGCTGTTCATCGAGCCCAAGATGGCCTTCGGCACCGGCGACCACCCCACCACCTCGCTCTGCCTCGCCGCGGTGGACGACTTCATGGCCACGCACCCGGGCGCCTCGGTGCTCGACGTGGGCACCGGCACCGGCGTCCTGGTCTTCGCCGCCAAGAAGCTCGGCGCCGGGCGCTGCGTGGGCGTGGACAACGACCCGGTGGCGGTCGAGCTGGCGAAGGAGTGCGCCGAGGAGAACGGCCTCCCCGGCATCGACCTGTCCACCCAGGGCGTCGACGCCTTCCCGGGCCGCTTCGACCTGGTGCTGGCGAACATCCTCGCCAACACCCTGGTGCAGCTGTCGCCGCTCATCGCGCCCAGGGTGGGGAAGCGGCTGGTGCTGGCCGGCGTGCTGGTGCCGCAGGGGCCGCAGGTGCGCGAGGCCTACGAGGCGCAGGGCCTCACCTTCGCGGGCGAAGCGGTCCAGGGGGAGTGGATTCGCCTCGACTTCGAGCGGCGACCCTTCGACTCCGCTCAGGACAGGCCGTGAAGCGCGCGCTGGTGCCTCGAGCGGCGCCGGGCGAGCTGCGCCTCGAGGGGCCGGCCTTCCACCACCTGGTGCACGTGCTGCGCTCGCGCGAGGGCGACACGCTGGAGGTCTTCGACGGCCAGGGCTCGAGCTTCGCCGCCACGGTGCGCTCGGTGGGCGCGGACGTCGCGGTGCTCGAGCTCGGGCCGGCCAAGGCCTCGCCGCCGCCGCGCCGCATCGAGGTGGTGCAGGGCCTGGTGCGCGCGGAGAAGCTCGAGCTCGTCATTCAGAAGGGCACCGAGCTGGGCGCGAGCGCGTTCCGCCCGGTCTCGACGGCGCGCGCGGTGGTGAAGGCCTCGCCGCGCGACGCGAGCAAGCAGGAGCGCTGGCAGCGCATCGCCTCGGAGGCCGCTCGTCAGTGCGGCCGCTCCGACGTGCCCACGGTGCACGCGCTCGCGCCGCTCGACTGCCTGGTCGCCTCGCTTGCGCCGGGCACCGCCGTCTTCGTGCTCGACGAGGAGGAGCGCGGCTTGACGCTCTCGGCGGCGGCCGCCCCGCACCTGGGCGCCGACACGCCGCTCGCCGTGGTCATCGGCCCCGAAGGCGGGCTGGAGCGCGCCGAGGTCCAGGCGCTGGTGAACCAAGGCGCGAAGGCGGTGACGCTGGGCGCGCTGGTGCTCCGCACCGAGACGGCTGGGCTCGCCGCGCTGGCGGTGCTCCGCCACCTGGACGGGCAGCTCGGCTGACGCACTACGTGTAGGGCGACGTGGGTTTTCTTGATCCACATGGAGAGTCGTCGTCTCATGCGCTGGTGAGCGACGACTCCAAGGAAAGGCCGCTGGACGCGCCCCCCGGGGAGACGCCGTCGCTGTTGCAGAAAGAGCTCAAGCTGGATCGCCGCACCGGTCCGGCGGCGCCGACCTTCGACGAGCTGCTCCGCCGGCCTCCGCCCGCGCCGGGAGCGCCGAAGCCCGCGACGCCCCCGGGGCTCGCTTCCGAGCAGGGCACCGTGCCCGCGCTGGCCTCGCCGCTGATGGAGGCGAGGAAGCAGGTGCAGCAGTCGGCCGCGCCGCAGCGCGCCCCTGCGCCGCACGCCCCTTCGGCCGGCGGCCCAGCGAACGTCGTCCTCTCGCCCTCGACGCTCCTGGCGCCCGCGCACGCCACGGCGACGAACGCGCTGCCGATCCACGCGCGGCCGCAGGCGCCGGGTCCGATGCCGGGC
>JBBIOE010000298.1:0-7474 GCA_037443525.1 Archangiaceae bacterium | reverse complement strand
GCGGCCGGCAGGGCCTCGTGCTCCACCGGCGCCGGCGCGGGCGCGCCCTGCGTCGCCAGGGACACCGCCACCGACGCCAGCACGGCGATGGCCACCAGGAGGCCTCCGGCGAGCATCAGCGCGGGCCGGGCCGAGCGCTTCACCGCGACCACCGGCACTTCGAGCGACATGGCGCGAGCGCCGGCCTGGGCCAGGTCCATCGTGACGGCGACGTTGTCGCGCAGGTCCACCGAGGGCACCGGCGGAAGCGCCACCACCGGCAGCTCGACGGTCGGCAGCTTCACCAGGTCGGCCTGGCTCACCTCGACCGCCGCGTCGGCGGCGGCCGGCTCGATCGCGGGGGTCGACTCCACAGGAGGGGGACGCGGAGCGGTGATGGCCGTCTGGGCAATGACCTCCTCGGCGGGCGCGACGGCCGGCGTCGGCAGCTCGCGGCCGGTGGCCACGTCGGTCATCGGGCGCATCGCGGCGACCGGCACCACGATGGGCATCTCCAGCGTCGCGCGGGCGGCCTGCGGATCCAGCCCCGCGCGGCGCAAGGGCTCCGGCACCGTGGGGCGCGCGTTCACCGTGGTCACCACCGCGCGGAAGGCCTCGGCGACGTCGCGGGCGGCCGGGCGCTGGCGCTGATCGGAGGAGACCATGCGCAAGAGCATCGAGCGCCACGGGTCGGGAATCGTCGACGGAGCCCGGCACTCCCACACGCCGGTCGCCACCAGGTTCACCACGCCGAGCGTGGTCGGCGCGCTGGGCAGGGGCGCGCCCGCCGCGACGCAGAGCAGCGCGCCGAGGGAATAGACGTCGCCCGCCAGCGTCGCGTCGCCGCCACAGGCCCGCTCCGGGGCGAGGTAGGCCGCGAGCTTCGGCAGGTTCATCATCAGCCGGCTCTCGCCGCGGCGGCAGGTGAGCCGGTTGGCGACGACGAGCGGCATGTCCCACAGGTAGGCGCGATCGGGCGCGACCATCAGCACCGAGTCCGCCGACAGCTCGCCGTGCACCAGCCCCTGCGCGTGGACCGCGGCCAGGGCGTCGGAGAGCTGCGCGCCCAGGCGCAGCACCAGCTCCATGTCGAGGCGCTCGCCCACCATGGTGGACAAGAGCTGCCCCTCGGGGAACTCCATGGCCATGAAGGCCGCGCCGGCCACCTGGCCCGTCTGGCGAATCACCGGCAGCGTGGGGTGCGAGGGCAGCGCCGCGCAGGCCTGCACCGCGGCTTCCCCGTTCGCGTCCAGAGGCAGCCAGCGCACGGCCATGCGGCCACCCGACTCCGCGTCCTCGGCGCAATCCAACCGGCCGATGCCGTCGCACCGAAGCGGCGCACGAATGCGAATGCGTGGATCCAGCTCGTCCATGAGTCCGAGGCCCCTTTTTGGCCGTCAGCGCCCTTCGACGATGGCGCCCAAGGACCCACCGTATACCACCTTGCCCCCTACCTGAATACCCCCCCTCAATATCGCGGGGAAGGAGGCGAGGGACGTCCAGGAGGTGCCATCGAACCGGAGAATCGCGGTGTTAGCGGCCGAGGTCGGGTCGGGGGCGGTGGCGTAGAGCTCGTTGGCCGATTTCACCACCAGGTCCTGCACGCCCGCCTGGCCGCTCAGGCTCTGCCAGGCGCCGCTGCCCACGGTCCACCGGGCGAAGACGCCGCTGCCGGCCGCATAGAGCACCCCGTTGCTCAAGGCGCAGCTGGAGAGCGCGGCGGTGGTCTGGGGGAAGGCGGGGGAGAGGGTCCTCCAGGTGCCGTTGGAGAGGGTGAGCACCAGGCCGCCCTGGCCGCAGGCGTACGCCTCGCCGGACGCGCCGCACACCACGACGTTCAGGTTCTTGGAGGTGGGCGAGCTCACCTGCGAGGCGGTGGTGTTGTTCAAGGAGACGATGACGCCGCCGGTGCCGACCGCCCAGCCCTCGGAGTCCGACACCCGGCACACCGAGGTGAAGGTGGTGCCCGTCGCCCCGGCGGGGACGGCGATGGGGGTGAAGCTGCCGGCGAAGTAGCGCTCCAGGCCGGCCTGCGGCTGGTTGCCGGTGGAGTCCTGGCCGGCGATGAGCACGCCGGTGCCGTTCAGGCCCTCCGCCGCCGACACCAGGTAAAAGGGCCCGCGGTGGAACTCGAAGGTCGAGGAGAGCGAGCGCCGGAAGGCCACGTCGCCGTAGTAGTTGACCAGGATGAGGTCGCCGAGCGCGTTGGCGGTGACGGCGAACCACTCCTCGCCCAGATCCAGCGCCTCGTCGACGAGCAGGCCCCGGCGGAAGACGTTGTTCACCCCGGCCGGGGCGGCGCCGGTGGCCTTGGACTCCAGCACCACCACCCCGTTGTTCTCGGTGGGCGAGAGCGCGTCGTGCCCGAAGTAGGTGTCGAGGAGGATGCTCTGGGAGACGCTGCCCAACACCGGCGGGGTGAGGCGGTAGAGGTGCCCCGCACCGCTGGCGCCGCCGGAGGTGGTGAGCGCATACACCGCGGGCCGCTTGGTGAGCACCGCCGCGGGGCTGGTGAGGCCCACCACCGCGTCGAACTCCAAGACGGGGTTGATGGTGAGGTTCCCGAAGGTGCCGAGGCTGGAGTGGGTGCCTACGTCGGGGGTGCTCCGGCCCACGAAGGCCAGCGAAGAGCCCGAGGTGGGCAGGTCGAAGCCGCCGCTCACCGCGAACAGGCCGCCCTGGTCGTTGGGGTCCACGTGCACGCTGTAGCTCGCGGAGTTGGAGACGTTGCGGTAGCCGACGCAGCTGCTGTTGGCGTTCCCGCAGGCGCCGGCGATGCGCTCGCGGTTGGTCTCGTCGAGCCACGCCGAGGTCATGCGGTAGGGACCGCTGTTGCCGGGGAGCGAGCCGCCCGTCCAGGCGGCGCCGGTGGGCGTCAGGCGGGCCCAGCCGCCCTGGTCGTCGGCGATGAGCACGTTGTTGTCGGCGCGGGCGTGCACGGCCACGTAGTTGGTGCCGCTCGAGCCGCCGACGAAGCTGGCGACGGGCGCGACCGCCGGGTTCGGGTTCTCGGTGTAGCGCCAGGCGGTGTGGTTGCTGCCCACGACGTAGGCCCCGGCGCTGGAGGAGAAGCTCACCGAGCGCAGGGTGGGCGTGGCGGAGGGCGTGGCCACGTCACTCCAGGCCGAGCCGTTCCAGCGCGACACGTGGCCACCGAGGCCGACCACCAGCACGTCGGTGGCGCTGCCCGGCGCCTGATCGACCGCCAGCCCCTGGAAGCGCAGGCGCGGGCCCACCTGGGTGAAGGTCAGGGAGGCGCCGAGGCAGGCGCCGGCGGAGCAGCCGTTGGCGCAGGCGCTGTCGATGGTGGCGTAGGAGCACTGGCCGGTGCCGGGGTCGCAGGTGCCGACGGCGGCGAAGCTGCGCACGCTGGAGCCGTTGCACACCGGCGACGGCGGGGTGAGGCAGGTGACGCCCAGGCAGAGGTTCTGGTTCAGGCAGGCGTCGTTGGAGCAACCGTTGGCGCAGGGGACGTCGTTCGACGGGTAGGTGCACAGGCCCGAGGCCGGCACGCACTGCCCCGGCGAGGAGAAGGTGCGCAGGGTGGTGGCGTCGGTGCAGCGCGCGCCCGGAGGCGAGGTGCAGGCCTGGCCGGTGCAGAGGTCGACGCAGGCGCCGCCCTGGCAGCCGCCGGCGCAGGTGGTGTCGGTCGGGGTGTAGCTGCACTGGCCGGTGGAGGGCTCGCAGGCGCCGGTGTAGCCGCGCGCCACGTTGGCCGACTGGCAGGACGAAGCCGGAGGGGCGTTGCAGACCACGCTGGCGCACGGGCCGGTGCCGCCGCCGGTTCCGCCGCCCGCGCCGCCACCGGTGCCTCCCCCCGCGCCGCCCGCCGCGCGACAGACGCCCTGCACGCAGGTGAAGCCCTGGGGACAGCCGTTGCCGGGGTCACACGCGCCGCCCTCGGCGTCGACGGCCACCGCGGTGTTGCAGGCCCACGACGAGGCACAGGCGAGGGTGAGGACGATCCGGCGGATCACTTCGTGGCGCCTCCTGGAGTGCCTCCCGGCTCGGGCAGCGACATGTAGAACAACACGCCGCCCCCCACCGCCGCCAGCCCACCCACCACGAACATGGTGTTGGCCACCGCGCCCTTCTGGTTCGCCGAGTCCGCGAAGGCCTGCCGCTGCGAGATGGAGAGCTTCTTGTTGGGCACCTGGGCGGCGTCGGCCGAGCTCATGCTGCCGAAGACCGCGCCGGTGCCGACGGCCAGCGCCGCCAGGCCCCAGGCCGCGAAGGCGCCGATGCGGGTCTTGGACACGCCGGGCGCGCCGGAGTCGACGCCCTTGGCCACCGCTTCGGCGGGGAGCGCCATGTCCAGCGCCAGCATCGGCGGGCGCACCGGCTCGAAGTCGATCATCGTCGCCTTGCCGGCCTTCACCTGCACGCTCATGGTCTTCTTGCCGCTGGGAAACTGCGCGCTGATCTCGTAGTCGCCGGCCGGGAGGAACGCGGCCACCGGCCCCTCGGGGTAGGTCTTCCCGGCGACGGTGATGGAGGTGGCGCGGGAGGCGTCGAGCTCGAGGAAGCCCTTCCGCTCGCCCTCGAGCTTGGAGAGCTCCTTGCCCACCTTGTCCGCCACGTTGAGCGTGTCGGGCGCCTGGGGCGCGCGCTTCATGTAGAGGCGGTAGTAGTAGAGCGCGAAGGGGGTGTCCTTCAGGTTCTCGTGGCACTTGGCGAGGTCGTAGGCCACCTCGGGGGTGACCCGGCGGCGGTCGGCCAGGCGGAACAGGTGCACGGCCATGCCGTACTCCTTCTGGCCGTACAGCGCCTCGCCCTTCTCGAAGTACTGCTTGAAGTGCGCGGACTCGTCGTCGCCCGGCATGGGCGCGGACACGACGAGTGCCGCTAGCAACGTGACCACCACGTGGAACGCTCCCCTCTCACCACCGGAACCGGAAAGGCTCTACCAACAGGACAGCACACCATTCAACACCGAGCGGAGGCGCGGCGCAGCATTCCTCGCCACGCCCCCTGCCGAAGTCCGACGGTCAGTCCGGCACGGCCTCCAGGCGCTTGAGCGCGGCCTGGGCGGCCTTCTTGGAGTTGCAGCCGAAGATGAGGACCTGCTCACCGTCGTCGGGGCCACCGTTCTCGCTCAAGGTCTCCAGCTTCCCCTTGGCGCGGGTGAGCCTCAGGTCGGCGATGGCGTCGGCGGCGGCGCTGCGCAGGGAGCACTTGGGGTGCTTGAGCAGGTCGATGAGCTGTCGTTCCGCCTTGTGAAAACCGGCGCGGGCGGCGGTCTTGTAGGCGGTGGCGGCGGAGGCGTCCTCCAGCGCCTCGGCGAGGCGGCCGTGCTGGAACTGGCGGCGCCCGAGGTCTTTGTCCTTGTCGATCAGCGCGCGGGCCGCCTCGACCTTGGCGAAGCGCTCCTCGAGCGGCGCGGCGGCGGCGGCCTCGATGGCCTGATCCACCTCGCTCTTGCTCCCCAAGTGGATGAACGCCGAGGCGATCAGGGCCAGGAGCGCGCCGAGAAGGCCCAAGAGCACGTTCCTGGGCACGCGCCGGACGCCGGCCCCGAGGAACGCGCCGCCGCTCGACACCGCGCCCTTGGCGAAGGCCTGGAGCGCCGCCGCGTCGACCAGGGGGCCTTTGAGCTTCTCGTCGGTCACCTTGGCGAGGCCGAGGTTGCCGAAGGGCGGCTGCTCGGCGGCGGGCGTGGCCGGAGCCTCGGCGCCGCCGGGAGCGACCCGGTAGGGGGCCTTGGGCACGCGGTAGACCTTGATCTTCCCGGGAATGCCCTTGAGCTCGAACTCGCCCACCTCCTCGGCGGGGACCTCGGCCTTGTTCATCGACAGGTGCACGGCCTCGGTGAAGGTCACCTCGCCGGCCTCGGCCACGCCCTCCACGCGGGCGGCGATGTTCACCGGCTCGCCGAAGACGTCGCCCCCCTCGACGCGCACCTCGCCCACGTTGATGGCCACGCGCACCTGGAGCTGCGAGTCGGCGGGCACGGCGCGGTTGTGGGCCCAGAGCCGATCTTGAATCGCCACTCCGGCGAGCACGGCGTTGGTGGGCGACTCGAAGGTGGCGAGGAAGGCGTCGCCGATGGACTTGACGATCTTCCCCCCGAAGGCGCGAAACAGGGGCGAGAGCAGGGCGTCGTGGGTCGCGAGCAGCTTCTGGTTCTGCTCCAGCGTCTGACGGCTGGTGCGCTCCGTGAACCCCTTGATGTCCGTGAAGACGATGGCCAGGTTCTTGGTAATCAAGGCGGGCGGACTCTACGTCCTCGAGGTGTCGCGGTCGCCATCGGCGTCGAAGGCTGGCACCATGCGCGGCCATGCGAACGCTGATGGGGGTGTGCCTTTGGGCGGTCGTCGGCTCGAGCTGCGCCGGCTTCACCGCCGTGGAGCGGGGCGACTGGCGCCGCGTCTACCTGACGGCCGACGGAGCGCACGGCCCCGACTCGCCGCAGGAGATCATCACCGCCGATCAGGAGCTCAAGGAGCGCGAGGAGAGCGTCAACCGCGCCTGGAACCCCCCGCCGGGCTTCAAGGCGCCGAGCCTCGCCGACTCGGGGCCTGTGTCGCTCAAGGTGGGCGAAGTGGCCACCTTCGTGGTGGAGGAGCCGAGCGAGGTGCAGGTGCTGGTGCAGGGCGCGGCGGTGCGCGCCTTTTGGAACCCCACCCAGAAGAAGGACGGCTGGAAGGACGGGGCCGACGTCACCCGGCGCGAGTCGACCTTGTTCCTGGTCGGCCGAAAGGAAGGCGCGGCCGCCGTGCGCGTCGTCACCGGCGACGAGCCCTGGACCGTGCCGGTGACCGTCACCCCGTAGCGAGCGGGTCGGTCGAGTGGCCGGCGCCTCGACTCCAGCCGTGACCCCTTCGGGTCGGACGGGCTACGCTCGAGGTCCGCCAGTCGCCGCCGCCTGGGAGTCCTTTATGCGCGCACCCGCATCACCCTTCCGTTTCGAAACGACCCTCACCAGGCTCGCGGTGCTGACCGCCGCGGCGTGGCTCTCGTCGTGTAACTGCGGCCCCACCGTGGCCCCCGGCCAGCCTTGCACCAGCACCAGCGACTGCGCCCAGGGCTTCTCTTGCGGCGAGTCGGGCCTGTGCGTGCAGATCGCCATCTGCCCGGCGGTGCCCTGCGGCGCCGACGAAGTCTGCGTGCTCGACCAGTGCAAGAAGAAGTCGTGCGTCAACCAGACCTGCGGCAGTGAGCAGTTCTGCAACAACGGCGGGTGCGTCGACCTCGCCTGCGCGGGGAAGACGTGCTCCGGCGGTCAGACCTGCATTCGCGGCAGCTGCTTCGCCACCCAGTGCGACCTGGACCTCTGCCGGCCGAGCGAGGTCTGCGTCGCCCAGGTCTGCACCTCGCGCAACTGCCTCTCCAAGACCTGCGCCGCGGGAGACCTCTGCGCCGCGGACGGGAACTGCTACCCCAACGGCCGCGGCCCCAACGGGAACGGCACCAGCGGCGGCGGCAGCGGCACCGGCACGGGCGGCGGCGGCACCGGCGGAGGCTCGGGCACCGGCGGCAGCGGCACCGGCACCGG
>JBBIOE010000297.1:0-7475 GCA_037443525.1 Archangiaceae bacterium | reverse complement strand
CCAGCGTCACCGAGAAGACCAGCGCCCCCACCAGCGCCGCCACCACCGTGTTGGCCATCGGCGAGAAGATGCGGCCCTCCACGCGCTCCAGCATGAAGATGGGCAGGTAGGCCGCGATGATGATGAGCAGGCTGTAGACGGTGGGCCGCACCACCTGCACCGTCGCCCGCCGCACCCGCTCCTCCACGGTGAGGTTCTCGGCGTGGGCCGGCGTCCCGTGCGCGTGCGAGAGCCGGAAGAGGATCGACTCGATGATCACCACCCCGCCGTCGACGATGACCCCGAAGTCCACCGCGCCCATCGAGAGCAGGTTGGCCGACATGTTGCGGAGCTTCAGGTAGATGAACGAGGAGAGCAGCGAGAGGGGAATGAGCGCCGCGACGATGAGCGCGGCCCGCAGATCGAGCAGGAAGATGAAGAGCACGAAGGTCACCAGCAGCGCGCCCTCGAGCAGGTTGTGGCCCACCGTGGTCAGCGTGGTGTTGACCAGCTCGGTGCGATCGTAGAACGGCTCCACGTGCGCGCCGTCGGGGGCCAGCCGGTGGTCGACCGCGGCGAGGGCCTCGCGCACCCGCTCCAGCACCGCCGACGGGTTCTCGCCGCGTCGCATCAGCACGATGCCCTGCACCGCGTCGGAGTTGGTGTCTCGGTTCACCACGCCCTGCCTCGGCGCCCAGCCCTCGGTCACCGTGGCCACGGACTTGAGGAACACCGGCGTGCCCTCGTGGGTGGCGACGCGCACGTTGGCGAGATCGTCCAAGGTGTGGAAGAGGCCGTCGGAGCGAATGACGAACTGCTCCGCGCCGCGCTCCAGCGTGCCGCCGCTCGCGTTCTTCGAGCCCTTCTCGATGGCCTCCTGCACGTCGCCGAGCTGCAGGCCGAAGGTGGCGAGCCGCGCCGGGTCGGGCAGCACGTGCACCTCGCGCACCAGGCCGCCGTAGGAGACGACGTCCGCCACGCCGTTGACGCGCATGAGCCGGGGCCGCACCACCCAGTCCTGCAAGGTGCGCAGCTTCATCGGGTCGCCGCCCGCGCCGGAGAGGGTGTAGCGGTAGATCTCTCCGATGGGCGTGGCCAAGGCGCCCAGCTCGGGCGTCACGCCGGCCGGCAGCTCCGCGTCGCGCAGGCGCTCCAGCACCTGCTGCCGGGCGAGCAGCACGTCGACGCCGTCGTTGAAGGTGAGCGTCAGGTACGAGAGCCCGAAGAGGGAGATGTTGCGCAGGCGCGACAGGCCCGGCGTGCCGTTGAGCGCGCGCTCGAGCGGCAAGCCGATCTGCCGCTCCACCTCTTCCGACGGCTGCCCGGAGAAGAGGGTGATGACGTTGACCTGGGTGTCGGTCGGGTCGGGGAAGGCCTCGATGGTGAGCGAGCGGAACGACAGCCAGCCCCAGACGGCCACCACCAGGGTGAGGAAGAGAATGGCCCCCGAGTTCTTCAGCGAGAAGCCCACCAGCCTGTCCATGACCACCTCAGGGCGCCCGGGAGCGGGGCAGAAAGCGCCGCGCGTTCCGGGGCGAGTGAGGCGACTCTCCGCAGTCCCGTCGATTGAGGCAACTCTCCGAGCGGGCGCGGGGCGAAATAGTGCGGGGAGAATTGCCCCGTGTCGCGAAAGGCCACGAGAGGGGTGAGGCCGGGCCTGCGCCGCGGGCTCGACGATCCCGTGCTACAGCGCCACCTGTCCCATGAGCGTGAGCTGCGAGAGCGCGGGGTCGCCGGCGTACGCCGGGAAGTAGTCCCAGGTGAACACCACGCCGAGCAGAAAGAAGTGCAGGTCCACCAGGACCCGAGCGCCAGGGCGGAAGGTCGGCGCCACTCGCAGCGGCACGCCCAGGCCGAGCCCGGCGCTGGGGATGAGCAGGAGCTGCGGAGAGGCGCCCTGGATGAGCGGGGTCACCACCAGCTGCTCGCGGAAGTCCGTCTCGAGCGAGAGCGAGTGCAAGAGCCACGGTCCGGTGCCGAGCTGGTAGCCCAGCCTGGCGCGGAAGCGCGCCTCCGCGCCCAGCGACGATCCCAGCGCCAGTTGGACTCCGCCCGGGTTCACCAGCGTCTTCGGCCGGGTCACCGTCACGTTCATCACCGCCGGCGCGGAGCGGGCGCGGAAGGAGCGGGTCGCCTGCTCCGCGTCGGCCTCGCGCGCCTGCGTCCACCCGGTGGCCTCCGGCATCGACCAGGCGTGCCGCTCCGGGCTCGAGCCCACCCGCCAGCCCTTCGGCACGCGCACCGTCACCTCGATCGACGGGTCTCCTGACCAGGCGCGGATCGGCCCCAGCAGGTAGTCGATGTCGAAGTGGTCGTCGCGGATCCGTTCCGGCCCCAGCAGGGGGTGGCGCGCCTCGAGGGCGGGGAAGACGTAGCCTGAGGGGAGGAAGCGCCGCTCGGGCGCCATTCGCCCGCGGATCATTACCGTCCGCCGCTGGCCGCCCTCGAGCACGAGGTGAAAGGGAAAGCGGTCGAGGACGTAGGGGTCCTCGTCGGGCTCCGCGGCGAGCCCCCGGCCTTCACCGTCCTTCGTGGGTGCCGCCGGCAGCGCTCGAGGCGCGTGCGCATCGAGCTGCACCTGCACGTCACTCGTCCGAAGCCCGAGGAACAGCGGAGCCAGCTCCAGTCGCTCGGCGGTGGGGTTGCGGAGGTCGTAGGTCGCCTCGAACGCGCACGGCTCGCCGCGGGACGCGGGAACGCAATCGATCAGCAACCGCTCGGAGCGCACCTCCACCGGAGTCGAGGCCGCGTGCGGATCCAGCGCCAGCGCCGCCGGCGAACGCGTGGACGGCGCCATGTTGGCGTGCGCCGCCGCGCCCAGCGAGAGGACGATCCAGCAGACGAACCCCAGCCTCACGTGCCTTGTCAGTCCCCGGCTCCTTCCGCCTCACTCTACGCACGGGGCCCGTCGGGCACACAACGACTGGCTTCGGAGCGCCACGTTCACGGAGCGGAGCGGCTCTTCAACCCTTCACTCCGGACGTGGCTCCTCCGGCGGCACACGAGGATGCGGAGCGTGGAGTGCCACAGCGGCACGTCCAGCGCGACGTCCAGCCCGGCCTGGTTCACGAGCCCGGGGAGATCGGAGGCCAAGAAGTCCAGGTACGGCCGGCGCTCGTAGAGGTGGAAGAAGCGGACGGCGAGGTCTCCGAAGCGCCCGGGTGGCCGAGCGTAGTCGACGATGGCCACGGTCCCCTCGGGCGTCGTGACGCGATGAAGCTCGCGCAGCACGCGCAGGCGAATGGTCTGCGGCATCTCGTGAAACGCCATGGAGATCGACGCCACGTCGAAGCTCGCGTCGTCGAAGGGCAGGGTGGTGGCGTCCGCCCGCTGGAACCTGAGGTTCGGCGCGGCGCTCTTTCGCCGCGCGACGCGGAGCATGTCCTCCGACAGATCGACCCCCACCACCTCGGCGGCCTTCTCGGCAAACGCCCTCGCCTGCGCGCCCGTGCCCGTGGCCGCGTCGAGCACGCGCGAGGTCGGTGTCACCCCGGCGATCGCGGTGACCTGCCGCCGCACGTCCTCCACCAGCCACACGATCGGGTCGTAGACGTGGGCGAGCAGGGGATAGAGCCTCGCGTGGAGCGCGTAATACGCGCGTTCGCGTTCGCGCTCCGCCTCGGAGGAGCCGTCGTCGACGGGGGGGTTGGTCGTGCTCAAGGGGCCTCCTTCGCAGCGCGCAGAGCGCCAGGGGGCATGCCTTTCGCTTCCGTCTCCCCCGTACGGAAAGCGTCTTTTACCCTACGGAGGTACGTATGCGGAAGCGATCGATGCCGCAGAAATCGGCCTGCTGGGTTGCGCTCGTGGTGGCGCTCGCCGGGTGCTCCAAGTCCAGCGTCCCCGCCGTCGAGGAGGGGGGGCAGCCACCGCCATCCTCGAGCGACGCCGGAACGCAACCCCAACCCTCGTTCACCGAGAGGCTGATCTCGGATCTCCAGGCGAAAGGGTTCCTCGTCAGTCAGGGCTACACGATCCTCTACCAGGCCTCCGACTGCGAACGATTCACCTACGCCTTGACAAGAACTGCTACGCCAACAACCCGGCCGCGCCGTACGTGGCGGCGGTGGTCAAGCCGTGGCCGGACGAGTACCTCGATCCCGCGGTCGCGAACGTGATGGGCGGCGTGGTGCCCGGCTACAGCGGCACGTACCGGCTCGACCCACGGGAGGCGCTCGTCATCTACGGCCGGCTGCCGCCCCCGGGGAAGTACTTCAGCCTCCAGACCTGGGTGTACAGCCAGGAGGGCCACTGGAACCAGAGCGCCTACGCGTACTGGGCGGAGCAGCCGAACCTCGTCGTCCCCATGCAGTACCTGTTCGACACGCTGCCCGCCGATGATCCGGCGTCGACGCGGCTGCAGAGCTTCTCGGCCCTGTCGAACATCAACAACAACGTGGTGATCGAGCGGCAGTCGGGTGGCTCGTTCGGGCTGACGCGCTACTTCGTCGTCACGCCCGACGGCAACCTGGACGAGGCGGTCCGCGCCGCGCTCCAGGGCCAGGGCGTGCTCGCCAAGGACGTCTTCACCGAGCCGATTCCGCAGCGCGACAGGTTGGGTTCGCTCGGGCCGCTCGGCCTGGGCAAGGAGGCCAACGACTTCGTCACCTTCCTGCGCTACGCCGTCCCGGACGATGAGGCCGCCGGAGAGGCCTGGCGCAACGAGCTCCCGTTCACCGTGCTGCGGGTGCGCGCGCCGGCGACCGCTCCCGAGCCGAAGCCGTATCCGCTCCTCACCTTCGATCCGCGCGAGGCGGTCAACGAGGTCGGCGACGTGCAGCTCACCACCGACTTCGGGAGCCTCGTCCAGTCGGTGTGCGATCGCGCCAGCGCCGCGCCCTACAACCTCGACGGCGTCGGCTGCGAAGCGCGCGCGGCGGACGTGTCGTTCATGAAGGACATCGTCAGCGACTACGGTTGGGATGGGCCCTACTGCCGCAGCGTCGGCATGGACTGCCTCGGCGACCAGCAGGACGCGGCCTACTTCTTCGTGCCGCCCAGCCCCCTCGATGACGGCGAGATCTACGCGGTGGTGAGCCCGCTCGCGACCAAGACCGGCAACGCGACGTACTCCGCCCTCTCGATCAACAACCCTGCGCTCTTCAAGGGCGCCGCCAACCTGCTCCACACGGTCCTCGAGGGCTCGGCGCGCGGCTACGCGCAGACCGTCTCGGACCCCGACAAGTTCTTCGTCTGGTTCTTCGCCCGCGACTGCGGCCCGATCGCCGGCCTCACCGACGGCAAGTGCACCACCGTCACGCCCCAGATGATTCCGTTGCGCGGGGACCCCACGGCGATGGGCGACCCGTCGATGTTCGGAAGCTTCCAGCTCGGGCTGCGCAACTACATCAAGCCGGGCACCGCCCGGGGGCCCGAGTCCACCAAGCTGATCGCCCCGCGGTTCCTCAAGTTCACGCGGAGGCGCTGAGCTTCGGACGCGAGCGCGAGGTCAGTGCTATTCCCGCCGGCGTCGATGGCCACCTCACGCCGCTCACGCTTCTCGGGTTGGAAAGGGCCGCGGGCGCGTCAGCCGAACGACGCGCCCGCGCGCCTGCCCGGCCTGCACTACGACGCCGCCTTCATCACGCCGAAGGTTCGCGCCGAGATCGTCGCCTGGCTGCGCACGGTGTTCCCGCTCTGGGAGCAGCGCTACTCGCTCCTTCGCCCGCCGCCGGCCGGGGAGACGCAGCGCCCGCTCTTGCGGCCGGTGTACTGGCTGGGCAACTGGCAGTTCGCCTGCCTCGACTACTACCGGCCTCCCGACGGGGTGCTCGATCGCTGCGTGGCCGCCGAGCCGTTCCCCCCGGTGCTCGCGCGGCTGGTCGCGCACATCGAGGAGCTGACCCGCGGCATGTTCACGTTCCCCGACCTGCCGCACGGGTGGACCCTCAACACCTGCCTCATCAACCTCTACGGCAGCCGCCTCGTCGACGGCGCCTGGGTCGACACCGCGCGTGTCGGCGAGCACAAGGACTTCGAGCCCGGCCCCGTCGCGTCACTCTCGCTGGGCGAGCGCGCCCTCTTCCAGTTCGTCGAGAGCCACCGGCCGGGGGAGCGCGAGCGCGTGGTGGCGCAGCAGTGGCTCGACGACGGCAGCTTGCAGATCTTCGGCGGCCACAAGTGGAAGCGGCAGTTGTTTCACCGCGTGCAGCGGGTGGACGATCGCGACGGACACCGCTTCGTCTTCCCCGTCGAGGGCTTCGAGACCCGCCGGGTGAACTTCACCTTCCGCTACGTCCCTTTGGAGCACGTGCAGCCGCTCGAGGCGCTCGGCCCCGCGGCGCAGGCCGACGTGCGGCCGTACGTCGAGACGCTGGCTCGGCACTCCCGATTCTTTCGCGAGGCGCTGGCGAAGGTTGACGCGGCGAAGGCGCGCTGAGCCCGGGGGCCAGCGCCCATCTTCGTCCTCGACTTCCCTCCGCGGGGAGGCTCAACTCGTGACCGATTGGCACAGGAAGGGGAAGGCCAGCGGCTTCAAATCTCCCCTTCGCACACCGTAGACCTGCCTCACCTGGAGAGCCCCGCATGAATTCACGCACTCGCGCCTGGTGGCTTCGCGCCGCCCTCTGCGTCTCGTTGGCCTTCGCTCCCACGGTCTCGGCCCAGGTCCCGGCCAAGCTCGGCTACCAGGGCCGGCTCTTGAAGGCGGACGGCACTCCGGAGGCGGGCGTCGTCCCCGTCACCTTCTCCATCTTCTCGGCCTCGACCGGCGGAACGGCGCTCTGGAGCGAGACCCAGCAGCTCGGCCTCTCCGACGGCTACTACGCCACCTTCCTCGGGTCGGTGACCTCGTTCCCCGCCGGCCTCTTCGATGGCACCGACCGCTACCTCGAGCTCACGGTGGCAGGCGCCGCCCTGACCCCGCGCCAGCAGGTGGGCTCGGTGGCCTACGCGCTGATGGCCGGGAAGGCCGTCGACGCCACGAACCTCAGCGGCGGGACGGTGAACGCCTCCAGCATCTCGGTGAACGGCGCGCAGGTGATCGACTCGAGCGGGAAGCTGGCCGGCACCGCCGCCTACGTCGCCGGGAGCGGCATCGCCATCGACCCCGCCTCCCGGACGGTGTCGCTGAAGAACTGCGCCGTCGACGAGCTGCTCAAGTTCGACGGGACCGCCTGGAACTGCCAGCCCATCGCCGCCGGGACGGAGGTCGACCCCACGGTGAAGAGCTTCGCCAAGGTGGCCATGCCCGCGAACTGTACCGCCGCCCAGAAGCTCAAGTGGAATGGCACCGCCTGGACCTGCGCCGCGGACAACGACACCACGTACACCGCCGGCAGCGGCCTGCTCCTCAGCGTCGCCAACGAGCTCTCGCTCAACTCCACCGGGTGCGCCAGCGGCGATCTGCTCAAGTGGAGCTCGACGACGCTCAGCTGGGCGTGCGGCGCGGATCTCAACACCTCCTATTCCCGCTCCGGCCCGATCAGCCTCACCGGCACCACCATCGGTCTCACCGCCTGCGCCGCCAATCAGATCTACAAGATGAACGCCGCGGGCAC
>JBBIOE010000296.1:0-7761 GCA_037443525.1 Archangiaceae bacterium | reverse complement strand
CGGTGGCACCGCCCGTGCCGCCGCCCGTCGCTCCTCCGCCTTGGCCCGACCCTCCGGTGCCGCCGCCGGTGGCGCCGGCGCGGCATTGCCCGGCGCTGCAGATCTGCCCCGCGGCGCACTCGGCGGTCTGGGTGCAGGACTTCGCTGGCGGCGGACAGGTGCAGGCAACAGCCAGTGCGCTCGCCGCGGCGAGCCAGAAGATGCGATTCATGGCGGCAAACTCCTTGAAAAAGGGGGCCCTCTTCACGCCCTCGCGGCCGTGACAACCGAACGTCGGATGCTAGCGCGTGCGCGGGTGAAACGGTACCCACAGGTGCGAACGAGACCGCTCAGCCCGCTTCGGCCACGAAGAGGACGTGGGAGGTGGAGTAGCCCTGGTGAAGGCGCGCGACCTCGGCGACGCGAAAGCCGGCGCCGGTGAGGAGCCGCAAGGTGCCTTCGCGGGTCCCGAAGGCGAGGCCTCCGCTGGAGCGCGTGCGGCCCAGCACGTTCACCGCCAGCCACTCCTGAACCTGGGCCTTCCTCGCTCGCCACGAGCCGTCGGCCTCGGCCTCCAGGAGCACGAGGCGGCCGCCGGGCGCGAGCAGGACCCTGCACGCGGCGAGGAAGCTGGCGCGGGCGGACTCGGGCAGGAGGTAGAGCACGTGGGCGACCGCCACCGAGTCGAAGGCGCCAGGCTCGCGCGCGGCGAGTTGCTCGACGGTGAGCTCCTCGAGCCGCACGTTGGCGAGCTTCCCCACCGAGACCTTCGCGAAGGCCAGCTTCCGCGCGTCCACGTCGATGCCGGTGATGACGCGCTCGGGGTGGCCGGTCGCGAGCAGCGACGTCAGGACGCCGTGCCCGCAGCCCACGTCGGCGAGGCGCGTCCCCCGCACCCGCTCGAGCATGGCGTCGAAGGGCGCGGTGGCGAGGCGCCCCCGGACGAAGAGGCGCTCGACCAGCGGCAGCGAATCGAAGACGGCGAGCGCGGGGGACATGAGCTCGGCACCCTTCGCTCAGGGTGAACGGTCGGAACTCAGAGTGAGCGAAGGGTCACGTCGAGTAGAACTTCTTCCCGGCCTTCACGTACTCGGCGAGCAGGGGCGCGGGCTCGAAGCGCTTGCCGAAGCGGTCCTGGTAGTGCTCGGTGCGCGCGAGGATCTTCCCCACGCCCTGGGCGTCGATGTAGCGGAACGGGCCGCCGAGGAAGGGCGGGAAGCCGAGCCCGAAGATGGCGCCGATGTCGCCGTCGCGGGGGCTGCGCAGCACGCCCTCGCCCAGGCACCGCACCGCCTCGTTCACGAACTGCAAGACGCAGCGCTCGGCCACCTCGTGACGGTCGACGCGCTTGCGGTCCTTCCCGTGCGGCAGGAGGGCGTAGACGCTCTCGTCGACCTCCTTCTTCTTGCCCTCGGCGTAGAGGTAGAAGCCCTTCTTCGACTTGCGGCCCAGCCGCCCGTCCTTGATCAGCACGTCGGTGGACTCGGGGGCCTTCATGCGCTCGCCGAACGCGTCGTGCATGATCTTCCCGACGTGGTGGGCGATGTCGATGCCGACCTCGTCGAGCAGCGTGATGGGGCCGACCGGGAAGCCGAAGTCGAGCAGCGCGCGATCGACGTCGGCGATGTCCGCGCCCTCCGCGAGCAGGAAGGCGGCCTCGTTCATGTACGGCGCCAGGATGCGCGACGTGTAGAACCCGACGCCGTCGTTCACCACGATGACCGTCTTGCCCTGCTTCTTGCCCACCTCGACGCAGGTGGCGGTGACCCAGTCGGCGGTGCCCTTGTGCACGATGATCTCGAGCAGGGGCATCTTGTTGACGGGGCTGAAGTAGTGCATCCCGATGACGGTCTCCTTGTGCTTCGAGGCCTCGGCGATGCGGGTGATGGGCAGGGAGCTCGTGTTGGACGCGAAGATGGTGTCGGGGCGGCAGTGCTTCTCGACCTCCTCGAGCATCTGGTGCTTGAGCTTCAGGTCCTCGAAGACGGCCTCGACGACCACGTCGCAGCTCTTGAAGCCCGACCAGTCGGTGGTGGCGGTGACCAGCGCCATCTTCTGATCGCGCTCGCGCCAGGAGAGCGACTTTCGCTTCACCCGCTCGTCGTAGAGCCCGCGCACGTGAGCGAGGCCGCGGCCCGCGCCGGCGTCGTCCTTCTCCTTGATGCGCACCGGCACGTTCTCCACGGCGCTGGCGACGTAGGCGATGCCGGCGCCCATGAGGCCCCCGCCGAGCACGCCGAGCTTCTTCACCTCGCGCGGCTTGACCGACGGGTCCTTGGTGCCGTTGTCCTTCTTCAGCGCGGTGGTGGCGAAGAAGATCTCGACCAGGCGCTTCGACACGTCGCTCATGCACAGCTCGCCGAAGGCCTGCGCCTCGGCCTCGAGCCCGGCCTTCATGCCCTTGTCCAGGCCGATGCGGACGACCTCCAGCGCGCGCTCCGTCGCGGGGTACTTGCCGCGGGTCTTCTTGAGGAGCTGCTTCTTGGCCTGCTCGAAGAGCACCTTGCGGCCGACCGGGTTGTCCTCCAGGGCGAGCTCCTGCCACGCCTTCTGGTTGGTGAGGCCCTTGAGCACGTCGGCGAGGGTGCGGCTCTTGGTGACCTGGGTGGCGAGGCCGCGGGTGCGGTCGGGCTTGAGGCTTCCCTCGGCGAGCTCCAGGGCGCGCTTCTTCGCCACCTCGCGGAGGATGGGCGCGGGCACCACCTCGTCGACGACACCGAGCTTGAGGGCCTTCTTCGCCTTCAGCGTCTTGCCGGTGAGGATGAGATCGAGCGCGGCTTGGGTGCCGATGAGGCGAGGGAGGCGCTGCGTGCCGCCGGCGCCGGGCAACAGCCCAAGCTGCACCTCGGGCAGACCGAGCTGAGTCTTCGGGCTGTCGGAGGCGAGGCGGAAGTCGCAGGCGAGCGACCACTCCAGGCCGCCGCCGAGGCAGGAGCCGTGGATGGCCGCGACCACCGGCTTCTCGAAGGCGTCGAGGCGGTCGAAGCTGGCCTGGGCCTGGCGGGAGACGGCGCTGGCCTCCTGCGCGTTCTGGAGCGTGCCCAGGAAGTCGATCTTCGCCCCGGCGATGAAGCTGTCCTTCTTGCCGGAGATGATCACCACCGCCTTGGCCGTCGAGTCCGACGCGGAGCGCGTCATCAGCGACTCGAACTCGCTCGAGATCTCGGGGGCCAGGGTGTTGACCGGCTCACCCTCCATGTCGAAGGTGATGACGGCGACGCCGCCCTCCACCACGTAGGAGAAGTTCTTGCTGTGGGGAGTCATCACGCACGCTCCAGGACGACGGCCGCCCCGAGACCTCCGGCGGCGCAGACGGTGATGAGGGCCGTGCCGGCGTTGCGCCGGTTGAGCTCACGGAGGGTCTGGTGCAGCAGCCGCGCGCCGGTGGCGGCGAACGGGTGGCCCAGCGCGATGGAGCCGCCGTTGACGTTGAGCTTCGTTCGGTCCACCTCGCCCAGCGGCGCCTTTCGGCCCAGCTTCTCGGCGAACTTCTTCGAGCCGAAGGCCTGGATGTTGGAGGCGACCTGGGCGGCGAAGGCCTCGTGCATCTCGATGAGGTCGATGTCCTTCAAGGTCATGCCGGCGCGATCGAGGGCCAGCGGCGCGGCGTAGGCGGGCCCCTGGAGGAGCTGATCGGCGGGATCGGTGCCGGCGAAGGCGAAGGCCTTGAGGAACCCGAGCGGCGTGTAGCCCAAGGCCTTGGCCTTCTCCTCGCTCATCAGGATCACGGCGGCGGCGCCGTCGGTGAGGGGGCTGGCGTTGCCGGCGGTGACCGAGCCGTAGCGGCGATCGAAGACCGGGTTCAGCCGGGCCAGGGCCTCGGCGGTGGTGTCCCCGCGCACGATGTTGTCGGTCTCGGCGACCACCGAGTACTTCGGCGGCACCGGCACGTGCATGACCTGGTCGGCGTAGAAGCCCTCCTTCCAGGCGCGGGCGGCGTTGAGGTGGCTCGCCAGGGCGATGTCGTCCTGCTCCTTCCTCGTGATGCCGTTCTCCTTGGCCATCTTCTCGGCGCTGTCGCCCATGGTCTGGCCGGTCGTGTACTCGGCGATGGCCGGGGGCACGGGGAGCAGGTCCTTGGGCTTGAGGCGCTGGAAGGGCTTGAGCTTGTCGGGGAGGTTCCGCGCACGCGAGGCGTCGACCAGGGCGTGGGCGAGGTTTCGGCTGGTGTAGATGGGCGGGTCGGACATCGACTCGGTGCCGCCGGCGATGGCCACGTCGGCCTGCCCGAGCATGATGGCGTTGCCCGCGGCCACGGCGGCCTGGAGGCTGGTGGCGCAGGCGCGGGCGACGGTGTGGGCTTCGATCTTCCGCGGGAGCCCGCTGGTCAGCACCACCTCGCGGGCGATGCTGGTGGCGGTGAGGTTGGGGATCACCTGCCCGAAGACCACCTGATCGATGACCTCGGGATCGAGGTCGTACCGCTGCACCATCTCCTGGACGACGGCCTTGCCCAGGTCGAGCGCCGTCATCTCCGCGAAGAGCGTGCCCGCCTTCACGAAGGGAGTTCGGAGCCCGCCGACGATGGCCACGCGACGGCCGTTCGCTGCACTCTTCGCCATGAGACCTCCAAGGAGTGAGTCGACGGAGGGCGGCATAACGCCGCTGTGATTCTGGAGTCAACGAATTGCGACGCAACGCGTCGAAGGCCCGCGCGCCACGAATCGTGCGCTAGAACATTATGCATTCAGACATTATGTTTCTGAGCATAATGTTGTGGGGCAGAATCGATGAGCTCAATCGACTGAACCGGCTGCTTCAGCGGCCTTCCGGATCATTGGCGGTGATCTTCGGACGGCGGCGCGTCGGGAAGACCCACCTCCTGTCCGAATGGAGCCGTTCTTCGAACGGCGTGTACTTCATTGCCGACGCATCAGACGCGTCGGTGCAGCGCCGGTACTTCGCGGAGGCCGTCGCGCGGCGACTGCCCCATTTTGCCGAGCTCGAGTACTCCGATTGGCGTCGGCTCTTCGACCGGCTCTCGCAGGACGCCATGCACGTGGGCTTCCGCGGGCCGATCGTCATTGACGAGCTTCCGTACCTGGTCGCGACTTCGCCGGAGCTGCCGAGCGTTCTGCAGCAGTGGATCGATCATGGCGCGAGCGAGGCAAAGCTCGTCGTCACCCTCGCCGGATCGAGCCAACGCATGATGCAGGGGCTCATCCTGAATCACGACGCACCGCTCTTCGGACGGGCGACCGAGGCCTTTGCGATCCGGCCTCTTCACCCGCGCCATCTGCGCGACGCGCTGGGCGAGCTCGATGGAATGGCGTTGCTCGACGCGTGGACGGCGTGGGGAGGAATCCCCCGGTACTGGACGCTCGCCGGGTTGGAGAAGGACAAGACTCTGTCCATCGTCGAGCGACTGGTCCTGGAACCGTCAGGCATCCTCCACGAGGAGGTGACCCGACTCCTCCAAGAGGAATCTCCGCCGGCCACCGCGCTGCGTTCCTTGCTGGACGCCATCGGTGGCGGGGCCCACCGCGTCTCCGAGATCGCCGCACGCCTTGAACGACCCGTCACCTCTCTGTCGCGCGGACTCGACCGTCTCATCGGGATCGGGCTGATCGAGCGCGAGGTCCCATTCGGTGTCTCAGAACGGGAGTCGAAGCGTTCTCTGTACCTCGTGTCCGATCCCTTCACTCGGATGTGGTTCAGGCTGGTCGCGGCACATCGCGGCTTTCTGGTGATGGCGAGCGCGGAGGAACGGCTCGCGCATCTCCAAGGCGCCTGGCCGGCGCTTCGCGCGGAGGCGTTCGAGGAGCTTTGCCGCGTGCTCCTCCCCACGCTGGCCGGGCCGACGCTCTGGGGCGTCGCGAAGCGATGGTGGCACGGCAACAAGCCCGAGTGGGACGTCGTGGCGGAACCGAGGAAAGGCGCGGGCACGATCCTCGTCGGTGAAGCGCGAGCTCTCGAGAAGCCGCTCGGCAAGCAGCGCGCCCTGAAGGAGGTACAGGAGCTTCTGGTGCGCCCTCTCCCGACGGGAATCACCCCGTCACGCGTCGAGCGCGTCCTCTTCGTGCCGCGCGTGGAGAAGGGGTGCCCGCGGCGAATCGACGGCGTGTGGCTGATCGAGACGGACGACCTGGTCGAGGGGCGCTGGCCCTCCGCCTGAGCGCGCACGGTACACTCCGCCGCACGGGGAACGCCGACCGAGACGAGCAGGCGATCAACGCATTCTGGGACACGTTCGTTCGGCTGGAGGGTGAACTGGCACGCACTCGGGGCGCGAACACCTCGGTGTACGACGAGCTGCTCGCGGCGCTTCGGCGCGTTCACCCCGGCCTGTACATCGAGTTCGCGACGACCGTGAAGCACACGCGCGTCCGTGCGTTGAAGCCGGGAGAGGACGCCTCGGAGCTCCTCCGCTTTGACGAGCTTCCTTGGTACATCGAGCGGAGAGCGTCGAAGCTCCCGAGCTGAGGCTCAGTTCCGGAAGGGTACGGCGACGTCGAGCGATGCGCTTCCGGGCGCGACGAACAGCACCTCGTCTTCGCCCTTCGACCAACGCTCGCTCTCCGGCGACGACGGCCGGTAGCCCTTGAAGACGAACACGCCGCTCACCGGGAGCTCGAAGGTCGCCGGGAGCGCGACCGCCTTGGCCGGGTTCCAGTCGCCGAGCTCGGGGCCGGAGCCCACCACGGAGAGCCCCGCCGAGCCGGTGAAGCGCACCTGGCGCGTGCCCGTGGGAGCAGCGGCCCCCTTCCGCTCGCCGAAGCACACCGCGATGCGCGCGAAGCCGTGCGGAACGATGATCCGGCACGGCGGGAGATCGAGCGACGCCGGCGGCGACCAGCCGTCCTGTCCGACCAGCACCACCGCCTGCTCCCGCCCCGCCTCGCGCACGATGGCCACGTTCTTCTTGTCGGCGTAGGCGATGCGCGTGGTCCCCTCGGAGATCGCGCGGTCCTTCGCCCGCAACTTGAGCTTCCCGGTGATGAGCTTCTTGAGCTCCGTCTCGTCGAACTGCATCGAGGGGCGGTTGTACGGCTCCTTGTCGCCCTGGAAGCCCTCTTCGGTGCCCCAGGTCATCGAGGGAATGCCGCGCATGGCGAACAGGAACGTCAGCGCCTCGCCCACCGCCTCGCGGCTGCCCGCGCACACGCTCCGAATCCGCGGCAGATCGTGGTTGTCGAGCAACGTCACCAGCTTGGACGGGTCGGGGTAGCGCCGATCGTTGGTCAGCACCGCCGCCAGCTTGGCCGGCGACTGGTTTCGGCAGAAGACGTCGGCGATGGCGAAGGCGAGCGGGAAGTCGAACACCGCGTCGAAGCCGCCGTCCTTCCACGAGCGCGCCACCACGGAGGGAGCTCCGTCGAGCAGCTCGCCGAGCAGGAAGAAGTCCTTCCCCCCGCCCTCGTGCATGCGCTGGTTGAAGCTCGCCCACCACGGAAGCGGCACGTGCTTCACCGCGTCGAGGCGGAAGCCGTCAGGCTGGATCGTCTCGAAGCCACCTCCGCGCGGAGCCCACCAGGTACGCGTCCACCTGGGGGTTCTCCTGCGCGAAGTCGGAGAGCCCGTGCACGTCGCCGTTCACGAGCTGCTGGGCGTCGCTCCAGTCGCTGATGCCGCCCTGGTGGTGGAACCAGTCGGGGTGCTCCTTGAGCAGCGGCGCGTCGGGCCCCACGTGGTTCAAGACCACGTCGAGCACCAACTTCATGCCCCGCGCGTGCAGCGCGTCGGACAGCTCGCGGAGCGTCTTCTCGTCGGTGAGCCGGGGCTCGAGCCCGTCGAGCCGCCAGGTCCAGTACCCGTGGAAGGCGCCGTAGCCGTGCCACTTCT
>JBBIOE010000295.1:0-7975 GCA_037443525.1 Archangiaceae bacterium | reverse complement strand
GGCCTCGGTGGGGAGCATCGCCTGGCCGCCTCCGTCGCCGGGTCGCCCGCGTCGGCGAGCGCCACGCCGGTGGGGCCGCCCGCCGTCACGCTCGACGGCGCCCCGAGGCGCAGCGCGTTCGCCGGCAACGTCGGCCCGTCGTACTCGTAGGGCGTGGCGCTCACCGGCCTTCGCTTCGAGAAGCGGTTGGGCCGCCCGCCGAACGCGTCCGGGTCCTCGGGCGACGCCGACTCGGGGACGGTGGCGTCGGTGCCGAAGGCCGCGTCCACGCCGTCGGCCGCCAGGGCGGGCTCCACTCCGGTGGGCGCCTCGTCGTCCACTTCACCGAGAGAGGGTGCCGGGCCAGAGCCGCCGAGTCGAGAGATGGGCATGGCGCATTGTCGCCGAAGCCCGGCAGGGGTTGCAGCATCGTCGTGTCAGCGCTTCACGTTGACGGCGAGCCAGACGAGGCCGCCGAGGAGGCCCAGCACCACGGAGCCGACCCACACCGCCGCCCACACGCCGGCGAGGGCCGTGAGCACGACCGGCTTTGGACGCGACGCCTCGGGGGTGCCCACGCAGGACTCGCACACTGGTGGCTCGCCGAGGGAGCCGCAGCGCGTGCAGAGGAAGTTGCCGCAGCGGCTGCAGGTGGCCACCGCCTTCTCTTCGTGCACCGCGCAGACCGCGTCGCCGAGCGCCTCCCCGGTCGCGGCCGTGCCGTCGAGCACCGGCGTCGACTGGAGGAAGGCGCGGGCCCGCTCGAGCTGCGCCGTCGGCACGAGCACCTGCTGCTCCACCAGCGCCTGCGCGCCGCCGAAGAGGCTGGCCTGCGAGCCGCCGTGGAGGACCGCGTCGATGCCCTGCTCCAAGAGGCACGAGCGCAAGTGCTCGGCCTCGTAGGGGTCGGTGGTGCGCAAGAGGACTTCGAGCTCGCCGGTCACCTTCAGCACCGGCGCAGGCCGATGCGCAGGCGGTGGATCGCGTCGGCGGTGGAGGCGTCGAGGTGCTCGAAGCGAAGGCCCATCGCGTCAGCGCTCGACCAGATGACGCTGCCGGGCAGCTCGACCGCGCCCTCGCGCGAGAGCTCCAGGCGCACCGCCACCCGCGTGCCCGTCGCCAACCGCGCGGAGGAGCTGAGCCCCAAGCCGCCTTCGGAGATGTCTCTCGCCAGATCGAAGTGCTGGCGTCCCTTCGCGGTGACGCGCACTCGCAGCGCCACCGGCACCCGCTCGTGCGCCCGACTCACTTCGTACGCGACCTGGCTCGTTTGTCGACTCATGGCCACCCCCAACGCGAGTATGCGCGGCTTATGCCCGAGGCCGGCGGGGCCGGCAAAGCGCATCGCGTCATCGAACCTTGCGCGCTCGGCCGAAGGGCCAGCGGGCAGGGGCGTTGCATGATCGCACAGCCGTGCCGGACGAAGCCGCCGCGAGGGAGAGTCTCCAGGCGCGCGTGGACGCGCTGGCCCGCGAGGTGGTGCGGCTGGAGCGCGCGTGCGCCGAGCGGGCGCGCCTCGAGGACGGCGGCATCGACGAGGTGGAGGCGGCGCTGCTCGACGACGTGACGGCGCTGCGCGACGAGGTGAGCGAGCGCGACCGGGCGCTCGCGCGCCTCAAGCAGAAGGTGCGCGAGGTGAGCCGTGGACCCGAGCGTGCGGAGGTCACCCGCACCTTCGCGCGCCGCTTCTTCGTGCTGTTGGGGTGGCTCGTCCCCAGCGCGTGGCTGTTGAGCGTGGTGAGCCAGGCGGCGGGGCTTTGGGCGCTGGCGTCCCTGCCCGTGACGGTGTTCGCCTCGCGGAGCCTGGGGAGGTGGGCGTCGTGAGCGTCCTGCGCGAGCTGCGGGACGCGGCCGAGCTGCTCGAGGGGCGCATCGCGAGGCTTCAGCGCGAGCTGGCCCGGCCCAAGGCGGCGCCCGCGTCTTTGGGCACCCACGAGCGACGCGAGGCGTTGCGCACCGCGCAGCTCGAGCTCGAGCGGCGGCGGGAGGAGCTGGCGCGGCTGATCTACGGGGAGACGGCGACCCTTCTGCAGCGGCGGGCCGTGCACGAGGCGCTGCACGGGTGGGAGACGACCCCCAACGACTCGGGCGCCACGCAGGACGAGGTCACCGGGGCGGCGCTCGGGTGCGCGGCCGTGGTGGGGCCGCTGCTCCTCGCGCAGGCGCTCCTCCAGGCGGAGGAGCCGTGGCTGCGCTCGGCGGTGGTGCTGCTGGTGCTGGTGGTCAGCCTCGCGGTGGCGGCGCGGCAGGGGTTTCGCGCGGGGCGCGGGCTGCGGCGGCTCGAGGGCGAGACGCGGCGCGGCTCGAGAGGCCGGCAGCCCTCGAGGGGCTTCGACTCGCTCAGCGGCAGAGCTCGGTGACGAAGCGCTGCAAGAGGCGCGCGCCGTCGAGCGAGTCGTGGGCGTTCGCGATGAGCTCGGCCGCGTTGGGCGCGCCGCTCTTCTCGAGCGTGGCGCGAATCGACGCCGCGTTCATCTCGGGGTGAAACTGCACGCCGCGCATGGTGCCGTGCGCGAAGGCCTGCACCGGGCACGCGCCGTTGGTGGCGAGGAGCGTCGCGCCGCGGGGCAAAGCCTCCACCATGTCCTCGTGCGTCTCCTGCACGAAGAGCGTCGGACCGGCGCCCTGAAAGAGCGGATCGTTCCGGCCCGCCTCGGTGAGCTCGACCTCGCAGGTGCCGAGCTCCTTGCCCTTGGGGTTCGGCACCACCCTGGTGCCGAGGCCGTGCGCGATGAGTTGATGGCCGAAGCAGACGCCCAACACCGGCAAGCCCTCGAGCCCCGCGCTCACCACCTTCTTCGCGGCGCGCTCCATCCACTCCGAAGGCGTCGTGAGCGACAGCGGCGAGCCCGACACCACCACGCCCTGGTACCTCGAGAGGTCGGGCACCGCCTCGCCCTGGTGCAGCTCCACCACGTCGAACTGCGCCAGCCCCCCGCAGCCGTGCGCGAACCACAGCTCGTAATCTCCCAGCCGCTCCCGCGAGCTCGTCACGCCAGGTTTGAGCAACAACAGCCGCTTCATCGGGCGCCACCTCTCTTGCCGCGAAACCAAATGAAAAGGGCCCGTCCTCCTGGAGGACGAGCCCTTCGGGTCTCGAACGAGACCGCCTGCGTCAGCTCACTTGAGGTGCTTGTTGACGAGCTTGGTCATCTCGAACATGTCGACGCTCTTCTTGCCGTTGAACACGGCCTGGAGCTTGGCGTCGGCGTTGATCTTGCGGCGCTCCTTCGCGTCCTGAAGACCGTTCTTCTTGATGTAGGCCCACACCTTCTTCGTCACCTCGGTGCGGGGCAGCGGCTTCGCGCCGACGATCTCCGCCAGAGTGGACGAAGGAGTCATCTCCTTCATGAACGCGGCGTTCGGGGTGCGCTTCGTCTTCTTCGCAGCAGGCTTCTTCGCGGCCATTCGGTTTCTGTCTCCTCCCCTCGCAGGGGACGTTCGGACGGTTCCTCAGGCGGAACCGGTGGGCGTTGATACATCGTCCAGAGGAGAAAAACAGCCCCTTCCCGAGATTTTTCGAGGGAGAGTGACCCCACATGCGCGCGCTCATCACTGGAGGAAATGGCTTCGTCGGCTCGTGGCTCACCCGGGCGCTGGTGGCGAAGGGCGACGAGGTGAAGTGCCTCGTGCGCGAGGGCAGCGACGCCTCGCTGCTCGCGGGCCTCGAGCGCACCATCGTGCACGGCGACGTCACCGAGCCCGAGACGCTGGCGCGCGCGCTGGAGGGCGTGGACGTCTGCTACCACCTGGCGGGCATTCGCCGCGGCACCTCGCGCGACGCCTTCCTCGAGGTGAACACCGAGGGCACGCGTCACGTCGCCGACGCGATGGTGAAGGCCGGCGCGCGGCGCCTGGTCTATTGCGGCTCGCTCGCCGCGGCGGGCCCGTCGGCCCTGGGCCACCCGCGCACCGAGGACGAGCCCTGCGCTCCCGAGGAGTGGTACGGCGAGTCGAAGCTCCTCGGCGAGCAGCTCGCGTTCACCTACGCCCCGAAGCTCGAGGTGACCTCCATTCGCCCGGCGCGCATCATCGGGCCCGGCGACCACGAGAACCTCACCTTCTTCAAGCTGGTGAAGAAGGGCGTGGTCTTGAAGATCCTCGGGCCCGAGCGGCTGTTGTCGATGGTCGACGTCGACGACGTGGTGGCGCAGTTCCTCCTCCAGGGCACGAAGGAGGAGGCCGTGGGCGAGGCCTTCTTCTGCGCCAGCGACGAGCGCACCTCGGTGGAGGTGATGATGCGCACCATCGCCCAGATCCTGGGCGTTCACGCCAGCACGGTGCCGGTGCCGCAGTCGGTCTTGCGCGTGCTCGGCACCGCCGCCGACGTGGCGTCGAACGTGAGCGGGCGGAAGCTGCCGCTCAACCGGAAGCTCGCGCGCCAGCTCCTCGCGCCGGGGTGGACCTGCAGCATCGAGAAGGCGAAGGCGCGGCTCGGCTTTCGGCCCACGCGCACGGTCAAGGAGGCGCTCGAGCGCAGCGCCAAGAGCTACCTCGAGCTGGGCTGGCTGTAGGACGCGACGCCGGTCGGGGAGCCCCTGGCCGCGCGCCGGTTGAGGCGCCCCGCCGCCTTAGGTACAAGCGAGCGGTGCACCACCAACCACTCCCGGGCCCGAAGCAGGAGGTCCTCCCGCCCCCCACCGGCAAGGCGGCCTTCTTCGACCTCGACGGCACCCTGATCAGCACCAACGTGGTGCACGCCTACGGCTACTACGCCCTGAACGGCGGCAGCGTCGGCAACATCCTCGGGCGCTCGCTCTCCACGGTGGCCTCGATTCCCCTCTTCGCGGGCCTGAACCTCGTCGACCGGAAGATCTTCAACGAGTTCTTCTACCGCGGCTACGCGGGCCTCACCGAGGACCGGCTCTTCACCCTCGCCGAGGACCTGTTCGAGGACGTCATCTCCAAGGCCATCTACCCGAAGGCCCGAGACCTCATCGACCAGGCGCGGCGCGCGGGCTGCGCCATCGTCTTCGTCACCGGCGCGCTGGACTTCACCATGCGCCCATTGGCGCGGCACCTGGGCGCCGACGACCTCATCGGCAACCGCATGCAGTTCGTGGGCGGCAAGGCCACCGGCAAGGTGGTGCCCCCCATCATCGAGGGCGCCAACAAGGCCAACGTCATCCGCGAGTACTGCGAGAAGAAGGGCATCTCGCTGATGAAGAGCCACGCCTACTCCGACTCGGCGTCGGACTACGCCATGCTCACCGTGGTGGGCCGACCGACGGCGGTGAACCCCGACCTGCGCCTGCGCGCGCTCGCCCGCAGCTACAACTGGCCGGTGCTCGACCTCACGTGAGCGGCGCGGCGCCCGCGCCAGTCGCCCCCCGAGAGCGGCGAGGGTAGAGTTTTCGCCCCTCATGGAACTGGACGCTGGTCAGTACGTCGCGCGCCTGTCGGGTCTGCTCGCGGCGCAAGGCCAGCCCCTCGACGTGATGAGCCGGGCCTCGGCCCACGCCCAGAGCCACCGGCTCGGCCTGGGCGCGGCGCTGGTGGCCATGGGCGTCGACGAGGGGCTCTTGTTGCAGGCGTCCAGCGAGGCGAGCGGGCTGCCGGTGCTCAGGGCGCTCCCGGTCCAGCAGCCGGGCCTCGCCAACGGCTTCGACCTCTCGCGCTGCCAGGCGATGCCCATGGCGCCGGTGGACCGCGAGGGCCCGGTGGTGGTGGTGGCCTGCACCGATCCGCTGGTGGCGCTGACTGGCGACGCCCAGGCGATGCCGCCGCACCGGCTGGTGCTCGCGCCGTTGGCCCTGGTGCAACAGGCCCTGGCGCGGCTCTTCGGCGACGGGAAGGACGGCGCCGAGCGCGCCGCGCCGTCGGGCCGGAGCAAGGCCTTCGCGCCCTCCAGCCGCGCCGAGGTCGCCACCCGCCCGGCCGCCCCCGCCGGCGACGGCCTGCCCCGGGTGATGGGCGGCTTCGAGCGGCTCGACCTCGTGGGCCAGGGCGGCATGGCGTCGGTCTTCCGCGGGCGCGAGCAGGGCTCGGGGCGCCTGGTGGCGCTCAAGGTGATGCACCCGCACCTCGCCCAGGACAAGGACTTCGTCGCCCGCTTCCTCCAGGAGGCCCGGGCCACCCGGCACCTCGCGCACCCGAACATCGTGCAGGTGCTCGGCTACGGCCGCGAGGGCGAGAAGCCGTGGATGGCGTCGGAGTTCATGGACCACGGCACCCTGGAGGAGCTGCTCGGCTCCATGGGCCGCATGCCCACCCCGCTGGCCCTGGAGATCTTCGCCCAGGCGCTCCAGGGCGTCGCCGCGGCCCACGCCCAGGGCATCATCCACCGGGACTTGAAGCCGGCGAACCTGCTCCTCTCCCAGGCCGGCGTGGTCAAGATCGGCGACTTCGGCATCGCCAAGGTGGAGGGTGCGGCCAAGCTCCCCCAGACCGGGGCGGTCCTCGGGACGCCGGCCTACATGAGCCCCGAGCAGGCCAACGCGGTGGCCCTCACGCCCGCCACCGACGTGTTCTCGATGGGCATCATCCTCTACGAGCTGCTCTCGGGGCAGAACCCGCACAACGCCGAGTCGGCGGCGGCGGCGATGGTGAAGGTGCTGGCCGCCACGGTCGCGCCCCTCGCCCAGGTGGTACCGGGCTTGGACCCCGCCGCCGAGGCGCTGGTGGAGCGGCTGCTGGTGAAGGAGCCACCGCGGCGGCCCGCCGTCGGCGAGCTGGTGGCGGAGCTCGAGGCCTGGCTTTCGCCGTGGCGCGCCAAGGGGCGGAACCTGGTGGCGGAGGCGCTCGCCGATCCGCACGGGGCGAAGGAGCGCCTTTGGGCCGAAGAGGCCCGAGCGCTCTTCTTCGAGGCGAAGGCCCTGCTCGCCAGGGGGCCGGGCGAGCGGCGCCCCGCGGCGCTGGTGCTCTACCGGGCCTCGCTGCTCGCCCCGAGCGATGCGGAGCTCTCGCGCACCTTCGGGGCCCTGTGCGCCGAGGAGAAGCTGTCGTCGGGCGCGGCGAAGAACCCCAAGATCGTCGAGCTGGAGGAAGCGCTGGATGCGAACCGCGACGCGCCCGGCGTGCTGCAACAGCTCGCCAACCTCCACAAGCTCGAGGGCAACGTCTTCCAGGCGGCGTTCTATTTGAAGCAATACGTGCGCCTGAAGCCCAACGACGGGTACGCCATCGGGCAGCTCCAGCAGCTCGACAGGAGCGCGCAGCCGAGGAAGCCCGGCCCCGAGGAGGACACCTTCCGGGAGCTCGCGCCCGGCGCCGGCGCCTCCAACGTGCTGGTGGAGCTGTGGCGCGCGCATGGCCGGCTCTTGGGCCTCGCCGCGGGCCTCGCGCTGGTGGTGGCGCTCGCGGTGCGGTGGACGTCGAGCTTCATCGAGCGCTCCAGCGGGGAGCAGGACCGCGCGCAGAGGGCCCAGCTCGCGACCACGGCCTCCGCGCCGGGCGGGCCCGCTGATCCGCTCTCCCTTCGCTTCGCCGCCGCGCGCGCGGCGCTGGCCCAAGGACGCCCGAGCGAGGCGGTGGCCGCGATGGACGAGCTCATCGTCTCCCAGCCGGAGAGCCCGCGGCGCGGTGAGGCGTACCTGGTGCGCGGCGAGGCCCACCTCCGGCTCGGCCGCTTGCCCAACGCCCAGTCCGACCTGGGCGAGGCGCTGAGCCTGTTGCCACCCACCGCCGACGCGCTGCGGCAGCGCGCCCAGTCGCTGGTGCAGCAGGCGCAGGGCTCGCGTCAGGCCCCGGCGCCGATCGCCGAGCCGCCTTCCGATGCCGTGCCGCTGGAGTGACTGGGGCGAATCTCCCCGCGCCGCACGCTTCGAAGAACTTGCGTGGCCGCGTGCGTGAGGCGAGGGTCCACCTTCCGTCCATCAGGCCGGTTTCGACTTTTCGCGATGGAGCTCAACCAGATCATGACGACGATTCGTGACGCCGTGCGCAGAGGACCTCGTGTCGATGTCTTCCTGAGGCGCAGCTGGCTGGTGGTGGCGCTGTGTGCGCTCTCCGCCCACGCCGCCAACCCGAAGAAGAAGACGCCTCCGCCGCCGGCCAA
>JBBIOE010000294.1:0-7999 GCA_037443525.1 Archangiaceae bacterium | reverse complement strand
CTGCTGCCGCGCCGGCCGGCGAAGCCGAAGTCCTTGGGTCTTGCTCATGCCTGCCTCCACGGACAGGCAGATCACGAACCCGTGCGGGCCTCAACCACCCGTGCTCAAAAACTGTCAGTCTCTGAGCCCGTCGAAGCCTGCCGACCGCCCGTTTCTTGCCCGGCGCGGCGGCGGAAATACCGTTCCGGCATGGACAAGACCGAACTCGTCGCTCAGCTCACCGCCCGCCTGAAGGCCATCGCGGAGCAGGCCGCCCGCGTAGCGGAGGACGCGCGCCTCGACGCCAAGTCGGGCGCGGCGCGCGCGGTGAACCTGGCGGCGGGCACCAAGCAGCGGCTCGAGGCGGCGCAGACGGCGTGGGCGGCGGTGGCGGAGTTCCGGGCCAAGCCGCTGCGCCCCGGAGAGCGCATCGGCCTCGGCGCCATCGTCGACGTGCAGGACGAGGAGAGCGGCAAGACGCTCTTCCTCGCGCCCGCGGGCGCCGGCGAGGAGCTCACCGGCCCCAACGGCGACGGCTTCCTCCAGGTCGTCACCCCGGGCTCGCCCATCGGCAAGGCGCTGCTCGGCAAGAAGGCCGGCGACGTCGTCGAGGTGATGGTGAAGGGCGAGCTCGCGGAGTGGGAGATCATCGACGCCGCGTGAGCCGACGCCGTCCGAGGAGCGGAGCGGCGAGGAACGCGAGCGCGAGCATCGGCGCGGTGGCGTCGACGTGCGCGCAGCAGCCATAGAACGGGTCGCCGGTGTGGTCGCGCACCTCCACCGTGCGCCGCGCGGTCGAGGCCACCGTCACCGTCTCCGTCACCAGCATCACGCCGCCGTCGTCGATCGACTCCACGCGCGAGATCTCGTTGCCGGGGAGGGGGACGCCGCCGTCGCCTGGGAGCACTCCGAGCTGTCCCGAGGTGGAGAAGGCAAAGGCCGGCGAGTGATCGACCACCGAGTAGAGGATGTTCTGGTTGCCGCTCACCACCACGCCGCGCAGGCTGCCGAGCTCGACGGCGGCGCCCGAGGCTGGCTGGAAGAGGGCGTCGATCTGGAAGAGCCCCTTCACCGTGTCGCGCGGCTGAGCGAGGTCGAGGGTCACCGTGCCGCCGTCGCTCAAGGAGCCGAAGCCGAAGCCGCACATCGGGGCGCCGAGGAAGCTGGGCGTCTGCTCGCACGCCACGCCGCCGTCGACGCACGAGACGCGCACCACGTCGGTGAAGACGATGGTGTCGAGCTCGAGCGGGCGGTTGTCTCCGCAGGCGGCGAGCAGCACGGCGAGGAGGAGCGAGGCGCGGCCCATCACTCGGCCTTGGTCCACACCGCGAGCTCGTTGCCCGAGGGATCGAGGAACTGGAAGCGTCTGCCGCCGGGGAAGTCGTGACGCTCGGTGATGCGGGCGCCGGCCGTGGTGATGGCCTTCTCGCTCGCCGCGAGATCCGTCGAGTAGAGCACCACCAGCGCACCCCCGCGCGGAGGCGGCGCGTCGACCTTCTTGAGCCCGCCCGCGAGCCCCGCGCTTTGGATGTCCGCGTAGTCGGGGCCGTAGTCGACGAAGGTCCAGCCGAAGGCTCGGGCGTAGAAGGACTTGGCCGCGGCGACGTCCGTCACCGGGAGCTCGATGAAGTCGATGTGGTGATGGGTGGACATGGGCGGACCGTAGCCTGATCGCGGAGCTTCGACGCGAGTCGTGGGATTCGGCATTCACAGAACAGGTGCCACACACTCCGTACTCGCGACGCCGTCTGCTCTGCACTCTGGACGGTAGGCCCCCTGTGAGCCCCCGCGACCCCTGTGCTACGCGGCCACGATGCGCTGGCTCCCCGCTCTCCTCCTCCTCGCCTGCGGCCCCTCGCTCCCCGAGGTCTCGAAGCCCGTGGACTACGCCGAGCCGCGCTTCGGCTCCGGCGGCTGGGGCTACACCGCGGGCAGCGCCTTCGTCGGCGCGAGCCTGCCCTCGGGCCTGGTGAAGGTCGGCCCGGACACGACGGGCAAGAACGGCACCCTCAAGTTCCTGCACTTCGACGGCTACTGGGCGAGCGACGACACCATCCAGGGCTTCTCGCACCTGCACCTCCACGGCACCGGCGCCTGCGACTACGGCGTACTCACGCTGATGCCCACCGACCTCCTCGACGCGAGCCGCACCACCCCCGACGGCTACGGCGCGAAGTTCTCGAAGAAGTCCGAGGTCTCCACCCCCGGCTCCTACGCCGCCACGCTCACCCAGACCGGCATCACCGCCGAGCTCACCGCCACCACCCACGTCGCCCACCACCGCTACTCCTTCGGCGCCGCCAAGGCCGGCGTCGTCGTCGTGGACCTCGCCCACCACCTCTGGCGACGGCACCATCTCCACGCGGAGCTCACCCTCTCGCCGGCTGACGGCCGCGCGCACGGGCAGCTCCACTCCATGGGCGGCATGTCCAAGGGCTTCGGCGGCGTCGACGTCTACTTCGAGCTCCGCGCCAAGACGCCGTGGACCCAAGAGCGCGTGTGGAGCGACGCCTCGCCCTTCGCCGACGGCACCACCGCCGCGGGCACCGGCGTCGGCGCGGCGCTCCAGTTCGACGTCTCCGACGGCGCGCCGGTGGAGCTGCAGGTCGCGGTCTCCTTCGTCTCCAACGACGGCGCGGCGGCGAACCTCGCGGCCGAGGCTTTGGGCTTCGACTTCGACGGCGTGCGCGCGCGCGCCGCCCAGGCCTGGAACGAGCAGCTCTCGGTGGTGAAGGTGAGCGGCGGCTCGGAGGACGAGCGGCGCCTCTTCTACTCCGCGCTGCACCACGTCTTCGTCATGCCGGGCAGCGCCACCGACGTCGACGGTCAGTACCGCGGCCACGATGGCGCGGTGCACTCGGCCGACGGCTTCACCTACGTCTCCGACCTCTCGCTCTGGGACACCTACCGCGCGCAGAACCCGCTGGTGCACCTGCTCGCTCCATCGCTCGGCCGCGACGTGGCGCGCTCGCTCCACGCGATGGCGCAGCAGGGCGGCGCCTTCCCCCAGTGGCCGCTCGCCACCGGAGACACCGGCTCGATGATCGGCGCCTCCAGCGAGGTGGTGCTCGCCGACGCCTACGCCCGAGGCATCACCGACTTCGACGCCGAGGGCGCCTACGCCCTGCTGCGCGCGGCGGCCCTCTCTCCCACCGCGCCGGCGAAGGGCCGCGGCGGTCGCGCCGGCGAGGAGGCCTACGACCGGCTGAGCTACTTCCCCGCCACCGAAGACGGCTCGGTCTCGCTCACCACCGAGTTCGCCACCGACGACTTCGCGCTCGCGAACCTCGCCGAGGCCCTCGGTCACGCGGAGGACACGGCGCACCTGCGCGAGCGCATGCTCGGCTACCGCAAGCTCTACGACCCGGCCTCCGGCTTCCTGCGCGCCCGCCTCGAGGACGGCTCCCTCGCGCACCCCGGCGCCTTCGATCCGCTGGTGCTCTCCGACGAGTACGTCGAGGCCAACGCCTGGCACAGCCTCTGGGCGGCGCCGCACGACGTCGATGGCCTCGTCTCGCTCCTCGGCGGCCAGGACGCCTTCATCGCCAAGCTCACCGACTTCTTCCAGAAGTCCAAGGAGGAGTACGCCGCGCTTCCCCCGGACTCGCTGCTCAAGAACATGCCCAGGCCCTACTACTGGCACGGCAACGAGCCGGACATCCACGCGGTGTACCTCTTCGCGCAAGGCGGCCGCCCCGACCTCACGCAGGAGTGGGTGCGCTGGGTCGAGGACACCTGGTACCGCCCCGGCCCCGACGGCCTCGCCGGCAACGACGACGGCGGCACGCTCTCCGCCTGGTACGTCTTCAGCGCGCTCGGGCTCTACCCGCTCCCCGGCAGCGACCGCTACCTCCTCGGCGCTCCCCGCTTTCCCCGCGCCACCGTCGCGGTGAAGGGCGGCGTCTTCACCATCGAGGCGCTGGAGGTCTCCGAGAAGAAGCCCTACGTCGCCAAGGTCGAGCTCGACGGGAAGGCGCTCTCGGCGCCCGAGCTCCGCCACGCCGACCTGAAGGCCGGGAAGACCCTGCGCTTCACCATGAGCGCCACGCCCACCGCCTGGGGCCGGCGTTGACGCCCACCATGAAGGAATCCGCCGTCGCTTGATCCACCCCTGGTGGAAGCGCCGGCCGCCAACTCGCGAGCTCGCGTGGTTGGAGTACGGTTTTGAGGTCATGCCGGAAGCGTTGGGGCGCTCGCCCATTCATCACATCGTCTCGACGCTGACCGAGTCGTTGAAGCGACTGGGTGTGGTCTCGAACCCGCTCGACGTGGAGCGCTGCGCCTTCACCATTCACCGGGCCATCTCGTCGCGCAGCCGCGAGTTCCACACCCACGACCACGTGCTCGAGCTCGCGCAGGAGATCGACCCCATCGGGGTCATCGCCGCGCTCTACCACGACCTCGTCTACGTGCAGGTCGACCTGGGCCTGCCGGACTCCTCGGCGGCGCTGCTCGACCCGCTGCTCCGCCGAGAGGAGAAGGGCTGGCGCATTCTCGAGGGGGCGGAGACGGACCCGGTCACGCGCGACGTCCTGCGCGTGTTCGGCATGAAGGTGGACGACGTGCTCACCGCGTTCTCCGGCCTGAACGAGCTCGCCTCGGCCTTCGTCGCCGCGAAGGAGCTCGCCCAGATGGTGACCCGCGACCACCGCGTCGCGCTCGCCGCCTGCATCGAGGCCACGATTCCCTTCCGCGACGAGGTGGGCGTGCCGCTCTCGAAGCGGCTCGAGGCGATGGGGCTGCCGCCTTCGGCCGTGCACCACCACGTGACGCTGGCGGTGAGGCTCGCGAACTCCGACGTGGGGAACTTCGCCGAGGAAGACTCGGCGCGCTTCCTCGACAACACCTGGAAGCTGCTCCCCGAGACCAACCCCGCGCTCCACGCGCCGAAGACGTACACCGTGGTCGAGTACCGCACCGCGCTGCTCAAGATGGAGAAGTTCCTCTCCAGCCTCTCCCCGCAGCGCGTCTTCCACGAGTGGGGCGGAGAGCCGTCGGCCGAGGTGCACGAGCGCCGCTGCGCCGCCGCCGCGCGCAACATCTCCCTCGCCGCGCGCTACCTGCGCCAGAAGCTCTACAGCATCGCGGTGGTGGAGGCCCTCTGCCTGGAGACCGGCGGCGACATGCCGCTCGACTTCTTCATGGGCGGGCTGCCCGACCCCGAGAAGCCGCCGATGCGCCGCGTCGAGCAGTACCTGCACCTGAACGGCGAGCGCGTCGAGGTCGACCCGGTGCTGCACGCGCTGCTCGAGGGCGGGCGCGACACGGCCACCCGCTTCGACACCTCTCCGTCGCCGCTGGCGGCCTACCTCCACGCCTCGGTGGGCGAGGTCTGCGTCACCGCCGGCATCGAGGAGGCGAAGGCCTGGTGGGCGGGCCAGTCGACCGCCGCGAAGTTCCTCGCCTCGCAGCCGAAGACGGTCACCACGGCCATCGCCAGCGCGGCGTCGCACATCGCCGACACGCGGCGCGAGCCGCTCCTGTTCTTGGCGGAGCGCCTCAAGGGCGATTCATCCCGTTCGCCCTGAGCGGAGTCGAAGGGTGCCGAACAGGGGTCCATCGCTTCGTACCCGCTCAACCTGAGCACGCCGCCCGTCGCCCTCTTTGCTATGTGCGGCGCATGTCGATTCCCGTCCCGCCCGTTCCCTCGTTTCCTCCCGCTTCCCACACGCTCACCTCGGTGAAGGGCCTCAAGGCCGCCGGCGTTCGCGCCGGCATCAAGGCCTCGGGGAACCCCGACGTGGCGCTCCTGGTCGCCGACGCGCCGGTGTCCTGCGCGGGAATCTTCACCCAGAACCACTTCGCCGCCGCGCCGGTGCTGGTGAGCCGCGAGCACCTGTCGAAGACGGGCGGGGTGGTGCGCGCGCTGGTGGTGAACAGCGGCAACGCCAACGCCTGCACCGGCGAGCAGGGCATGAGGAACGCGCGGGAGATGTGCGAGCTCACCGCCAAGGCCGTCGGCTGCCCCGTGGAGCAGGTGCTGGTGTGCTCCACCGGCGTCATCGGCGTGGCGCTGCCGATGGAGAAGGTGCGCGCGGGCATCGCGGCGTGCGCGAAGGAGCTCTCCGGCGACGTCGAGGCCGGGCGCCGCTTCCTCTCCGGCATCATGACCACCGACGCCTTCCCCAAGGAGGCCGGCGAGGCGCTCGGCGCGCACACCGTCGCGGGCGTGTGCAAGGGCGCGGGGATGATCGAGCCCAACATGGCCACCATGCTGGCCTTCGTGGCCACCGACGCCGACCTCTCCCCCGAGCAGCTCCGCGCGCGGCTCCCGGCGCTGGCCGCGAAGAGCTTCAACGCCGTGCACGTCGACACCCACACCAGCACCAACGACACGTTCCTGGTGTTCGCCACGAGGCAGGTGAAGGGCGCGGCGGCGTGGGAGAGCGTGGTGGACCGCGTGGCGCACCGGCTGGCGTGGCTCATCGCGCGCGACGGCGAGGGCGCCACCAAGGTGACGACCATCGAGGTGACCGGCGCGAAGGACGACCAGGCGGCGAAGGCCATCGCCAGGCACGTGGCCACTTCGGCGCTGGTGCGCACCGCGCTCTTTGGGAACGACCCCAACTGGGGCCGCTTCGTCAGCCAGGTGGGCAACTGCCCCGAGGTGAAGAACGCCATGGCGCTGCGCTGCGCGCTGCAGGGCATCGAGGTCTTCAAGGCCGGCGAGCCCACCAGCTTCGATCGCGCGGCGGCGTCGAAGGCGATGGCCAAGGAGGACGTGCGGCTCGAGCTGGCGCTGGCCGACGGGAAGGGGCAGGCGGTGGTGCTGACCAGCGACCTCGGCTACCGCTACGTCCAGGTGAACGCCGAATACACGACGTGAGACCGGTACCGCGGCGGCGATGCGGGCGAGCGCCTCCTTCGTTCCGCGGCCGCTGCGCTCAGCGAGCGGGCGGTGCGCCTGCCGACGGCTGCCGGCACGACTCCGCCGCCGCCTGGCACTCGAACGTCGCGAGCTCTCTAAAGAAGCCGAACACCCGCCGCTCGCGCGAGGGCGTCGAGCCGTCGATGTAGCCCTTCAGCAGGTAGTCGCTGCGCCCGTCGGGGTCGAGGTCGAGCAGGTTCGCGAGCACGTCGGATGAGGGGTCGTCGGTCTCCTTCACCAGGCAGCGGGTGACCCTCTCCAGCTTCCCAAAGTGGAGGAGCTGCGGCCGCCACGTACCCGTCAGCGACGCCGTCTTCGGTTCCTGCCCGATCGCGGCGGCTTCTGGCAGTTTGCGCTGTGACAGAGAAGCCGCGAGTGCTCGGCTCTTCTATACACTCGACCTCTGGGGCGTCCTACCAGCGACGGATTGGTGAAGTCGTTCATGGCCATTTGATCATCGGTGGCTAGCGTTCTTGCCCCACTCACTCTCGCCAAGGCTATGACGTGAGCATCGTTCGACTTGCACATGTCCGAGATCGCGTTGGCTTCCTGTTCTATGATTTCGGAATTTGCTTCAAATGCCTTCGACGATCGCTTCAGTTCTGCAAGAAGACCGCGCGCTCTCGAATTCAGATCGAGTTCCCGTCGCAATCGGCCACCACTGACAATTGCGCCCCCACTGCCAAGCCACCTCCAAATCGGCTGGGCGTCCTGATGTGCCGGTGTTCCGAAAACAAGTGCTGCCAGATTCGCGTCAACGATTAGGCACATCGCCGTCGCCCCCGAGAAACCTCAACTGCTCGTTCAGGAAGAAGGAGCGATACGATGGAGGTGCGTCGATGATATTTCCCTTGGTATCAAAGGCCAGCGATTTGATATCTACTTCACTTCCTCGCGGCTCAAAGAACAGCAATGCGATATCCTTTGCCGGCAATTCGCCGTCGCGAATCAGCATTGAAAGTCGGTCAATTATGAAGTCGCTGTGCGTCTCAATAACGTAACGATGCCTTCGTCGCTTCGAAACCCCCGCAATGAAAGTCCCTAGCACTACTGCGTTTGAACCCTTCGACATGATCGGCGCGTGCGCGTGGGCGGCTGAATACCGCCTCCCGAGCGCGACGAGTCGATCGGCAGTTTCGGCGTGACCGCCGG
>JBBIOE010000293.1:0-8029 GCA_037443525.1 Archangiaceae bacterium | reverse complement strand
AATGCCGTTGAAGGGCACCGACGCCACCTCGGTCTGCGCCTCCCGTGCCTCGACGTCGAGCTGCGTCTCCATCGTCCACTTGTCGCCGCCGAACCTCGACACCGCGACCTCCTCGGGCGTCAGCGCGTAGGCCGGCGCGGCGACCCAGCCGGGCGGACACGACCAGTCGTCGAGCCGCGGCGCGGCCGGAGGCGCGATGCACTGCTCGGGCGCGTCGACGCACGCCACGGGCCCGGCGTCGGGGGCCGGCGGGGGGACCGGCTTCGGGCTGCACGCGAGGAGCGCGGCGACGGCTCCGAGGATGGCGGTGGAGGTGCTTCGCATCAGGGCTCGAGGCGGGTTCGAGGGCACCACAGCGGACCGGCGATGTCGAGCGGCGGCTGCGCGGACCGTCACCCTCGGGGAGTCAGTGCACCGCGGCGCGCAGCGGCAGCCGCTTCACCAGCGCCGCCTCGCCGTCGAGCAGCTGGTCGAGCCGTGCGGCCACCACGTCCTTCGGCTCGACCGCCTCGGCCAGGCGCACGAAGAGCGTCATGTGCCCGCCCTCGCTGGTGGCGAGCTCGGCGTAGAACTTCTTCAAGCCTGGCTCGGTGAGCCCTTCGGAGAGCAAGAGGAGCCGCTCGAAGCTGCGCCCCTCGATGAGGGAGGCCACCAAGAGGCGATCGAGCCGCCGCTCCCGCGCGCCGGTGCGCAAGAGCGCCACCAGGCCTTGCGCGTAGGGGTCGCCGGCGTCGCGCCCGAGCGAGAGCCCCCGCTTCTCCATCAGGTGGAGCACGCGGGCCAGGTGCGCCGCCTCCTCGCGCGCCAGCCGCGCCATCTTCGCCGGCAGCCCCGGCACGTCGGGGTAGGCCTGCAGCATCGAGAGCGCGTTGGCCGCCGCCTTCTTCTCGCAGTGGGCGTGGTCGACCAGCACCTCGTCGAAGTGCGCCAGCGCGTGCGGCAGCCACGTCTTGGGCGTCTCGCACTTCAGCTCGAAGGGGGGCGCGCTCTTCACGGCGACTTCGGGGCGGCGACCTTCTTGAAGTCGCCCGCCTTCACGGTGGTGAAGCGCGCCGGGTCGACGTACTTCTTCAGCGCCTCCGAGACCTCCTTCACCGTGAGGGCCTTGAGGCGCTCGTCGAGCTTCTGCTCGAAGTCCATGGTGCGGCCCACGTCGAGCTGGTTGACGAGGTTCATCGACAGGCTGTCGTCGTCGGCCAGCTCCTGCTGGCGCTGCTGCAACAGGCCCTCCTTGGCGAGCTTGAGCTCGGCCTCGGTGAAGCCCTTGTCCACCGCCAGCTTGACCTCGTCGTGGAAGGCGGCGTCGACCTTGTCGGTGTTCTGCGGGGCCTCGATGGCGTAGCCGAAGAGGAACGCGTTGTCGTCGCGCTCGTCGACGTGAAGGGAGGTGCCGGCGCCGTAGCTCCAGCCCTCCTTCTCGCGCAGGCGCTTGGGCACGCGGCCGGAGAGGAAGCCGCCGCCGAGCATGTAGTCGGCCATCATCAAGGCCGGGTAGTCGGGGTCCGAGTCCTTGAGCTTGAAGTTCAGGGCCGCGCCGTAGAAGGCCATCGCCTTGTCCGGCGTCTGGGTGCTGGACTCCTTCTTCTCCATCGCGACGTAGGGGTTCGGGACGCGCTCGTACTTCTCCTTGGCGAGGAAGCCGCCGAAGAGCGCCTGCACCTTCTCGGTGAGCCCCTTGGGGTCGAAGTCGCCCACCACCGCGAGCTCCCCGTCCTGCACGCCGTAGAAGCGCGCGTGGAAGTCTCTCGACTGCTCGAGCTTCACCGCCGCCGCGTCGGCGATGATCTCGTCGTAGGACGGCACGTAGAGCGGGTGGCCCTTGGGGAAGGGCGACATGGCGCGCTGGAGCGCGTTGAAGCCGAGCGCGTTGGGGTCGTCCTTGCGCTGCTCGGCGTCGGCGAGCACCTCGCGGCGCAGCGACTCGTACTCCTTGGGGTCGAAGCCCGGCGCCTTCACCGCCTCGGCGAGGAGCTCCAGCGCGGCGAGCAGCTGCGGCTTGCGCACCTCCATGGACACCACCACGCCCTGCGGCTGCGGCGAGACGGAGAGGGCGACCTTGAGCTTGTCGAGCTCGTCCTTGAACTGCTGGCGGGTGCGGGTCTTGGTGCCGCGCAAGAGCATCTTCGCCGCGAAGCTCGCCACCGCCCGCTGGCCGGTGAGGGAGCCGGCGGTGCCGTACTGGAGCTCGAGCGCCAGGTGCACCGTCTCGCCGCGCGTCTTCTTGGGCAACAGCGCCAGCTTGAGCCCGTCGGGCAGCACCGAGCGCGCGGTGTGGCCCTCGATGTTCTTGGGGGTGGCCTCGAAGGCCTCGCCCATCGCCAGCGCCGGGTCGCCGGTGTAGCCCTTGAGCACCGGCGCCAAGTCGACCAGCGAGGGGATCTCCGCGCGGTCCGGGTGCTCGGTGGGCACGTACTCCGTCATCGTGCGGTTCGAGGGCTTGAAGTACTTCTGGGCCACGCGGTTCACGTCTTGGGCGGTGACCGCGCGGATGCGGTCGCGGTGCACGAAGAACATGCGCCAGTCGCCCAGGGCCGCGAACTCCGACAGCGTGATGCCCACGCGGTCCGACTGGTTGAGGAGCAGGTCGTAGTCCTTGAGCAGCTTCATCTTCGCCCGGTCGACCTCCTCGGCGGTGAGGGGCTTCTTGGTGAGGCTCTCCAGCACCGCGAGCATCGCGTCCTTGGCCGGGCCGGCGGGGTCGGTGGCGCGCAGCTCCGCGGTGCAGAGGAAGTAGCCCGGCTCCTTGAGCTGGTAGTTGCCGCAGGAGACCTTGGCGGCCTTCTTGCCGTCGACGAGCTCCTTGTAGAGGCGGCCGCTGGGCGCGTCGCCCAGCGCGCGGTCGAGGATGTCGATGGAAGCGAAGTCGGGGTCGGTGCCGGCGGGCACGTGGTAGCCGACGCCCAGCTCCGGCGTGCCGCCCACCCGCCTGACGGTGACGAGCTTCTCGCCGTCCTGCACCGGCTCGACCGTGTAGGTCGGCTCGGGGCTCTTCTTCGGCTTGGGAATGCGCCCGAAGAAGTCGCCCACCCACCCGAAGAGCTTCTTCTCGTCGAACTTGCCCGCCACGATGAGGATGGCGTTATCGGGCTGGTACCACTTCGCGTAGAAGGCCTGGAGCTTCTCGTTGGGGACGTTCTCGATGTCGCTCTTGGCCCCGATGGTGGTGTTCCCGTAGTTGTGCCACTGGTAGGCGGCGGCGAAGGTGCGCTCCTCCACCATGTTCGAGGGCTGGTTCTCGCCCATCTCGAACTCGTTGCGCACCACCGTCATCTCGGTGGCGAGCTGCGCGCGGCTGATGATGGCGGCCGAGAGGCGCTCCGCCTCCATCTCGATGGCCCACTTCAAGTTCTCGTCGGTGGCGGGGAGGGTCTCGAAGTAGTTGGTGCGGTCGAACCAGGTCGAGCCGTTGGCGTCGGCGCCGTGCTTGGTGAGCTCCTGCTTGATGTCTTTGAACTTCTTCGTCTCCTTGAAGAGCATGTGCTCGAAGAGGTGCGCCATGCCCTTCTCGCCGTAGTTCTCGTGGCGGCTGCCGACGAAGACGGTGAGGTTGACGGTGACGGTGGGCTTCGAGGGATCGGGGAAGAAGAGCACCGTGAGGCCGTTGGGCAGCCGGTACGAGCTGATGCCCTCCACCGTGGCGTCGAGGGTGAAGGGCTTGGGGGGTGCGGCACACAGCGAGGCGGCGAGGAGCGCGGCGGTGAGCATGGCCGTGGCTCCTAGTGCGGCGCGCGGCAGGGGGGAAGGCTTCTTCGCCTCGACCCGTACGGTGCCGCAAGCGCTGCGCGGGAAAGACGCCAGCCGTTACGAGTCAGAGGACTCCTTCGCGGGGGTCGCAACGAAAAGGGAGGCCCCATGTCCGCACTCGTCGTCGCACTCGTCCTCGCCGCCGCTCCGCCTTCGCTGGAGGAGCGCGCCAAGGCGGTCTTCAAGCCGCTCTCCAAGACCTTCGACTCGAAACAGAACCCCATCACCCCGGAGAAGGTGGCGCTGGGCAAGCAGCTGTTCTTCGACACCAGGTTCTCGAAGGACCAGAAGATCTCCTGCAACAGCTGCCACGACGTGAGCCGTGGCGGCGCCGACGTGAACGCGTTCTCCATCGGCCACAAGGGCCAGAAGGGCGGCCGCAACGCGCCGACGGTCTTCAACGCCGGCGTCCACTTCGCGCAGTTCTGGGACGGGCGCGCGGCCGCGCTGGAGGAGCAGGCGAAGGGCCCGGTGCTCAACCCGGTGGAGATGGCGATGGGCGGGGCGGAGGCGGTGGGCACGGTGCTGCGCTCCATCCCCGGCTACGCGGCGCTCTTCCAGAAGGCGTTCCCCGGCGACAAGGAGCCCATCACCTTCGAGAACTTCGCCCGGGCCATCGGCGCCTACGAGCGCACGCTCTCCACCCCCAGCCGCTTCGACGCCTGGCTGGAGGGCGACGCCAAGGCGCTCACCGACCAGGAGAAGGCGGGCCTTTCGCTCTTCCTCGACACCGGCTGCACCACCTGCCACCAGGGCGAAGGCGTGGGCGGGAGCATGTTCCAGAAGTTCGGCCTGGTGCTCCCGGTGCCCCTGCTCAAGGACGCCGGCCGCTACGACGTGACGAAGCAGGAGGCGGACCGCTTCTTCTTCAAGGTGCCGTCGTTGCGGAACGTGGAGAAGACCGCGCCCTACTTCCACGACGCCAGCGCCGCCACGCTCACCGAGGCCATCAAGGTGATGGGCAAGCACCAGCTGGGCAAGGAGCTCGGCGACGCCGAGGTGCAGTCCATCATCGCCTTCCTCAAGTCGCTCACCGGCCAGGCGTCGAAGGAGGCCATCACGCCGCCCGCGCCCCTGCCGGCCGGCCCGAAGACGCCGAAGCCGGAGAAGGCGCCGAAGCCCTGACGCTCCGGCGCGAGCGGGTGCGGGTCAGTAGCCGCCGCAGAGGTCGGCCGCGGGGTCGAGCGCGAAGGGCGGCGTGCCCTCGTCGATGGAGCGCAGGAAGCTCGCCAGGTCGGCCACCTCCGCCGCCTCGCCGGGGCCGGCCCCGCCGCCGGGGAGGAAGGCCGCGTTCCCCGCGCGGGCATGGGAGAGGAAGGGCGGCGCGAACAGCGTCTCCAGCGTCGCGGCGGCGCCGTGGTGGAGGTAGGGCGCCGAGGCGGCCAGGCCGAAGAGCGACGGCACGTTGTAGCCGAGCGCCCCCTGCGCCCGAGTGCCGTCGGCCTTCTTCTCCAGTGGGGACTGGGCGTCGAAGGTGCCCACGGTGCGGAGCACGCAGGTGAGGCGCTCCGGCCCGATGACGAGCTCCGCGCCGCCGTCGGGGTTGGCCAGGCGCTCCGGGGCCACCTTGAGGGTGTCGAGGTTCTTGCCGGCCACCGGGCCGCTCGGGCGGAGCTCGGTGCGCAGGCCGGTGGGCGCGGCCGGCAGGCCGTTGTCTCCCGGCACCGAGCCGTTCCTCTCCGGCGACGGCACGTAGGGCACTCGGCTCGAGCTCCAGCGCGGCCCGCCGTGGCAGCCGGCGCAGCCCGCCGAGGCGAAGACGGCGCGGCCTCTCGCCACCGCCCGCGGGTCGAGGCCCGAGGGCGCCCGGGGCGCGGGCAGCGTCTGCACGAAGCGCTCGAGCTCGTTCCAGGCGTGGCTGACGGAGAGCGTCTCGGACAGCGCCCGGCTGGAGCCGGAGAGCCCGTCGCTGCGCGCCACGGCGCCGCCGTCGAGCGAGCGCCCGGTGGAGAGCGCGAGCGGCACCTCGACGACGCCGCCGTCGAGCGCCGTGATGGCGCCGAGCCCGCCCATGAGCCCGCGGGCCAGGCCCTCGACGTCGTAGACCTCGTCGAAGAGGGCGGTCCAGTTCTGGGCGCGGTGGTCCGTCGGGTCGGCGTGGTTGAAGGTGCCGTCGAGCGGAATGGTCTGCCGCGGGCCGGCGGAGAAGACCCAGGTCACTCCGTCGGCGCGACCGTCGGGGTGGCAGCTCTCGCACGACATGGCGCCGTTCGACGACCAGCGGTCCTGGGCGCTCCGGAAGGAGTGGAGGCCTTTGAGCCGCTCGAGCGCGGGCGCGCCGCCGACGCCGGGCAGGGCGTACGCGCCGCGGAGCATGCCGTCGGCGGAGCTCAGGCGCAGCCCGGTGAGGTCCTGGAGCACCAGGGTGCCCTGGAACGGATCGACCAGGGGGAGCGGGACCTTCAGGATCGCGAAGCCCGACGGCACGCCGGCCGCCTCCCCCGGCCCGCCGTCGGGCTCGCCCGGGCAGGTCCCATAGCCACAGGGCGTGGCGAGGGCCGGGCCGGACGGAGCCGCGGACAGCCCGGCCGCGCTCAGCGAGAAGGTCGCCACCTGGTTGGTGCCGGCGGAGAGCAGGTGCAACAGGCCCCGGCTCACCGCCAGCGCGACCGGGTTGGCGAGCAACGGCCGCAGCGGCGCTCCCGCCGGGGCCAGGAGCGTCCGCATCGAGGCGCTCCCGGGGAGCTCGACCCCCGCGTCGACGTCGAAGAGCGAGACGGCGGTCATGGCGGTGGTGCGCGCGCCGAGCGGCGGCGAGGGCGAGACGCAGGTGTGGGCGACGAAGCCTCTCCCATTCACCACCTCGATGGCGGCGAGCTGGTTGGGGGCGCAGACGCCCTCGCCCCTTGCCGTCTCGTCGATGGGGAAGAGCGTCACGGCGCGGCGCACCGCGCCTTGGGCGACGTCCACCTCGAGGACCTCGCCGAAGCGGCCCCGGTCGGAGGCCTCGGCGACGACGGTGCCGTAGAAGAGGGGCACCCAGGCGGTGGTGCCCGTCACCGCCACCGCGCGGGCGACGCCGGGCAGCGGGAGCCTGCGCACGGCGAGCGAGCTCGTGTCGACCAAGGCCACCAGCGGATCGGCGGCGTGCACCACCACCAGCGTCGCGCCGTCGTCGGTGAGGGCGACGCCCACCGGCTCGGTCCCCACGGTGGCGAAGTCGAGGGGCCCTCCGTTCACCAGGTTCACCCGGGCGATCTGGCCCAGGCCGCGCAGGGCGACGAAGGCGACGCCGTCGGCGCGCAGGGCGACGGAGCTCGGGCGCGAGCCGATGGGGAGCGGCGTGTCGAGGGGGGAGGCGGTCGCGGCGGCGCTCAGCGTCGCCATGACGTCGACCACGAAGAGGCGATCGATCTCCGGGTTCACGAAGACGGCCCGGGGCGGGGTCCCCGGCGTCTCCCAGGGAACGATGGGGCTCGCGCGCTGAGCGCCGGGCGCGGTGGGGTCGAGGCCCGCGGTGGCGCCGCCGCCCATTCCACCGCCACCCGCTCCGCCGCCTGCGCCGGAACGCGGAAGGCAGACCCCCTCGCAGCGGTTCGGGGCGGCGCAGAGAACGCAGCGGGCGCCGTTGATGCCGCAGGTGTCGCTCGAGGTGCCGGAGCGCGCCGGCGGAATGCAGACGTCTCCCTGGCAGCACCCCGAGCAGGTGGCGGGCCCGCACGCCGTGGCGCTTCCCCAGGGCGCGCCACCGTCGGTGACGGCGGGCCCCCGCGCACACCCGGCCCAGAGGCTGCCCGCCAGGGCGAGTGCGCCAAGCCGCGCGCGGTATCGGACGGAGCTCATGGAGGTGCCTTCCCGGTTGGGGTTCGGGGCGGGCCTACGCCCGAGGGCTCGCTCGGTTTCGCTGCCGCCGCGCGCTTACTCGTTCGCCTTGAGCAGCGCGGTGCCCTGCGCGCAGACCACCTTCACCTGGCCGCTGAGCGCGGGCGCGCTTCGATCGACGGTGAAGTACTGCAGCGGCAGGTCGCGCATGGCGCCGTGGCCCAAGGACCTCAGGGTGCCCTTGCGGTTGCCGGAGAGGAACACCGTGCAGCCGCTCCAACCGACGCCGGAGGTGTTGGTGATGCTGACCGCCGCGATGGGGTGCGTCTGGAAGCGCGCCACGCCAGTGAGCGGGCCGCGTGACGGCTTCGGCGCTGGAGGAGGCGGCGTGGTGGCCCGCTCGTAGCCGGGCGGAAGCGCCGGCGCGTCGGCCGGCGCCACTTGCTCGGCCGGCCCCGTGGGGGTGCCGGTCTCCGCGGTCGGCGGCGGCGGAGGCGGGGGCGTGTCGGTGGACGGTGGCGGG
>JBBIOE010000292.1:0-8032 GCA_037443525.1 Archangiaceae bacterium | reverse complement strand
GCACTGCCACCGCGGCGCGGGCGCGGGAGGGAGCGGCGGCGTGCGCGGGCTCGGCGCGGCGGAAGTCCATCGCGGGGGACGGGGCGACGACGGGGCGCGCCGCCACCGGCGCGGCGTGCGGAGCGGCGTGTGACGCAGCGACCTGGTGAGCAGCGACGTACGGCGCGACGTGTGACGCCGCGGCGTGCGGCGAGACGTGTGACGCAGCGACGTGTGACGCAGGGACCTGGTGAGCAGCAGCGTACGGCGCAACGTGTGACGCAGCGAAGTGCGGAGCGGCGGCGTGCGGCGAGACGTGTGACGCAGCGACGCGCGGAGTGGCGGCGTGCGGCGCGCCGTGTGACGCAGCGACGTGCGGAGTAACAGCGTGCGGCGAGACGTGTGACGCAGCGGCGTGTGACGCAGCGACGTGCGAAGCGGCGGCCGGTGACGCGACGTGTGCGCGCACCTCCGCGGGCGCGGCAGGCTGCGACGCGACGTGTGACGCACCGACGTGCGACGCGATGTTCGCCGGCGCGGCGACCTCCGAGGACGCGGCCGCGGAAGCGCCAGACGGCTCGACGTTCCGCGGCGAGGCGAACGGCTGCGCCTCGGCCGGCGCCACCAGCGCGGCCAGGCCCTGATCCGAGCGCTTGGACAGCGCTCCCAGCTTCGCCTGGAGCTTCTCCAGCGCGGAGCGCGAGCCCTGCACCGGCCGCGCGGGGAGCTGCGAGAGGCGGCGCACCTCGCGGCGACGCTGGGTCGGATCGAGCGCGGCGAGCGGCGTGACGTCGTGCCCGAGCAGGCGGGAGAGGGCCTGCGCGGCGGCCTTCACCACCCGCCCGTCGGCGTCGAGCATCGCCTCCACCAAGTGCGTCCGGGCGCTCTCCGCCCCGCTCGCCCCCAGCACCAGCGCGGCGAGCGCGCGGACGTCGGCGTCGGCGTCGTGCACCGCGTGCGCCCCGAGCTCCAGCGCGGCCGGGCCCTGCAGCCCGAGGGCGAGCAGCGAGGCGCGGCGGCGCACCGCCTTGTCGGGGTCGCGGGTGGCGGCCGACAGGTGAGGGACCGCCTGCGAGGGGTCGAGCACCAGCAGGGTCTTCAGGGCCGCGACGCGCACGTCGGGCGAGGGAGAGGCGAGGTGCGGCTGCACCACCGGCACGGTCTCCTTGCCGCCGAATGAGGCCAGGGCGCCGAGCAGCGCGACCTTCGCCTCGGCGTCGGTCTCGGCGTGGAGCGCGGCGGCGAGCGCGGGCGCGGCGGCCGGCTGGGCGAGGGCCTTCAGGCGCTCGGCGGCGCGGATCCGCGCGCCCGAGTCCGGCGCGGAGAGCTCGCGCACCGAGAAGCCGAAGAGCGTCTCCTCGACGTGGCCGGCGAAGGGCGCGGCGTTCTCCAGCCGGGCGAGATCCGCCGGCGTGACGCCGAGGCGGCCCTGGGCGCGCAGCGCCACCGCCACGTCGCGCACCTGCTCGGCGACGAGGCCCACGGGAGCGACCGGGGCGTTCACCGACGCGCTGGCGTGACCACGCCCCACGCGCGAGTCGCCGGCGAGCAGCGCAGCGCTCGAGGGCGAGGGCGCCGGGGGAAGCCGCGGCTCGGGTGTGGAGTCCAAGCCGGGCGTCGGTGAGCCCGGAGCGAGCCCGCCATCGGAGGAGTGATCCGCCCGGGCGACGAGCTGGGCGACACCGGGGGCGCCCGTCGAGACGTTCGGGGCCCGAGCAGACTCCGCCGCGGGACGAGGCGCCGACGCGCGCGGCGCGGCATCCCCTTCGCCGTCGCGCGCGAGGCGCCCCTCGAGGACCTCCGCGCGGAGCTCGGCGATGAACTGGGCCAGGTCGTGGTGCTCGAGGGCGACCTCTTCACCGGCGCGGTGGATTCGCGAGGCCTCGAGAATCTTGCCGATGAGCTCGGCGCGCTCGCGCCGCAGGTGCTCGGTGACGCGCGCCGCCTCCTCGCGCTCGGAGTGCGCCCGCGACGCCCGCACCTCGAGCTCGGCGATGACGCGCCGGAGCTCGATTTCCCGCTGCGCGGCGTGCGCGAGATCGCTCTTCAGGCGCAGCACCTCCGACTTGGTCTGGTCGGCGTCGTTGGTGAGCTGCGTCGAGCGCGCCTCGAAGTAGACAATCTTCTCCAAGGCGCTCTTGAGCAGGGCTTCAGGGCGTTCGTCGGTCACCGCGCGCGGACCTCCAGCCTTCACGAGACGCGCAGCGTACAGGCCTGTAGCAGCTTGTCCCGTTTTCGGCCGGGCGGACCCTATGCGGCTTCAGTGCCTTTGTAAACCCATGGAACAACTAGGGTTTTCGAGGCCTGGTCGCCGATCGCGCGGAGGCCGATTTGCCGCCTCCAGCCGCGTTTTCGAGCCCCTTGTTTCCCGGACCTCAGCGCTGGAGCCACCAGAGGCCGGCGAGGGCCGCGAGGAGGAGCGCGGGGCTCAGCGTCGGGTGGTGCTGCACGAAGGACATCAGCTCGAAGGTGGAGCGCTTGGCGAAGGTGACGTGGCACTGCACCGGCACCTTGCCCTCGGCGCGCTCGTCGAGGCGGGAGAGCGCTTCGTCGGCGCTCTGGTAGCGCTGGGCGGGATCCTTGGCGAGGCCTTTGTGGAGCGCCCAGCCGATGTCCATCGGCACCAGGCGCTGGTGGGGGCTGCGGGTGAAGCTCGCGTGCGGCACCTTCATGGTCTGCACCGCGGTGAGCACCTGGGCCGGGTTGGACAGGTGCGCGAGCGGGTGGGCGAGGGTCATGAACTCCCACATCGCGAGGCAGAGGCTGTAGAGGTCGCTCCGGGCGTCGACGACTTCGCCGCGCGCCTGCTCGGGCGACATGTAGTGCGGCGTGCCGATGATGGCGCCGAGCTGCGTCTGGAGGGCGCTGGTGGCCGGCGTGGCCCCACCCGGCGCCGCCGCCCCCGGCTCGCGCGCGCGGCGGGCGATGCCCCAGTCGAGCACGAACACCTCGCCCATCGGCCCCAAGAGGATGTTGGCGGGCTTGATGTCGCGGTGCACGACGCCCTTCTGGTGCGCGTAGCGCAGGGCCTCGAGCACCTTCCGGAAGACCTCCATGCGGCGCTCGGGAGTCCACCGCTGGTGGGCGGCGCGATCGCCTTTGGCGAGGCGGGCGATGACGGCCTCCATCGACTCGCCCTCCACGTGCTTCATCACGAAGTAGAAGCCCTGCTCGTCGTGCCCGGCGTCGTGGATGGGCACGATGTTCGGGTGCTCGAGCTGGCCGACGGTGCGGACCTCCTCCACGACGCGCGCGGAGAGCTCGGGGTGGGTGAGGTCGGCGCGCAGGCGCTTCACCGCCACGGTGCGGCCGATGTCGTTGTCGATGGCCTTCACCACCTCGCCCATGCCGCCCTCTCCGAGTCGGTCGAGGGTCTCGTAGCGGGGCAGCGCCCGCGGCTCGAGGGTGGGCCCGCCGCTGGTCCACTGCACCACCGGCAGAGTGGTGGTGTGGCTGGGGCCGGCCAACACCGTCTTCATCTGGCCGAGCGGCCGGGGGGCGGTGATGCGCGTCTTGGCGACGCCTTCGTCGGGGCTGTCCTGGTGCTCGCTCATGTCGTCACTCCAGGGCGCTCAGGCCTCGTACTTCGTCTTCGACAGCCACGCCCGAATCGAGGGGCGGTCCCAGATGCGCTTGGCCCACACCGCGAGGCTGTCGGGCACCGGGTCTCCATTGGCGACCAGCCGCATCGCCATCACCGAGAGGTCGGCGTCGGCGATGGTGAAGTGCGAGGCGACGTGGCCGTTGGGGTCGGGAAGCAGCGCGCTGGCGATGCGCACGAAGCGCTGGGCGGTCTTCAGGCCCTCCGAGGAGAGCGGGTAGACGGGCTTGCCTTCCCAGAACGAGCTGGTGGGGCGCTCCTGCCGCAGCGCCGTGAAGTCGGAGCGCACCAGCGCCTGCACCATGCGCACCCGGGCCCGCTCCTGGGGGTCGGCGGGGTAGAGGCGGGCGTACTGGGGCGGCGCGAAGACGTCTTCCAGGTACTCGTCGATGGCGGAGGACTCGGCGAGCCAGAAGTCCTTGTGCTTCAGCGCGGGCACGCGGCCGGTGACGGAGGCGTCGCGGTAGGCCGGCGCCTCGTGGGCCTTCGCCTCCAGCGAGAGGGTCTTCATCTCGAAGTCGAGGCCCTTCTCGGTGAGCGTCACGAAGGCGCTGAAGACGTAGGGGCTCGTCCAGGTGTCGTTGCCGTACAGCACCAGCTCGCTCATCAGGCGCTCCGCGATGGTCAAGAGGGAAAGGACCACTCTAACCGCCTCCGCCGAGTCTGATAGCCTCTCGTCAATCACCGGGTGAGGGGGACTCAATGACGGCGCGCGGACGGTGGTCGATTCTCGGGATGAGCGTCGTGGTGCTCTCGGCGTGCCCGCCGGTGGAGTCGACCTGCGCCGACGGCGGCGCCTGCGCCGTGGCACCGGAGTGTTCACCCAACCCCTGCGGCGGCGCCCGATCGGTCTGCGTGGCGCGCGACGGCGGCGCCGAGTGCCGCTGCCCCGAAGGCTACGCGCCCGAAGGTGAGGGGTGCGCCACCACGCCGATCTTCGACTGCGCCGCCGCGCACCCGGGAAAGGGAGATCTCCTCGAGCCGGACGAGTGCCCCGCGCAGGCCTCGACCCTGGTGCTCGGCCAGCCCGAGTCGCGGCACACCTTGGCGCCGGCCGGAGACGTCGACTGGTTCGCCGTCGAGGGCGAGCTCCGGCACATCACCGAGGTGAGCGTCACCACGAGCGACGGGCTCCTCGGCTCGGCGGTGCAGGCCTTCGCCGACGACGGAGTGAGCGCGCTCGCCGAGGAGGCGCGCGGCATGGCGCAGACGAAGATGCGGGCGAAGCACCGGGGCACGGGCAAGCTCTTCCTGCGCGTGCGCGGGCTGCCGCCCGGGACGACCGGAGGCTACGTGCTCACCGCGCGGGACATCGGGCTCGACGACGTGGGTGACACGGCCCAGGACGCCTCTCCGGCCGACGTCGGAACGCCGCGCGCCGGGGTGCTGGAGACCGGCGACGACGTGGACGTGTTCACGGTCGCGCTGCTCGCCTCGACGAAGTACCGCTTCACCGTCAGCGGGAGTCCTTCGCTGCACGTCGAGCTCCGCGAGCCCAACGACGCGAACGGGCTCGGCGCGTCCGACGGCGCGCCGGTCCTCATCCGCGCGAAGCGCGCGGGCCTGTACCTGGTGCGAATCACCAACAGCCTGAACCGGTTCGGCCCCTACACGCTCACCGTCGACGACCTCGGCCCCGACGACTGCGGCGACGACCCTGGCGACGCCACCGGGCTGACGCTCGGAGCGACCGAGACCGGCACCCTCGAGGCGACCGACGACGTCGACGCCTACTCCATTCCGGCGCAGGCCGGGCACGCCTACTCGGTGACGGCGAGCGCGAGCTCGAGCTCCTACGGCGGCGTCTCCGCCACGGTCATCGACGCCAAGGGGACCGACCTGATGCCCTCCGGCGGCTCCTACGGCTACGGCCAGCGGGTCTTCACCGCCACGGCGGACGGGCTCGTCTTCGTCCTGGTGCAGGCGACGTACTCCGGCGGCCGCCAGCCGGTGAGCTACACCCTGGTCGTCACCGACCTGGGCAAGGACGACTACGGCGACACGCCCAGCACCGCGACGACCGTGAGCGCCGGGGCCTCGGGCAGTGGGCGCTTCAGCACGGAAAGCGACGTGGACATGCTCGCCTTCCCCGCGACGGCGCCGCGCATCTACGGCGTGAGCTGCGCCTTCAGCTACCCCCTGAACGAGTGCGGCATCAGCGTGACCGACCAGCTCGGCCTGCAGCTGGCGCGCTCCAACGGCTTCGGCTCGCCGAGCAGCGCGACCTTCTTGGCGCCGACGTCGGGCACCATCACGGTGGCCTTCTCCAGCCGCTACGACACCGGGCCCTACACCTGGCGCATCACCGACCTCGGGCTGGACGACTGCGGTGACGACCCTTCGAGCGCGACGCTGCTCGCGGGGCCGCCGGCCACCGGCGCGGGGGCCATCCAGTACCAGGGAGACCACGACGTGTACGGCTTCGGGGTCGACGCGGGCCTCGTCTACCAGTTCTCGTGCACCACCCCGTCGACGAGCTCCGGTGGTTGCGGCCTGGCGCTGCTCGATGGCGCCGGCGTGGTGCTCACCCGCGCAAGCCCGAGCTACTCCAGCAGCAGCACCGTGCTCGCCTGGGAGGCGCAACGGTCCGAGACCGTCTTCGTGGACGTAACCGGGACCGGCTCGGTGTCGCAGACCTATCGCTACGGGCTGGCGACGAACGGCACCGACGACTACGGCGACACCCGGGCGACGGCGGCGCCGGCGGTGGTGGGTGGAGTCACGGCGGCGGGGCACTTCGAGACGCCCGCCGACGTCGACGTCTTCACCTTCGCGGCCACGGCGGGCCACGTCTACCAGTTCAACTGCGCGCCCAGCGGAGGGCCGTGCGCGGCGCACTTCAGCGACGCCTCGGGGGCCACGCTGCGCGACGACGGGCCCTCCTCCCAGTACAGCGCGGCCCCCGTGGCCGTCTCGGCCAAGGCGCTCACCACGGGCCCGCTCTACGTGAGCGCGGGCCCTGGCAGCACCTCGAGCTGGGTGCTCACGGCCTACCAGTGGTCCATCGTGGACCTGGGCCTCGATGACTGCGGCGACTCCGTCACCGACGCGACCGCGGTGACGGCGGCGGGCACGGCGACCCCCGGCACCTTCGAGTACGGCGCCGACGTCGACGTGCTCCGCTTCGACGCGCTGGCCGGAGAGATGTTCCGCCTCACCTGCATGCGCCCCTCGTCGAGCACCTGCCAGGTGTCGGTGCGGACCGCCGCGGGCCAGGTGCTGGGGAGCTCGTCGTGGGGCTCCTCGGCGATCGGCTTCAAGTCACCGGCGGCCGGGACGCTCTACGCGACGCTGGCGCCCTCGGCGTCCTTCGGCCAGGGCGTGGCCGGAACCTACACCTGGCTCCTGGAGAACCTGGGCAAGGACGACTACGGCGACGACATCACGTCCGCGACCGCCATCGCGTTGAACACGCCGACGTCCGGGGTGCTGGAGATCAACTCCGACACCGACGCGTTCTCGGTGCCGCTGTCGGCGAGCGCGTCGTACCAAGTGACGAACGCCCTGCCTGGCTCGCTGCAGGTGACGGTCTACGCGCCCAACGGATACGCCTACGTGACCTACGGAAGCTCGCCGCCGTTCTCGTTCACCACCTCGAGCGGCGCGGGCTCGTACTCCCTCCTGGTGCGCCCGGCGTACTCGGCCATCACGCCGCTCTCGTACACGCTCACGGTGAAGTGAAGCGCAGTGGTCGGGAGCCTTCCCTCCTCGGCCGGTCAGGCCGGTCCCGAGGAAGTCTGGCAAGATGCCGGTGATGAGCGAGACGCTCAAGGCCGTCGCGGCGCTCAGCCGCGTCCCGTGGATCGCCGCGCTGGGACCGACGGCGGTGGACGAGCTCTCCACCTACGCCGTGCGCAAGGGCGCCCGCAAAGGCCAGGTGGTGGCGCGCGCGGGGCAGGCGGGCGAGCTGGTCATCATCGTCTCCGGCTGCCTGGAGCACGCGCGGCTCAACGACCCCTCGCTGCCGTTGAAGCCCAAGCGCTACGGCCCGGGCGACGTGGTGGGCATGGCGCTCCTCGACGGGAAGCGGCACGAGCTCGACGTGGTGGCGGTGGAGTCGTCGAGCCTGTTGATTCTGCCGGTGGACGTGGTGCGCGAGCGCCTCCTCACCAGGCCGCAGGAGACCATTCGCGCGATGGCCGCGCTCTCGCAGTCGCGCGGGCGGGTGACCACCACCAGCGGCGAGCACGACCCGAAGCTCGAGCGCCGGCTGGTGGAGCTGCTGCTCGAGCTGAGCCACGGCCAGCGGGCGGTGACGTCGACCCGGGGCGAGCTGGCGAAGAAGCTCGGCGTCCCGCGCGACGACGTGATCCGCCAGCTCGAGCGCATGGAGGAGGCGGGCTGGGTGCTGATGCGGCGGGGCCGCATCGAGCTGATCAGCCTGTCTAGGCGGTGAAGTCGGCACCCTTCGACGGGCTCAGGGTGAACGGGGAGTTCACTCAGGTCGTGCCC
>JBBIOE010000291.1:0-8113 GCA_037443525.1 Archangiaceae bacterium | reverse complement strand
AGGTGCTGGTGCGCTTCGGCGAGCGGGTGAAGCAGGGGCAAAGGCTCCTCTCGGTGCGCTCGGCGGCCTTCGCCGATCTCGATCGCGAGCTCGCCTCGGCGCGCGAGGCGGTGGCGGTGAAGAAGCGCGTGCTGGAGCGGGTCGTCGATCTGGTCAAGCTGCAGGCGGCGCCGGAGAAGGAGCGCTTCGCCGCCGAGGCCGAGGTGAAGGAGGCCGAGCTGACGCTCAAGGCCGCGCAGGCGAAGCAGGCCAGCCTCTCGGTGTCGGCGGAGGGCGACAACCTCTTCTGGGTCACCGCGCCGCAGGCCGGCACCGTCGTCGATCTCGACGTCTTCGCCAGCCAGGAGGTGGGGCCGGACCGCGAGAAGCCGCTCGTGCGCATCTCCAACCTGGAGGAGGTGCTGGTGATCGGCGACATGCCCGAGCGCGACGCGTCGGACCTGAAGCCCGGGGTGACGGCGGAGATCAAGACCGAGCTCGGCAACGTCGCCCGCACCGGCACGGTGGAGCGCATCAGTGAGGTGGTCGATCCGCGGCGGCACACCGTGGAGATCCGCATCCGGGTGCAGAACGAGGACCGCATGCTGCGCCCCAACGCCTTCGTGGAGGTGACCCCCGGCGTGGACGAGAGCGCCCGCTACGTGCGCGTGCCGAGCGAGGCGGTGGTCACCGAGGGCGAGAAGTCGGTGGTCTTCGTGCAGAACGCCGCGCAGGCGATGGTGCGCACGCCGGTGACGCTCGGGCGCGCGCGCGACGGCCTGGTCGAGGTGCGTTCGGGGCTCTCCTTGGGCACGCGCTACGTCTCCAAGGGCGCCCTGCTGCTGCTCAACCAGGTCGACCTGGCGAAGTGAGCCCCCCATGGAACGCCTCGTCTCGTTCTCGCTGAGCAACAAGGGCGCGGTGGTCTTCATGACCGCGGTGGTCGCCGTCTGGGGCTGGCTCTCGTTCCGCGAGCTGACCATCGAGGCCTTCCCCGACCCGACCGACACCCAGGTCAACGTCATCACGCTCTTCGCCGGGCAGCCGGCCGAGGAGGTGGAGCGGCAGCTCGGCCTGCCGCTCGAGCGCGCGCTCAACGGCACGCCGGGCCTCTCGCGCCTGCGGAACATCTCGCTCTTCGGGCTCTCCTACCTGACGCTCACCTTCAACGACGGCGTCGACGTGCTGGTGGCGCGGCAGCAGGTGCTGGAGCGGCTGCGCGACGCGGAGCTGCCCGACGGCGTCACTCCGGAGCTGGGCGCGCTGGCCACGCCCATCGGAGAGATCTACCGCTACACCATGAGCGGCGCGGGCGGCGACCCGATGAAGCTGCGCACGCTGCAGGACTGGGTGGTGCGGCCGAGGCTGATGCGCGTCAACGGCGTGGCCGACGTGGTCTCGTACGGCGGGCTGGCGCGAGAGATTCACGTGCTGCCCGACCCGGCGAAGCTCGCCACCTTCGGCCTCACCCTGGAGGACGTGGAGACCGCGGTGCGGGCGGGCTCGCTCAACGCCTCCGGCGGCATCTTGGAGCGCGGGGCGGAGCAGTTCGTCATCCGGAGCGACGGGCTCTTCCACACCCTGGACGACCTGAAGGACGTGCGCGTCGCCACCCACGAGGGCACGCCGGTCTTCCTCAAGATGGTGGCCACGGTGACCGAGGGCTGGGCGCCCCGGCAGGGGGTGGTGAACCGCGACGCCAACACCGACGCCATTCAGGGCATCGTGCTGATGCGGCGCGGCGAGAACCCGTCGGCGGTGCTGGAGCGGGTGCGGCAGGCGCTGGCGGCGGTGGACAAGCGGCTTTCGCTCGAGGGCGCGAAGATCGAGCCGTTCTACGACCGCACCGATCTGGTCAACACCACGCTGACCACGGTGGGCCACAACCTGCTCGAGGGCGCGCTGCTGGTGACCTTCGTGCTCTTCATCTTCCTGCTCGACCTGCGCGCGGCGGTGATCGTCGCGGTGCTGATTCCCCTCTCGCTGCTCTTCTCGTTCATCTACCTGAAGCTGCGCGGCATGTCGGCGAACCTGCTCTCGATGGGGGCGGTGGACTTCGGCGTCATCGTCGACGGCGGCGTGGTGATCGTGGAGTCCATTCTCTTCCGGCTCTCGCACCCGCACGAGCACAGAGGCCACGAGGAGCAGCTGAGCCTCACCGAGCGCGTGCGGCGCTCGACGATGCAGGTGGTGCGGCCGACGGTGTTCAGCCTGCTCATCATCATCGCGGCCTACCTGCCCATCTTCATGCTGGAGCGCGTGGAGGGCCGCATCTTCTCGCCGATGGCGAACACGGTGGTGGCGGCGCTGGTGGGAGCGCTGATCTTCTCGGTGACCCTGGTGCCGGTCTTGGCCGCGCTCGCCTACCGCAAGCCCATCGAGCACAAGGACTCGCCGGTCTTGAGGCTCGCCTCGCGCCTCTACGAGCCGACGCTGGCGTGGGCGCTGAAGCGGCCGGTGCTGGTGCTCTCGCTCGCGACCCTGGGCCTCGTGGCGGCGGTGGCGGTGCTGCCCAGGCTGGGCAGCGAGTTCCTCCCCGAGCTCAACGAGGGGAGCCTCTACGTCACCGTCACCCTGCCCTCGAACATCTCGCTCTCGGAGGGGCGCAAGCTCACGCCCAAGGTGGTGGAGCTGTTGCGCGGCGCGAAGGAGACCGAGCAGGTGATGTCGCAGCTCGGCCGGCCCGACGACGGCACCGACCCGTCGCTCAACAACAACCTCGAGATCTTCGTGAAGTTGAAGCCGCCGGAGGCGTGGCCCAAGGACAGCCGCTCCCTCTCCGACGTCATCGATCACCTGGCGCAGCGCCTGGAGGGAATCCCCGGCATCGAGATCAACTTCAGCCAGCCGATTCGCGACAACGTGGCGGACTCCATCGCCGGGCAGAAGGGGCAGATCGCGCTCAAGCTCTACGGCGACGATCTCTCGGTGCTGCAGGCGCACGCCGAGAAGGTGAAGGCGCTGATCGCCTCGGTCGACGGCGTGGCGGACCTGGGGCTGGTGAAGAGCGGCGTGGTACCGCAGATACAGGTGAACCCCGACCGCCAGGCGCTGGCCCGCTACGGCATGGCGCTGGGCGAGTTCCAGCACGTCTTCCAGACGGCCATCGGCGGCCGGCCCATCGGCGAGTTCTGGGAGGGCGAGCGCAAGTTCGACATCGAGATGCGGCTGCCGCTCACCTCGCGCGACGACGTGGAGAAGATCAAGAAGCTCCGGGTCCCCGTGGAGGGGGGGGTGACGGTGCCGCTGGAGGCCCTGGCGCACGTGGGCGTGGGCTTCGGCCGCGCGGCCATCAACCGCGAGAACGGCCGGCGCTACATCGGCGTGCGCATGAACGTGCGCGGGCGCGACCTGGGCAGCTTCGTGGCCGCGGCGCAAGGGCTGGTCGAGGCCAAGGCCCCGCTGCCGCCCGGCGTCACCAGCGAGTGGGGCGGCGAGTTCGAGTCGAAGGAGCGCGCGATGCACCGGCTGCTCGAGGTGGTGCCGGTGGCGCTGCTGCTCACGCTCCTGCTGCTCTTCAAGGCCTACGACTCGTTCCCGCGCGCGGTGCTGACGCTCTTGAACGTGCCCTTCGCGCTGATGGGCGGCGTGTTCGGGCTGGCGCTCTTCGGCCTGCCGCTCTCGGTGGCGGCGGCGGTCGGCTTCATCGCGCTCATCGGGCAGGCGTCGCTCAACGGCGTGTTGGTGATGTCGGCGATCGCCGACCGGCGCGAGAGGGGCGAGGGCTTGAGCTCGGCCATCCTCCACGGGGCGAAGGAGCGCCTGAGGCCGGTGCTGATGACGGCCTCGCTGGCGGCGCTGGGCCTGGTGCCCGCGGCGCTCTCCCGCGGCATCGGCTCGGAGATGCAGCGGCCCTTGGCCATCGTGATCGTCGCCGGCACCATCTCGGCGTGCCTGCTGACGCTGGTGCTCTTGCCGGTGATGTACCAGCAGTACGAGCGGCTGGCGGCGCGCTTCGGGCCGATGGTGGCGGACAAGCGGCTCGGCAGCGCGCGGGCGGCCTGAGCGCGTCGAGAGCGAAGTGGCGGCTCCGTTCAGCCCTCAGAAGTGCGTCTGCAGGCCCGCGTGCACGTCGAGGCGGCCTTGCGGCGCCACCGACCGGTAGTACTCGGTGAAGTAGTACGTGTAGTCGAGGCCGACCACGAAGTAGACGTTCGAGGCCAGCGGCTGCCCCCAGGCGAGCCCGCCCAGGACGCCGAAGCCGGGCTGCGGGTAGAGCGGAATGGGCACGCCGACGTGTACCTGAATGTTGTCGAGCACCCGCGCGCGCGCCCCGGGGATGAGCTCGAACCAGCCGAGCCCGATGGGGTTCAGGTAGGCGGTGAGGTTGGCGTCGAGGTCGGCCGTGATGCGCTCGGTGATCAGGTAGCCGACGCCGCCGTGGAGGCCGGCGTTGACGCGCGCGCCCGACGAGGTGCCGCCGAGGTTGATGCTCTGGTTCAGGTCGAGGTTCGCGCCGCCGCGGAACACCCACGGGCTTCGTTTCGGCACGTCAGCCTGAACGGCGCCCTTCTCCTCTTCAGCGAAGGTGGCCGCCGGCGCGACGAGGATGGCGAGGGTCAGCGTGATCGACTTGTGCATGGTGCGTGTTCTCCCCGGTTTCGCGGGAGCCTAGAACGATGATCGGCGATCCGCTCCAGTGAAGTCGAAACGACGCGCGGCTCAGCGTCTCCGGGCGGCCGGTTCCTTGCGGCCGGCGTCCTCGGGGGGCGGGGGCGTGGCCGCGTAGCGCGCGAGCCTGCTCTGGACGTCTTGCACCTGGGCCTGGTGGGCGACGGAGTCCCCGGCGGCGCGCAGGTAGCGTTCGAACGCCCGCTTCGCGTTGGGGAGATCTCCGGCGAGCTCGAAGGCGCGCCCGGCCTGGTACTCGGCCTCGAACAGGCGCGCATCGGAGCTCGCCACCGCCTCGAACCGCTTGGCCGCCTGGGCTCCACGGCCCTCCCGCAGGTCCACCAACCCCAGGCCGAAGGTGGCGAGGGGTTCGGCGCCCAGCCGCGAGGCCTCTCCAAAAGCCGCCTCCGCCTCGTGGAGCTTGCCGTAGGTGAGGAACCACTCCCCGAGCCGCCGGAACGCCTCTCCATTCCCGGGCTGCAGGCGGGTGGCCCGCTCGAGGTGGCCCCCGGCCTCCTCCGCCTTCCCGCTGGCCGAGAGCGCCGAGGCGAGGAGGAGCCGCGTCGGTGCCCGGTCGGCGACCTCCACCGCCCGCGCGAGCAGCTTCGCGGCCTGCTCCGGCCGACGCTCGAGCAGGAGTCCGCCGTACCCGGCCAGGGCCGCCGCGTTCTTCGGCTCGGCCTCGAGCACGGCGACGAACAGGCGCTCCGCCTCCTCGGCCTTGGTCGCCTGGGCCGAGAGCAACCGGGCGAGCCCGAGCATCGGAGGAACCCAGCCTTGGCGGATCCGGAGCGCCTCCCGGAAGTGGCTCTCGGCCAATGCCTGGTCCTTGCGGGTGAGGGCGAGGTAGCCCAGCGCGGTCTGATAGACGTGCGCGCGGGTGCCGTCTCTTTGGGCCAGCTGGCCCGCCTGGTACTCCCACTGGAGCGGCTGCTCCACCCCGACGCTCTCCGGGGACGTGGCCAGCGCCTCGAACCTGAGCTGCCAGAGCAGATCCCGGTGGGACGGCTCGAGCGGCTCGTACTCCGTCGCGAAGAGAGCCGCGACCAGGGCCTGATCGAGCTTCCCCTGGGCCGCGAGCTCCCGGGCTTCGCGGGCATAGCCAGCCGCCACCCGGGCGGCCGCGGAGTCTTCCCTCTTGCAGGAGCTGCCCAGTCCCAGCGTGGCGGCGAGGAGGAGGACCGTCGTGTTCGGGCGCATGGGCGCTACTTAAGACCGGCGGCGAAGCCGCCAATGTGGCGGTGCGTCGCGCTGGAGGCCTCGCTGCGGCCGGGGGAAAGCGCCGAGGGCTGCCCGAGCACGCCCAGGTTGGTGTGGCCCCCGCTGGTCTGAATCTGCGAGCCCAGGGAGCCGCCGCTGGAGGGCGTCTGGAACACCAGACCCGTCTCGGGAAGCGGGGGGCTGGTCAAGGCCAGCTGGCCTCCGTCGGGGAGAAGGCAGGCCGGCCCGGTGCAGGTCGACTCGCAGCCGTTGGTGGAGTCGCCGTCGAGGTCGAAGAAGCCGGCCTTGCACGGCGTCCTCCCGCACACACCCTGTCGACAGGTGGCGTCGGCGTTCACCGGAATCGGGCAGGCGTTGCCGCACTCGCCGCAGTTCGCCAGGTCGGTGAGGGTGTCGACGGAGCTCGAGCCCGTCGGCAGGCACGCTCCGTAGACGCCGGTGGTGCCGCAGGTTCGGCGGCAGAGGGCGTTCTTCCCGCAGGCGAGGGGCGTGGTTCCGGGGGTGCACGCGCAGCTGACCCCGTCGTCCACCTTGCCGTCGCAGTCGTTGTCCTTCCCGTCGCAGACCTCCGCGTGGTTCGGGTTCATCGCGGGGTCGTTGTCGTTGCAGTCGCCGGCGCAGGTGGTGACCTGGTCCTTGTCGACGTCGGTGCAATCGGCCGGGGGGGTGCCGCAACCGGCGCAGCCCGCTGCTCCGAAGAGGAGGACCAGCCCCACCGCGCCGACCACGAGCCGCCCTGAGTGCGTGGCGTTCATCAGTAGTAGATCCACACCAGGCCGGGTTCACCTGCCGTCGCCGACGCGCCGCCGCCTCCACTGCCCGGAACGGCGAGCGGATTCGCTCCCCCGGCCCTGGCGGTCAGGCTGAGGCCGCTGCCCCCCGTGCCACCCGCGAAGCCGGCCTGAGCGCCGGTCGCGGCCCCGCCGGCCCCTCCGGTGGCGGTCATCCCGCTCTGCCCTCCGCTCCCGCCGCCGGCCCTCGCCAGGTCCACGCCTCCAACCTGCACGAAGCTATCTCCCCCGGCGCCACCGGCGGCGCTCAGTGCTCCCGCGGTTCCGGCGGCGCCCACGGTGATGGAGAGGGTGTCCCCGCTGTTCACGGTGACGATGTCCTCCGCGTAGGCGCCTCCACCGCCGCCACCGCCCTTGGTGATGTTGACGCCGTTGTCGTAGTCACCACCGCCGCCCGCGCCTCCGCCCCACATCTTCAGCCAGAGCCGGTTGGCCCCGATGGGAAGCGTCAGGGTGCTGGTGCCCGCCGTCCGGTAGATGGCGACCTTGGAGTAGGCGCTCTGGGTCTCGACGCTGAAGAACTCCATCGCGTCGAGGCGGGTGGTCCCGATGCCGTTGAGGTTGGTGCCTACGCAGGGCTTGATGAAGCGGGTGCCGGCGGGGAACTGGTTGAGCCCGGTGCCCTGGCCGCTGACCCGGGCGACCAACTGCGTGAAGCCGGCGGTGGAGAGCGACGTCCCCGGGACACCGTTGGCGATGAAGGTGGAGCACTTCACGCCACCGACGACGGGCGCTCCGGCCGCGCCGTTGCCGGCGAGGGCGACCTTGTTCCGGTTGTAGGCGACGAAGCCCGCGTAGAAGTCCCCGGTGAAGGTGGAGCCGACGACGCCGGTGGCCATCACCCAGATCTGCCCCTGGTAGGTCTGGAGCGGGTTGACCGGGATGAAGTCCGATCCGTAGACGGCCGTCACGCCGCCGGTGGACACGGAGGGCGCGCTGAAGTCGAAGGAGGCGTCGCCTTCCAGCACGGTGGCGGTGTTGGCGGTGATGGTCGGCGCGGGGCTGGCGGGATTCGCGGTCCAGCTCGTCGGCAGCGAACCCCAGGCGATCAGGTTGCGACCATTGGGGGCCGGGGGAGCCGGCAGAGTGGTCGGAGCCCAGGTGGTCCCGCTCCAGGCCATCACGTCACCGCTGGCCGGGGCAGCGGCGGCCACGGCGCGTCCCTGGATGCTGGTGGCGTTGCCGAAGCGGCTGTCGTCGCCCGCCGCCACGGTGCCGGCGGTGGTGCCGACCGTGAGCACGGTGTCGTTGTCCGCGGCGCAGGCCCAGGCGGTGCCCGCGGCGTTCATCTTGTAGACCTGGTTGGCGGCGCAGGCGGTCAGGCCGAAGGTGGTGCCGGTGAGGCTGATCGGGCCGGAGCGGGTGTAGGTGGTGTCGTCGTCCGCCGCGCAGGCCCAGGCGGTGCCCGCCGCGTTCATCTTGTAGGTCTGGTTGGCGGCGCAGGCGGTCAGGCCGAAGGTGGTGCCGGTGAGGCTGATCGGGCCCGAGCGGGTATAGGAGGTGTTGAGATC
>JBBIOE010000290.1:0-8129 GCA_037443525.1 Archangiaceae bacterium | reverse complement strand
CGGAGGAAGCGGTCCTTGTCGACGCGCTCCATCGAGACCTCGCCCAGGGGCTTGAGGCCGAGCGCGCGGCCCTTCACCTGCGCCGTGCGCTTCTTGAAGATGAGCAGGTCGAGCAGGTTGGTCTCGTGCTGGGTGACGTAGATGCCGTCCACGCCAGGGCCCGCCGCCGAGACCGCCGCGCCCGCCGCCGCGCCGACCAGGGGGTCGGACACCGCGCCGTGGCCCATCAGCCCGCCGATCGCGCCGCCGATGTCGCCGAACGCGCCGCCGGCCTCAGCGCCGAAGGTGAACAGGCACAGCGGGCCCGCGCAGAGGATGGAGATGTTGGTGGCCTCACCGGAGATCTCGTTGCCGATGCTGTACCCGACCTCCTGCGGCCGAGCCCACATCGAGTGGCCCTCGGGCGTGTGAGTCGCCGCCGAGTTCATGTACGCCTTCTGCCCTTGCAACGACGCACAACCGCTCAACGCCGAAGCCAGAATCACGACAATCATCGAACTACGCATTGTGGGGGTCCCTCCGCTAGAAGACGGACACCCGCGTAGCACTGCATCTTTCGATTCCAAATGGAAAAGCACGGGTGCCTCGAACCAGGGGACCCCGGTCAGGCCTTCCGAGTGCAATCCTCGTAGACGTCGGCGGTGAAGCGGTCGACCTTGGTGCCGTCGTACCAGCGGTCGGGGCGCAGGCCGGCCTTCAGCTTCAGGTGGCGGAGGAACTCCTCCTTCGAGGCCACCTTCTTCCACACCTCGGGGATGAAGACGCCGCGGTGCCCGCCCCAGCTCAAGACCAGCCCGTCGGTGCCCGGGCGCACCTGGGCGAGCACCTCTTCCTCCGAGCGCGAGGAGAGGGGCTCCATCGGCGAGAGCACGGAGATCTCCAAGGAGAGGTCCCGCATCTCCTCGCGGCGCAGGGGCTCGAAGCGGTGGTCGTGGAAGGCCGCCGCCTTGGCCGCGTCACGCACCGCCTCGAAGAGGGTGAGCCGCGCCTCGAGCTGACCGACGCAGCCGCGCAGCTCGCCCTTCCGGGTGAGGGTCACGAAGACGGCCCGCATCTCCTGGAGCCAGTCCCCCGGCGGGTCGGACGGCGGCGGACCACCGAAGCTCTCGACGATGCTCTGGCGGGCGAGCTCGAGCAGCAACAGGCCGCGCTCGCTCTGGACGGGCTCGCTCACTGCGACAGCCTCGGCTTCTCGAAGAAGGCGAAGGCGCCGTAGCCCACCACCTTCTTCTTGTCCCCCGCGGTGTCGCCGGAGCTCCTCAGGTCGAGCAGCCGCCCCTCGAGCGCGTGGCGCCGGGCCGACAACAACAGCCCCTTGAGCGCGTGGCTGCCGCAGGCCGCCTCGGAGTCGATGCCGGCGAAGTCGAGGGCGGTGACGTGCTCGGCCGTCTGGGAGTCGAGCGCCTTGGCCTCGTCGTAGGGCAGGTAGTGCGAGAGGTCGGTGCTCACCACCAGGAGCGTCTCCGGCCCGCCCCACACCGCGTCGAGCACCTGCGAGACCTCGGCGGCCGAGGCGCGGCCCACCGCGAAGGGCAGAAGGAGGAACTGGCCCAGCACGCGCTGGAGGAAGGGCAGTTGCACCTCGAGCGAGTGCTCGCGCTCGTGCACGAAGTCGCTGCGCATCACCTGGGGGAGCCGCGCCACCGCCTCGGCCGCGCCCTCGTCCACCGGCACGGTGCCCAGCGGCGTGTCGAGCGCGCTCGCCTCGGGGAGCGCCAGGCCGTCGAAGGCCACGTAGTGCCCGGGGCCGAGCAGCACCACGCGGGTGGGCTTGGGCTCCATCTGCTCCACCAGCGCGTAGGCCGAGCCGGCGATGGCGCCGGAGTAGACGTAGCCGGCGTGCGGCACCACCACCGCCTTGGGGCGGCCGGGCGTGGGGTGCGCCTCGGCGAGGAAGGTGTCGAGCTCGTCGAGGAGCCTGGCGCGCGTCGCCGGGTAGAAGGTGCCCGCCACCGCCGAGGCCCGCACGTTTTTCGCGGTTGGTCTCATGGGGAGGGAGGGCTGCAACCCTCGTGCTTCAGCGCGGGCCCCCCGGGGTCAAAAGCACCTCGGCGAGCCGCGCCTCGGTCACCGGCTCCACCTCGCCCCGGTCGGTGAAGAGGGAGCGCACCAGCGCGGCGGGGGTGACGTCGAAGGAGGGGTTGTAGACCTTCATGCCCGCGGGGCAGAGGCGCTCGCCGTTGACGGTGGTGACCTCGTCCGGGTCGCGCTCCTCGATGACGATGTCCTTCCCGCTCGCCGTCTTGGGGTCGAAGGTGGAGAAGGGCGCCGCCACGTGGAAGGGGACGCCGAAGTGTTTCGCGCAGACGGCGTGCATCGAGGTGCCAATCTTGTTCGCGACGTCGCCGTTTCGCGCCACCCGATCGGCGCCGGTGACCACCAGGTCGACCTGGCCCTTGGCCATCAGCGAGGCGGCCATGTTGTCGGTGATGAGGGTGCAGGGCACGTTGGCCTGGGTGAGCTCCCAGGCGGTGAGCCGCGCCCCCTGGAGCCTCGGCCGGGTCTCGCTCACCCAGACGTGGATGGAGAGCCCCTTTCGCTGCGCGAGGAAGAGCCCGGCCAGCGCGGTGCCGAGCCCGCCGGTGGCGAGCGCGCCCGCGTTGCAGTGGGTGAGCACGTTCATGCCGCTCTCGAGGCGGCGGAGGAGCTGCTCGCCGATGCGCGCGTTGCCCGCCACGTCGGCCTCGTGCAGCGCGAGCGCCTTCTCGAGGAGCGCGGCGTCGGAGTCGCCGCTCTTGATGCCCCGGTCCATCTCCTCCAGGGCCCAGAACAGGTTCACCGCGGTGGGGCGGGTGGCGGCGAGGAGGGCCTTGGCTCTCGAGAGGTGCTCGGCGCGGAGCTGGGCGGAGAAGCCCTTCCGGGTGGCCTCCTGCGCCGCGAGCACCAGGCCGTAGGCGGCGGTGAGCCCGATGGCCGGGGCGCCGCGCACGGTCATGTCGCGGATGGCTTGGGCGACGGCCTCCACGTCCTTGAACTCGCGCCAGGCCACGGTGCCCGGCAACAGCCGCTGATCGAGGAGGGCGAGGCGCCCGTCCTTCGCGTCACCGCGCCAGGCGAGCGGTCGCAGCTCGGTTGCGCTCATACAGCTCCTTCAGCTCGCGCTCTTCCGAGCGGGGTAGCAGGCGAATGCGCCCGAATGCGTGCGCCCGGTACAGGACCTCGGCGGCGTGCTCCATGCGCTCGGTCAACGCGTAGGCGTCGAGCAGGGTGCGGCCCAGCGCCAGGGTGCCGTGCCGCTCGAGGATGAGCGCGTCGTGGTCGTCGATGAAGGGGTCGAGCGCGTCGGCCATCGCCTGGGAGACCGGGCGGGCGTACGGCACGATGGGGACTTCGCCGGTGGAGAGGATCACCTCGGGGAGTATTCCGTTGAGGCTCTGCCGTTCCACCACCGACAGGGCGATGCAGGTGGGCGGGTGGGCGTGCACCACCGCCTGAATCTCCGGGCGGCGGCGCAGCACCTCGAGGTGCATGGCCAGCTCACCGGTCGGGGTGCGGGTGCCGGAGAGCACGCGGCCCGAGAGGTCCACCTCCACCAGCTCCTCCGCCTTGAGGAAGGCCTTGTGCCCGCCGGAGGGCGTGACGAGCAGCCGCTGCCCGTCGAGCCGCACCGAGATGTTGCCGTCGTTGGCCGCGAGCAGGTTCTTGGCGTGCAGGCGCTTCATGAAGCGCACCACCGCCCGGCGCTTCGAAAGCTCGCTCACCGTCAGGCCTTCTGGAAGTGCCGGCCGAGGAGCAGGGCGTGGCGCGCCTTCACCTCGCCAGAGAGCCGCTTCACGTCGCTGAAGAGCGCGTGCTCGAGGGAGGAGCGGCAGGAGCACGGCTTCTCGGCCAGCGCCGCCACCTTGGGGAGCGCCTGCTTCACCAGCGCGAACGCCGACTTGGTGGCCTCGGCGAAGTTGCCCATCAGCTCCTGGAGCAGGGCGTGCTCGGAGAGGGTGGCCGGGTGCGGCTTCCAGCAGTCGAAGTCCGTCGGCATGGCGATGGGCGCGTAACAGAGCTCGGCTTCCCGGGCGAGCTTGGCCTCGGGCATCACCGTCATCCCGATGAGGTGGGCGCCGAGCGACCGGTGCCACTCGCTCTCCGCGCGGGTGGAGAAGGCGGGCCCTTCCATGCAGACGTAGGTGGCGCCGTCGTGCAGCGTGGCGGAGAGGCCCCTGGCCGCTTCCTTGTAGGTGGCGCGCAGCTGGGAGCAGAACGGCGCCGCGAGCTCGACGTGCACCGCCACGTCGTCGAAGAAGGTGCTCTGGCGCCTGGTGGTCTTGTCGATGACCTGGTCCGGCAAGACGAGGTGCTTGGGGTGAATCTCCTCGCGCAGGCTGCCCACCGCGGTGGTGGCGATGACGTGGGTGCAGCCGAGCTTCTTCAGGCCCCAGATATTGGCCCGGTAGTTCACCGCCGAGGGCGGAGTGGTGTGGCCGACGCCGTGGCGCGGGAGCAGCGCCACCTCCACGCCCTCCACCGTGGCGAGGATGAAGGGCGCCGAGGGCTTGCCGAAGGGCGTGTCGACCTCGACCGACTTCCCCTGCCCCAACGTGTCCAGGGCCTGGCCGATGGCCGTGCCGCCGATGATGCCGATCATGGGTCTCTCTCTCCGTTCACCCTGAGCGAGGTCGAAGGGTGTCCTGCCATCGCTCAATACGTCAACAGCGCCTTCACCGGCAGGCCCTCGAGCTTCCGCTGGCCTTCGAGGAAGGACAGCTCGACGAGGAACGAGTAGCCGATGACCTCGCCGCCTTCGCCGCGGGCCAGCGTCGCCGCCGCCTTGGCGGTGCCGCCGGTGGCGAGGAGATCGTCGACCACCAGCACCTTCTCGCCCTTCCTCACCGCGCCCTCGTGCATCTCCAAGACGCCCTCGCCGTACTCCAGGGCGTAGGAGGTCTTGAGCGTCTTGGCCGGCAGCTTCCCGGGCTTGCGCACGATGACGAAGCCGGCGTCGAGCTCCAGCGCCAGCGGCGCGCCGAAGATGAAGCCGCGCGACTCGATGGCCACCACCTTGTCGATGGCTTGACCCTTCCACTCACGGGCCATGGCGCCGATGAGGCGCTTGAAGAGCGCCGCGTCCTCGAGCACGGGCGTCACGTCCTTGAAGAGGATGCCCTTCTTGGGAAAGTCGGGGACGTCGCGGATGCGCGCGCGGACGGCGTCGGCGACGGACTGGCTGCTCATGGGCGCTCCTTCCAGGCTTCGAGAGGGTCGCGGTGTAGCGTCGATTCGGTCGCCACGAAAGTGCGAGCCGCTGATCGTTTCGCCCCCCATCAGGCAACCCATGGCCTTCGATTCGGCGCCGTCATTGCCGCGGCGCGTCAGCTCAGGAGCGAGCGAGGTTGCAAACCGGGAGCGCTGATGACAGTGAAGTCAGAAAGGCCCTTTCGAACATGACGACGTGGCGAAAGATACTGGCGTGGGACGAGCGGCTGCTGGTCGGGGTGAGCCGGTGGCGGCGGCGCTGGGTGACCCACTTCCTGCGGGTGATGACCCACCTGGGCAGCGGCACCAGCTGGACCTTCATCGGCGTGGTGCTCTTCTTCATCGGCACGCCGAAGACCGAGTTCATGGCCTACCGGCTCGCCTTCGGCGCGGGGCTCGGCGCGCTCACCGGGCAGATCCTCAAGCGGCTGCTCAAGCGCGCGCGGCCGAACTCGCGCATCCACGGCTTCGAGGCGGTGGTGTCGAACCCCGATCAGTTCTCCTTCCCCAGCGGCCACACCATCGCCGCGGTGGCCATGGCGGTGGCCTGGGCGGGCATCAACCCGGGCCTCAGCCTCTTGACTGGCCTCTTCGCGGGGCTGATCGGCTTCTCCCGCGTCTACCTGGGCGCGCACTACCCGCTCGACGTCTTGGCGGGCGCGACCCTGGGGCTCGGCGTCGGCGTGGCCTCGCGGCTCATCGTGCCTGCGCTCTGAAGGTCCGCCCTTCGCTCACGGCGCCTTGGTGAAGGTGCCGACCCACCCCGACGCGCCCGGCGGCGTCCCCGCGAGCGGCCCGCTCCCCGGGTTGACGGTGCCGGTGAAGGTGCCGGCGCCGATAGGCCTCGGCCTCGCGGGAGAGAAGCCCACCACCGGCGACGGGTCGGTGGCCTGGAGCAGGTAGGACTCCTTGTGCGCGAAGGTCTGCGCGTCGAGGCGCACGACGTAGGTGCCGCCATCCGGCGCGTCGAGCGGACCGCCGCCGAAGTCGAGGCCCGTGCCCGAGAAGGCACCCGAGAGCCACAGCCCGCCGTCGGCGTCGAGCTGCATGGAGCTGAGGCCCTCGTCGCCGGGACCGCCGAAGAGCTTGTAGGCCTTGATGGTGCCGCTGTTGCCGAACAGCTGCACGAGGAGCAGGTCCGCGCCGCCGGCGGGCGAGATCCCCGCGTCGGGGAAGTAGGCGTCGACGGTGGTGGACGTGAGCGGCGCCGCGACCCAGAGCAGGGTGCCGTTCGCGGAGGCCACGCGCGCCTGGCCGGAGCCGGCCGCCCAGCCCTGCACGGTGCGCGCCCAGACGACGCCGCCGGTGGGGCCGTAGCGCGCGACGAAGAGCTCGTTGGCGGCGCCGCGGGCGACCTGGAGCGCCGAGCCAGCGCGGTTGACGTTGCAGGTGCCGGCGCCGAAGGTGTGACCGACGAACGCCACGTCGCCGGAGCCGCGGTCGAAGGTCACCCCGTCGGGGACGGCGCAGTCGTTGCTCGCGTACCAGCAGCCCGCGTCGCTCTCTCGCGCCACGAAGCCGCCGCTGCCCGAGCCGGCGATCTGCGTGCAGGGCTGGGTGACGTTGCCGCTGGCAGTTCCGGCGAACGCGAAGGAACCGCCTGGGCCCGTGGCGATCGCGTTGGACGTCCAAGGGCTGCCGGTGTTGGCGAGGCTGCCGGTGAACGACTGGCCCTGCACGGCGCCGCCGTCGGGAGCGATGCGCATCACGCACAACAGGCCGTTGGTGCCGAAGTTGCCGTTGTTGCCGGTGAGGCAGCTCGCCGCGGGCGGAAAGCTGTAGGTGTAGCCGTTGTTGAGCGTGGTCTGGGTCAACACCGTGTAGCCGTCGTCGAGCACCGCCACCGGCCCGAGGCTCATGCCGCCGGGAACTTGCCGGGCGAAGAGCACGCCGCCATCGCTCGAGAAGCGGCTGAGGAAGGGCACGGTGCCGGTGGGAGAGCCGCCGTTGACGCCGATGTCGCAGTCGTTGCCGGCGAAGCGGCCGAGCACCGCGGCCTCGCCGAGCGGGTTCACGCCGAGGCTGGCCAGGGTGAGCGTGGTGCAGAACTGGCCGCCGAAGCGATGGACCCACAGCTCGGACGCAGCGCCCGTCCCTCCGCCCGTTCCGCCGCCCGTCCCTCCACCCGTTCCGCCACCCGTCCCTCCATCCATCCCGCCGCCCGTCCCGCCGCCCGTTCCGCCACCGGCGCCACCGCCGACGTCGCCCCCGGTGCCGCCGCCTTGCGCGCCGCCGGTGGCGCCTCCGCCTGCGCCACCGCCCGTCACCGGCACGCCGCCGTCGCAGAAGCCGGGTCGCGCGGCGCAGTACGCCTTTTGATCCGCCTCGAAGTCGAAGCAGCCCGCGAGGAGGAGCAGCGGCAGCCATCGCATCGACGTCTTCACGGGAACACCCCCTGCACGGCGAACGCGCCCCCACTGGGGAGCGGAACGAAGGAGACCGCGGGCGCCGCGCTCGAACCGCCCATCGCCAGCGTGCCCAAGGCGAGCCCGGCCCCGGCGACCGCGGCGATGCCCAGCCCGATGCCGAGCGCCTGGTTCCGGCCCCCCTCCGCGGCGAGGCTGGCCACGCTGGTCGGGTCGGCGAGCGTCGGGTCACCGCGGGTGAGGCGATCGTGCGCGCCCCACGCCATGGCGAAGGCGCTGGCCGAGAGCGCGCCGAGCATCACCGCCGCCGCGGCGGAGATGGCCCGCACCTTGGCGCTCGTCGGGGCGCCGGCTTCGGGCCACATCAGCATCCCCACCCGAGCCCGAGGGTCGCCACCGCCCCCACGCCGATGCCCAGGTTCTGGGCCAGCCGGCCTTGGCCCGCGAGCGCGTCGAGCTGAGCGGCGTCGCCCACCGTCGGGTCGCCGCGCACCAGGCGGTCGTGGGCGCCGGCCGCGACGAACAAGGAGGCCGCGCTCGCCACCGCCAGGCCCGCGCCGGCGAAGAGCGGGGCGC
>JBBIOE010000289.1:0-8277 GCA_037443525.1 Archangiaceae bacterium | reverse complement strand
GCCGCCGCTGCCCTCCGCCGCCCCTGGGTCCTGGCCTTCGAAGCCGCCGCGGCCCCCCGCCGAGCTGGGGCCGGTGCTGGTGCCGCCGCCCCTGCCGAGGCGGAGCGTGACGCCCGCGGCGAGCCCCGCGCTCGCCCCGGCCGGGGCCCCCGACTCGGCCCCGCTCGTGGGGTCCGAGACCGCGGTGCTGGTGTTGGCGGAGCCGGCGGCGGCGAAGAACGACTGGACCCATGAGTGGAACACCTTCGCCGTGCTTCAGCGCTGGCCGTGGCGGAGGAAGGTGATGGCGCTGGGTCTGGGCGTCGGGCTGGTGGCGGGCCTGGGCCTCGTCCTGCTCCAGCCGGTGCACCAGGTGGCGACCACCTCGAGCACTCTGACGGCGAAGGTGGTGACGCTCCCCGAGGCGCCGCGCGCGGGCTCGGTGGTGACGCTGAAGGTGCCCGACGGGGCCGACGTCGAGGAGGGCGACGTGCTCGCCACCCTGGAGACCGGCTCCGTCGATCGCCACCTGGCCCTGCTGGAGGCCGCCCGCGATCGCGCGCGGGCGCACGCCGAGGAGCCCACGCCGGCGGAGAAGAACCCCGCGCTGGCCGCCAGGGTGCGGGCCCAGCTCGCGCAAGCCAGGCGAGACCTCGCGGGCCTCGTCGCGAGGAAGGTGTATGGCCCGGCGCGCGACGCGGCGCAGGCCGAGGTGGCGTCGGCCACGGCCGAGCTGGAGGCGCTCACCGGCGCCCGCGCCCGCGAGGAGTCCAAGGCGCGCATCGCCGCCCTCGAGCTGGAGATCGCCTCGGTGGCCCAGGAGAAGGAGCGCTCCTCCATCGTAGCGCGCTCCTCGGGCTGGTTCATGGCGCCGCCCCACGCGCTGGGTCTCGAGCTCGCGCCCAAGGCGAGCTTCGGCCTGGTGCTCTCGCGGGCGGCGACGGTGACGGTGCCCGCGCCGCTGCCGGGCTCGAGCGCCATCACCGGCGCCACGCTGCTCTTCGGCGACACCCGCGTGCCGGTGCGGGAGCTGAAGGTGGTGAGCACGCCGAGCGGCCGCGCGTTGACCGGCACCGCCGAGCTGCCCCGCTCGCTGCACCCGCCGCGCGCGCTGACCTCCGGCCTCCCCGTACCGGTGGAGCTCGACTCCGGCATTCGCCCGTACTGGCGAACCCTGCTCGGCCGGTTCTGAGGACCCGCTCACACGGCGGCGGTCGCTCGGGTCGAGGACTCGGCCATCAGGCCGAGCTCGGCGGAGCCCGCCGCGGCGCGGAGCTTCGGCCGCCGGGCTCGGGCCCGTGGCCCCGCAACACCTCGCGCACCGTGCCCACGAGCTGGTTGGGGGTGAACGGCTTCTGCAAGACCGCGGTCTGCTCGCCCTCGGCGCCGGAGCGGGCGATGAGCTCGGCCGAGAGCCCGGAGATCATCAAGAGCCGGCTTTGGGGAGCGCGGGCCTTCAGCTGCTGGGCGAGCGAGCGCCCCGGCGCGTCGGCGGTGGGCACGTCGGCGATCACCAGATCGATCTCCCGGCTGTGCTCCGCGGCCAGCCCCAGCGCCTCCGAGTCGGTGGTCGCCTCGAGCACCTTGTAGCCTCGGCTCCTCAGCATCTGGGCCGTCATGGTGCGCACCTGCTGCTCGTCCTCCGCGAGGAGAATGGTCTCCTCGCCGAGGGCCGTCGCCACCGGCGCGCTCGGCTCCCGAGCCCGCTCCACGGAGCCCTTGGCCCGAGGCAGGAGCACCCGGAAGGTGGTGCCCTGCCCCGGCCGGCTCTCCACCCCGATGGTGCCCCCGCTCTGCTCCACGATGCCCAGCGCGATGGGCAGGCCGAGGCCCGTGCCCTTGTCCTTCCCCTTGGTGGTGAAGAAGGGCTCGAAGAGACGGCGATGGGTGGCCTCGTCCATTCCGACGCCGGTGTCCTTCACCTCCAGCGTCACGTAGGCCCCCGCCGGGAGCGTGCCCCGCGCGCCGTCGGCCGGCGCCAGCGTCAGCGCGGAGGTCCGCAGGGTCAACGTGCCGCCGTTCGGCATCGCGTCGCGCGCGTTCACCACCAGGTTCATCACCACCTGGGTGAGCTGGTTGGCGTCGGCCCTCACCAGCGCGGCCCCGGGCGACAGCTGCAGGTCGAGGCGCACGTCGTGGCCGAGCAGCCTCGGCAACAGCCCGGTCATGGTCTGGAGGAGCTCGTTGACGTCGACGAGCGAGATCTCCATCGGCTGCTGGCGCGCGAAGGAGAGGAGCTGGCGGGTGAGCGCCGCCGCCCGCTTGCCGGCCCACATGATGGCCTCGAGCTCGGCGCGCAAGGGCTCACCGGGCGGCACCGACTCCATCGCGAAGGCCGCGTGGCCGAGCACCACCGTGAGCAGGTTGTTGAAGTCGTGCGCCACGCCGCCGGCCAGCCGACCGATGGCCTCCTGCTTCTGCGACTGGCGCAGCTGGCTCTCGCTGACGTCGAGCGCGGCTTCGAGGTGCTGGTGCGACGCGGCCAGCAGCGCGGCGCTCTGGTGCTGCTCGGTGATGTCGATGGAGACACCGAGCAGGTACTGCGGCTGGCCCCGGTCGTCCATCAGCGGGATCTTGTGGGTGTGCAGCCAGCGCTCGCCGCGCGCGGTCTGAATCGGCTCCTCGGGAATGTCGACCACCTCGCCGCGCGCCAGCGTCTCGTGGTCCTTCTGGACGAAGAACTCCGCCTGCTCCTTGGGGAAGAAGGCGAAGTCGTTCTTGCCGAGCAGCTGGTCTCGGCCGACGCCGAGCAGCGCCTCGCCGGCGCGGTTGAAGCGCACGTAGCGGAGCTCCGTTGCGTCCTTGATGAACACCATCGCCGGCAGGTGCTCGACGACGGCGTCGAGGAAGCGGTTCATCTGCCGAATGACGGACTGCTGGGTGGCCACGTCCTCGAAGACGACCGCGGCGGCGCGCTCGCCCACCGGCAGCGCGCGGAAGGTGCGCGGCTTGCCCGCGACCATCATCGCCGCGGGGGAGGCGCCCCCGAAGGTCTGCGGCCGGCGCTCCAGGCACACGCGCACCAGCAGCTCGGCCATGCCCCTGGGCGGCTCAGGGAAGACGCCCTCCAGCCGCTGGTCGAGGTGCGCGCGCAGGTCGAAGCCGAGCTGCTCGAGGCAGGCAGCGTTCGCGTACACCAGCCGGAGCGCGCGCGAGTCCGCCGCGTCGTCGAGCTGCCAGACCATCACCGCGGTCGGCAGCTGATCCATCAACTCCTGGCTCCACGGCCCGGCATCCATCCAGAGAAGGCATAGTGGCTGGGGCCCGGCGCCGCCCTCGGCGGACGGCCCGGTGCAGGAATTGCGAGGACGACCGTCACAGCTTGGGGACCGGCGTCAGCGCGCCGCGCACCTGGGTCAGGTCGTCGAGCAGTCTCTGATTCTCGGCCTCGAGCGTCCTCTGACGCGTGTCGCGCTCCTCGAGCTCGCGCCGCAGCCGCGACACCTCGAGGGCGAGCGCGCCGGACTCGTCGGCGAGGGTCGCGATCGGCACCGCCGCCCTGAAGTTCGGGCTCACCGCGACGCCGTGCTCGACGAGCTCGAACTGCGCCGCCTCCCCGGCCGACTCCTCGGGGAAGGTGAGCTCGAGCTCGCCCACCGGCGCGGCGGCGCGCATGGCGTCGGCCGCCGGCTCGCACCACTCCACCGGCAGCTCAGGCCCGTCCTCGGGCGCGTCGCCGTCCAGCACCCTCCGGCCCGGCGCCAGCCTCGACAGGAGCGCCTCGAGCTGTCTCTTCGCCTCCTCGCCCAGCGGCGCGAAGCGAATGCCCATGCCCGGCCCCAGCCGCTGCGCGCCGGCCTCGTACTTGTTGCGCACCGCGACGATCTCGCCGCTCACGTGAATGGAGCGCTTGAGGCCTCGCCACTCGAGGTCGAGGTGTACCTGGGCGCCCATCGGAAACAGCTCGAACGTGCGAACGAACGCACCGCCGAGCGAGAGGTTCACCACCTCGACGTTGGTGCGGACCGTGTTCCCCGAGCGCACCAGCGCGCAGACACCTCCCGTCCGCACCCTGCCATGCCGCCTTCTGACGAAGCTCATGTCCAAGTCTCACCCCGCGTGCCGCGAGCCCACCGTGAGCCCGCGCTTCGGGAACGAGTAGCTGCCCGAGGAGAGACCGCCACGCGCCAAGCGCGCACGCGTGGGCGAAGGAGCGCGGAGGCTCTCGAGCGCGCAGGAGCGAGGCGCGGGCGCACGGCAAGAGGCCCGTTCTTGCGCCGTGCGAGCGCGCCGGCTCGACGCGGAAGCTGCGAACCGGGCGCAGGACCTTCGGGCTACTCGCGCCGCGCGCTTGCGCTCAGCGCGACGACGACGCGAATGATTCGTCGCTGGACCGGCAGGTGCCTTCGACGGCCGCCTGCGCCGGGCTGGTGCTCGCGCCCGGCGACAGCGCGACGCAGCCCAGGCCAGACCAGCCGCAGTCGTTGTTCGACGTGCAGGGATCTCCCTCGCGCGGCCCACCGAGGACGATCACGGCGAGCCCGAGCAGCGAGGCGATGACGAGCGCGAGACGCATGAGCGGCATGGTAGCGGCGCGCGCGCGGCCGTCGAGTTCATGGCCAAGTGCGCCGGGACGGAATTCCTCCACTCCAGCTTCAAATCGACCGCGGGGCTCCGAAAGAGCTTTCGGGCGCCGAGGCCGCCCGTATCCTCCCGCTCCGCTGGCTCGGGTTTCTCACTTCGGTTCGTGGAGGCGCTCATGCGCACTGGCTCCGTTCGGCTCTCTCTCCTCTTCCTCCTCGCCTGCGTCGCGGGCTGCGAGAAGCGCGTCGACGGCCCGACGCCCACGCTCGCGTCCGTGGCGCCCGCGGTGGTCTGCGACGCCCAGCTCGTCACCGCGGTGAGCGTCACCGGCACCAACTTGACGCCCCTGCCGATTCGCACCCTCGCCGGCGCGCAGTCGCTCGAGCTGCCGACGCTGGCGCTGACGCGGTCGGCTTCGCTTGGCGGCACCGCAGCCGCCGGCACCGCCATCGCCATCCCCGACGGCCCGGACGACGTCGCCACCACCGCCACGCACCGGGCCCGCTGGCAGTCGGAGAGCGCGATGGCCTTCGACGTCTCCGTCGAGCTTGGGCTCGCCGACGGCGTCTACGACCTCTCGGTGAAGAACCCCGACGGCCAGACGGCGGTGCTCGAGCACGCCCTCGCCGCGGTGCCGCCGCCGGTGCTCACCGGCGCCCAGGCCCTCTCCATCTGCGACGATCAGAAGGACCAGACCCTCACGCTCACCGGCACCGGCTTCCTCGTCATCGGCACGGCCAAGCCGCAGGTGACCATCACCTCCAGCGACAAGACGCTCACCAAGACCTACGCCCCCACCGAGCTCTCGGGCTGCGCGGCCATCGCCACCTCGGTGCAGAGCGGCCTGAAGCAGTGCACCGGCGTCACCTTCGTGGTGGTGAAGAAGGACCTGCCCGCCTGCGCCTACTCGCTGGTGGTCACCAACCCCGCGCCCGCGGCCTGCGTCACCACCCAGCCGCTCACCATCACCGTGAACCCGCCGCCGACGGTGACGGACAACAGCCCGAAGACCATCTGCCCGGGCGGCGGCGCGATCGGCGTCACCGGCACCGGCTTCATCCAGACGCCGGGCGTGACGCTGGGCCGGGTCGACGCGGGCACCGTCACCTACTCCAGCGCCACGCAGGTCACCGGCACCTTCGGCGACGGCACGCCGGTGTTCACCCCGGGGTGGCAGTACGATCTCACCCTCACCAACCCCGACGGCTGCAACGCCACGCTCCCGTCGGCCGTCACCGTGGTGCCCGGCCCGACGCTGTTCTTCGTCGACCCGCCGGTCGTCTACAACGGCATCACCACCCAGGTGACCGTCTACACCACGTCGGTGAGCGGCGCGGCGACGGACCTCACCGTCACCCTCACCAACCGCGCCACCGGCGCCAAGACGACGCTGGCCAACCCGCGCATCGACACCGCGCACCCCAAGCGCATCCTGGTGAACGTGCCCAAGAACCAGGCCAAGGGCCTCTACGACGTCACCGTGCTCGACCTCACGGGCTGCCCGGCGACGCTCTCGCAGGGCCTGAACGTCGTCGACGCGGCCACGGTGGCGCTCACCGGCATGACGCCGTCCTTCGGCTGGCAGAACGGCACCACGGCGGTGAAGATCTCCGCGGCCAGCGGCCTGGTCGCCACGCCGCGCGCCTACCTGAGCCCGCACACCGCGACCACCGCCACCACCGCCACCGCGCTCTCCTCGGTGGCCTTCACCGACTCGACGCTCGTGACCGCCATCGTTCCCCAGGGCGTGGACCCGGCCTCGAACCCCTACGACCTCATCGTGGTGAACCCCGACGCGACGGTGGGCGTGCTCCAGAGCGTCTACCGGAGCCAGGCGAACGTGCCGCCGGTCATCACCGGCATCACCCCGCAGTCCATCGAGGTGCCGGGCCCGGCGCCGGTCACCATCAGCGGCCAGAACTTCCGCGGCACCACCGCGACCTCGAACCCGCCGGCGGTGGTGTTCTCCTGCACCAACGCCAACACCGGCGCGACGCAGAACTTCACCCTTACCGCCGCCAGCGCCACGGCCACCTCCATCACCGTCACCACCACGCCGCTCGCCGCGCTCTCCCCGCCGTCGCTGTGCACCATCACGGTGACCAACAACGCCGCGGTGGATCCCGACCAGCCCTTCGCCACCTTCCAGGCGCTGGCCATCTCCCAAAGCTCGGGGAACCTCTCCACGCCGGGGAAGGCGGGGGCGAACCTCCCCGCGCCGCGCCGCGGCCTCTCGCTGGTCTCCAATGGGCCCACCAGCGCGCTCCGCTTCCTCTACGCCCTGGGCGGCGACACCGGCACCGCGGCCACCGCGACCGACACCGTCTTCACCGTGAGCGCCGACGAGCGCGGCACCGGCACCGCCTGGTTCACCCAGCGCAACCACCTCACCGCCAAGCGCACCCTCGGCGCCGCGGCCACGCTCGGCCGCTACATCTACGTCCTCGGCGGCAACGACGGCACCGGCCCGGTGAAGACGGTGGAGCGCGCGCTGGTGCTCGACCCCCTGCAGGCGCCGGGCATCGTGGACGTCGACATCTTCCCCGGCGTCGGTGGCCTCGGCCTCTCCGGCGGCATCTGGACCTACCGGGTGGCGGCGCTGATGGATCCGAACGACCCCGACAACCCCGGCGGCGAGACCCTGCCCTCCGACGTGCAGGTGCTGCAATTGCCCAACTTCACAACGGGGCTGGAGGTGAAGCTCACCTGGAGCCAAGTGGCCGGCGCGGTGGGCTACGTCATCTACCGCTCCAGCAGCGCCAACCAGGTCGGCGGCACCCTGGAGTACCTCGCCCAGGTCACCGGCGGCACGACCCTCACCTTCACCGACACCGGCAATCTGACCAACTTCCTCAAGCCGCCGCCGCTGGTGCAGGGCTCCACCGGCGTGTGGAAGCGGCTGCCGGACCTGACCGTGAACCGCGAGAGCCCAGGCGCGGCCATCGCGCAGGACCCGTCGAGCGCGTCGACCTGGTACCTCTACGCCACCTTCGGCAAGGACGCCGCCGCGCTCTCGAGCTACGAGCACCTGCCGCTCACCGTCGGGAGCAACGGCGAGCAGACCTTCCCCACCACCGGCACGACGTGGACCTCGGCGGCGGGCGGCGTCAGCGCGCGCTCCCAGCACTCCACGCACACGGTGACGCACGCGAACGCCTCGCGCGTCGCCGCCGGAGACACCTGGCTGTACATCGGCGGCGGCACGGCCAACGGCGCCTCGAGCATCAACTCGCTCGAGGTCGGCAAGGTGACGGCGGGCGGGGCGCTCACGTCTCCCACGGCGAGCGCGGGCTTCGGCGCCGCCGGCCCGACCATCAAGTCCTTCGGGCACGGCTCGGCGTCGGCGGCGAACTTCCTCTTCGCCTTCGGCGACGAAACCGCGGCGAAGACCATCGTCTCGGGACAGATCGACCCCACGCCGCCCGCGGTGGTCAACATCAACAACAACGGCTCCTCCCTCGCCACCGGCCGCTACCTGCCGGGCTCGGCGCTGGAGGGAGCGCTCATCTACCTCGCCGGCGGCTCGAACAGCGGCAAAGCCAACGCGACCACCGCGGTGGAGTGGTTCGTTTACTGAGGAGACCGACCATGACCCAGCCCATGCGACTCGTTTCCGCGGTGGTCCTCCTCTCGCTGGTGGCGTCCCCGGCCTCGGCGGCCGGCGCCAGGTCGGGCCCTGCGGCCAAGGCCTCCGAGGCCAAGGCGGCGGCCACAGCGCACAAGGCCGCGCCGGCGGTGGCCCAGGCCACGCCGAGCCCCACCGCTCCGGCGGAG
>JBBIOE010000288.1:0-8298 GCA_037443525.1 Archangiaceae bacterium | reverse complement strand
GGACGCTGCCGCTGAGCGGCGCCCTCGACGCCCGCTCACCAGCGCCGCGCCCGGCGGCTCCTCGCCGCCAGCACCGCCGCCGCCGCGAGAGACAGCGCGCTCCCATCGAAGCTCGAGCACCCGCACCCCGACGCCTGCGCGCCGATGGACCCACCGTCTCCGGGCTGCGCGCCGTGGGTGCCGCCGGTGCCGGCGCCACCTCCAGTGCCCAGCCCGCCGCCTCCCGCTCCGCTGCCTCCACCCGTCCCGCTGGACCCACCGGCGCCCGCGCCACCGGTGCCCGCGCCACCGCCCGATCCGCTCCCGCCGCCCGTCCCACCCGGCGGCAGGCACACCCGGCCCGTCCCCGGCACGCCGGTGCACACCAGCGTCCCCGGGCACGTCTCCACCTCGTCGGCCGCGCACTTCCCCCGGCACACCCCGCCCACGCAGAGCTGGTCCACCGCGCAGGCGTCCTGGTCCTGCCACAGGGTGCACCCGGTCGCCTGCCGCAGGCACGCCTGGGGCCGCCCGTTCACGCACATCAGCCCGCCTTCGGTGCACTGGTCCTGGCAGGGCGGGATGCACACGCCGGTGTCGCACCGCTCACCGCCCGCCAGGTAGCACTGGGCCACCGGGCCCCACACCGTGCACCCGGTCGCGGCGTCGGTGCCGCACTGCTCGATCATCCCGTTGGCCGCGCAGCGCTTCACCCCCGGCGTGCAGGTGGTGCCACACGCCTTGCAGGCGCCGCCCGCGCAATAGCGGTTCGCCCCGCACGCCGCAGCCGGCCCCCAGGTGGTGCACCCGTTCGCGTCGGCGGCGCAGGTCTCCACGCCGTTGCCGTTGCACCGCGTCGCCCCCGCCGTGCAGGTCGGCCCGCAGGTCCCGCACGCTCCGCCGGAGCAGAAGCTGGTGCACGACTGCGTCGTCTGCCACGAGGTGCACCCGTGCGCGTCCGCCACGCACGTCTGCGCGTTCTTCCCCGCGCACTGCGTCGACCCCGGAGTGCAGGTCCCGTTGCAGGCGGCGCAGCTCCCGTTCTGGCACACGCTCCCCGAGCCGCAGCTCTTCGAAACCCACTGCGTGCAGCCCGACAGCACGTTCCAGCTGCACTCCTCCACCCCCGACGCCGTGCACCGCGACGCGCCGATGGAGCAGCCCTGGCACGAGTTGCAGCTCCCGTTCGAGCACAGCTCGCCGTAGTTGCAGGTCTGCGCCGTCGTCCACACCGTGCAGCCGCCCGCGCCGGCCACGCACTGCTCCACGTTCCCGCTGGTGCAGCGCGTCGAGCCCAGCGTGCAGGCGTTGCTGCAGGCCTGGCAGGTGCCCGCGGTGCACACCGACATCGAGGGGCAGCTCGTCGACACCCACGAGGTGCAGCCCACCACCGCGTCGAGCTGGCAGGTCTGCTTCACCCCGGTGCCGCTGCACTGGGTCGCCCCCTGGGTGCACGCGTTCTGGCAGCACTGCGCCGTGCTCTGGGCGATGGTGTTGAGCGCGCTGGTCAGCGCCGTCTGGTTGCTCGCGGTGTAGGCGCTCCCGGTGCCGCCCGCGCTGGCGATGGCGTCGAGCACCGCCTTGTTGTTCCCCGTCGACAGCGTGGAGCCGAAGCCCACCACGTACACCTTGAAGCCCGCCGCCTTGAGCTCTCCCGCCGCCTGGGTCGCCGCGAGGTTGTCCAGGCAGTCCTTCGAGCCCAGGCCGCAGCAGGTCGAGCCCGAGCAGGTGCTGGTGTTCTGGCACCCCGGCGTCGACGAGGTGCAGGTCGCCGCGTCGAGCGAGGTGTTGCAGTTCGGCATGCCGTCGGTGATCAGCAGCACGTAGGCCGGCGCGCCGCCCAGCGCCACCGACTGCAGGTAGGTCTTCGTCGCGCGCAACGTCGCCGCCGTCGGAGTCCCGCCGCCCGGCAGCGCTCCCGCATAGGCCCACTGCACGTCGCTCGCCGTCGAGGGCACCGCCGACACCGTGCCGCCGGTGGCGCAGGCGAAGGTCGTCGACGCCCCGGGGAACATGCCCACGCCGTAGCGGAACCGGTTCTGGAACTGCTGCGCGATGGACGGCACCACGCTCGAGGCGATGTCCCACTTCGACGGGTTCGACAGCGTGGGGGCGGTCCCGTCCGGCGCGTCGGCCATCGAGCCCGACTTGTCCTGCACGATGTGGAGCACCGGCAGCTCCGTGCAAGGCGCCGCCAGGCCCGCCAGCGGTGCCAGAAACAGAAGAGTGCCGAAGAGACTCGCGCGCATGGTGTCCTGTTATCGACCGTGGGCAGCCGGTGGTTTCCGAACCGCCCGAAATCGCATCATTTCCCTCATTCTATGAGAAAAACGAGCCGGTCCGGTGGAGACTCGCGGCCCGTGGCTCAAGGCGCTTTACATCACGACGGTCTCCTCAAGGCCCTCACCGACATCGCGCTGGAGGTGCAGCGCGCGGCCTCGGTGAGCGACGTGTTGTGGGTGGCGGGCGCGGCGCTGGACGCGCTGGGCTTCGTGATGGTGCTGCTCAACTTCGAGGACGAGCGGGTCGGCCTGCGCTTCGCCTCGCCCAACGACAGCGTGCTCACCAAGCTCGAGGAGGCCGGGCTGGTGGTGGGCAAGCGAAGCGCGCTGCCGATGTCGCCCCTGCTCAAGGAGATCATGTCGTCGAGCCAGATGCGCTTCGTGGCCGACGTGCCGAAGGCGCTGCGCGAGGGCCTCCCCGGCCCCGCCTCCGAGCGGCTGGCCGACGCGATGGTGAGCTTCGGGCTGCGCTCCGGCGTCTGCGCGCCCCTCAATGTCCGCGCGGCCGCCTGGGGCATGCTCTACCTCACCCACCCGGAGCTGACCGAGGCCGACCTGCCCGTCCTCCACCTGTTCGGGCTCCAGCTGGGGAGCGCCATCGAGGTCGCGGAGACCATCGAGCGCCTCGAGCGCCGCAACGCCGAGATGTCGCTCGCGCACCAGCTCGCCGTCTCCGGCCCCAACACCGACGCCCGGGTGCTCTGCGCCAAGGCGCTCACCACCGTCTGCCTCACCACGGTGAGCGACATCGGGGTGCTGTTCCGCTTCAACCCGCACAACGGCACCATGGAGCTGGAGGGCGAGCCCTACGGCCTCCCGGTGTCGGCGCTGGGCGGCTGGAGGAGCTTCACGCCGGGGACGTCGAAGGTGCAGCAGGTGTACGCAAGGAGCGTCGCCGACTTCGCGCGCGGGCAGGGGGCGCTCCAGGCGGTGGGGGCCCGGCAGGCGGCCATCGTCACCCTGGTCATCGAGAACGAGCCGGTGGGCATGCTCTGCCTCATCCGCAAGGACGACGTGCCCTACGGCGAGCAGGAACTGCAGTCGGCGGAGATGCTCGGCGTGCAGATGGCCTCGCTCCTCGAGCGCACGCGGCTCTACGACGAGGCCCGGCGGCTCTACGGCGACCTGAAGAAGAGCTACGACGAGCTCGGGCGCGCGCAGGCCGAGCTGGTGCGGCACGAGCGCCTCGCGGCCCTGGGCGAGCTCGCCGCGGTGATGGCCCACGAGGTGAGAAACCCCCTGGGCGTCATCTTCAACTCGCTCACCACCTTGAAGCGGCTGCTCAAGCCCACTGGCGACGCGGAGATGCTGCTCAACATGGTGGGTGAGGAGGCCGATCGCCTGAACCGCATCGTCGGCGACCTCCTCGACTTCGTCCGGCCCTACGAGCTGGTGAAGAACCCCATCGCGGTGACGCCCATCATCCTCTCGGCGGTGGACGTGGCGACCCAGTCGTACGGCCACGGGCCCCGGGTGGTGACGGAGCTGGGGCGCGAGCTGCCGCCGTTTCCCGTCGACGGGCCGCTGCTCCGCCAGGCCCTGGTGAACCTCATCATCAACGCGCTCCAGGCCACTCCCCGGGGCGGCGGCGAGGTGTTGGTGCGCGCCCGGGTGCAGGGCGCCAAGGACCAGCTCGCCCTGGTCATCGAGGTGGAGGATCGGGGCCCCGGCCTCTCCCCGCGCGCGGCGGAGAAGATGTTCCAGCCCTTCTTCACCACCAAGGCCACCGGCACGGGCCTGGGCCTCGCGGTGGTCAAGCGCATCGTCGACGCCCACCTGGGCGAGGTGGCGGCGCACCCGCGCGAGGGCGGCGGCACCGTGTTCTCGGTGAAGCTCCCCGGCGCGGAGCTCCGGGAGAACCTGCGCACGCCACCCGGGCCGTCGGCGGCGGCGCGGCCGCGGTAGGCGCCGCGCTCACTGCGTCGAGAAGTCGGCGGTGGCGCTGCACTGGTTGCCGTACGGGTCGTTCGCCGACACGGTCCAGGAGTAGTTGGTGGCCGTCTGGAGCATGCCCGCGTCGGCCGGCCACGCCATGTTGCCGGTGCTGCCGGGGACCTGGCTCCAATAGAACGCGTTCTGGTACCGGTAGCGCAGCTCGAAGTTCTGCGGCCAGGCGGGGTCCACCGGCGTCCAGGAGAAGCTCGGGGTGAGCGTCACGACGGTGCCCATCGGGCTGGCCAGCGCCGGCACCGCGCGGGTGAAGGGCGCCTGCGGCACCGTGAGGGTGGACTGCGTGCCGTCGGGCACCTCGATTCGCAGCGTCACCGTGTCGCTGGGCATGGGCGAGGTATTGGGCAGGTCGAAGAAGCCGCCGAAGGTGATGGGGAATCCCTGGCCGTTGTCCGGCGGCAGGCCGAGCTCCTCGCCCGACCCGATGCGAGCGGCGGAGTCGATCCACACCCGCGTCGGCCGCTTGAGGCCGGGCCGCACCTGCACGCTGACGGCGTAGCCCTCGCCGTAGGAGCCGGCGTGATGGCTCATGGTCAGCGAGGTCTGGAAGTCGCGGCCGTCGATGGTCAGGGTGCCCGCGGCGGTGGGGGGTGGAGCGTTCACCTGAATCGGCGGCGAAGGCATGCCGACGGTGCCCGGGTCGGTGGCGCTGATGACGCCGTCGTTGCCCACGTCGAGGAAGGCGCTGATCAGCCAGCTCCCGCCCTGCTTCACGTCGAGGGAGTAGGTGTAGGGGAAGCTCAGGTTCAGCGGCAGGACCTTGGTGGCCACGCCCGAGCCACCGTTGGTGGCGATGATGTAGAGCGGCGCGCCGCTGGGGACGGCGCCGCCGTTCCAGGCGATCTGCCCGGTGACGATGAACTGCGACGGCGCGGCCAGCGAGCCCACCGTCACCGCCCGGCTGTTGGAGAGCCCACTCTCGATGCCCTGCGAGAACGAGGTCGCCGCGAGCTGCCAGGTGCCTACCGGCAGCGGAATGATGGCGCCGCGATCGCGCGAGCCGATGGGGATGTCGACGAAGGGCACGCTCGCCCACCCGCCATCGGCGCTCGCCTTCAAGCGGTAGCGCGACGGCATCTCGGTGTTGGTGGGCATGTCGAACCACCCGTTCAGCTCGCCGTAGGCGAAGGTGTCGCCCGCGGCCACCACGTTCAGCCCCGGCGGCTGGGGCGTCGCCACCGGAGTGGGCGCCTTGAGCAAGATGCTCAGCGGCGGAAAGTTGCCGCTGCCCGACCACGTCCAGCTGGTCGACCCGAACCAGTCCGTCTGCTTCGAGTAGGCCCCGCCGTCGAGCGCGTCGAGCCAGGCCTGGAAGGTGTACTGCATGTTCGGGCCGATGGGCGGCAGGGCGACGGTGAAGCTCGCCGTGCTGGCGTTGTTCAGCATCACCGCGGTGCCGAAGGCGTTCCCGCCCGGTCCGTTCGTGCGTACCGAGACGTAGACCCGGCCGGTGAGCGGCGTCCCTCCGTTGGTCTGCAGGGTGCCGCCGAGCATCGTCACCCCGTCGAAAACGCGAACCTCCGCGTAGCCGAAGGCCGGCGGATTCGAGTGCGTCTTGGCCTGCACGTGGCACACCCCGCGGTTGCCGTTGGTCTGGAAGGGGATGGAGGTGCTGGGGTTGGGGGGGACGCTGAAGCAGCCGGGCTCCAGCACCGACCAGTCGACGGTGAGGTCGGTGGGGTAGTTGGTGACCGTGGCGCCGAGGGTCACCGGAGACCAGGTGGCCGCGACCACCGGCGTCGGCGAGATCATCACGTTCGGGACGGGGTTCACCTGCACGTTCACCTGCACCGTGGCGGTCAGCTTGGGGTCGACCACGCTGGTGGCGCGCACCACCACCGCACCGGTGACGGCGCCGGCCGTGTACACGCCGTCCGGCGTGAGGGAGCCCTTGCTGCCGGTGTCGAGGCTCCAGGTGACGTTCTGGTCCTGGACGCCGGTGACGCGGGCCGCGAGCTGCTGCGACTGGTTCACGCCCAGGGTCACCGAGCCGGGGAGGATGGTGAGGCTCGGCGGCAGGGAGAAGTTGGCGCCGCGCGAGGCGCCGTTGCCCCTCGCGTCGGTGACCGACACGTTCCAGTTGTAGCTCGAGCCGGTGAGCGGGGACTGCATCGCGGTGCCGTCGAAGTTGTAGACGGCCGAGGTCCCGCTGACGGTCTCGTTGCGCCACACCGTGCCCCCGCCGTTGTTCTCCCAGACCTCCAGGCGCGTGCGGTAGGGCGGGCTCGAGATGCCGCCGTCGGCGCTCCAGGTCCAGGTGAAGGTGGGCATGCTGCCCCCCGCGTCGGCCGAGCTGCCCACCGGCGAGACCGGCTGCGGCGGCGTCACCAGCCCGGAGATGGTGGAGGTGAGGAACTCGTCCGTGCCGTCGGAGTAGGTGACGTGGAAGGTGTACGGCTCGCCGAGGAGGGGGTTGGTCTCCTGCGGGAAGGGGAGGAGCGTGAACTGCGACTCGAACTGGAGCGAGTTGCCCGTCCCGCCGTTGCCGTAGCCGAGATCGACGGGCGCGGTGACCTGGGGCCCCTGGACCACGCGCACCAGCCACGGCACCTTGAGGCCGGACACGAGCTGGAACCTGAGCGTCATCGGGTTGTTGTCCCAGGTGGTCACGATGGCCGTGGAGTTGGCGGCGGTGACGGGAATGGTGCCCACGCTCAGGTTGGCGTTGGTGACGGTGAAGAAGGGCATCCAGGGCCCGAGCACGGATCCCGGCTCGCCCAGAGTGATGAGCCCATCGCCGTTCTGGTCGAGCAGCGCGCCCACCGCGTAGATGCCGGGCTGCACGTTGGGGATCGCGAAGGCGTTCGTCGTCTGCAGCGCCGTGTGCAGCACGCGGGTCATGCTCGTCGGCCCGCCGGGTCCGTTCTTGGAGACGTCGAAGGCGTAGATCCACAGGGCGCCGGTGCTGGAGCTGATCAGCGACGGGTCGACGGTCACCGTGCCAGTGAGGTTGACCCCGCCGGTCGCCGGGCCGACGACGAAGGAGCCGGCGTCGAGGGATGGCGAGGACCCGCCGGCGTTCGAGGAGGTGAGGCGTGTCCAGTAGGTGCCCTGCCCGAGCTGCTCGACGAGCACGGCGTCGCTGGCCTGCGGCGGGACCACGAACGTCTGCAGCACGTTGCCGGCCGAGCCCAGGATCTCCACCGTGGTGGCGGTGTCCGCCTGGCCCGGCCCGTTGCTGTTCGGCCTCTGGAAGTTGATGACCGCGAAGTTCGAGCCGGCGGTGACGCCCCGGAAGCCGGGCATCGACGGCGCCTTGGGCGTCGGCGGGTCGGTGAGGGCGATCTGCACGGCGCCCGCGTCGCTGCCCACCGTGAAGCTGGTCTGCCCGGAGGGATCGGTGGGCCCGACCGGGTGCATCGAGCCGGTGGTGTCCATCCAGGTGAAGATCTGCGCCTGGTTGCCGAGGTTCAGGCCGCCGGTGTTGTTCCCGTACTGGAGGCCGCTGAAGGTGAACGCCGCGCTGCCGCCGTCGAGAGCGACGGAGGTGAAGGCGAGGGTGGCGTTGTTGTTGTTGCCGCCGTTCTGGTTCATCAGCACCAGGACGACGCGGCCCGTCTTGTTCCCGCCGTAGCTGACGGTGCCCGAGATGCTGGAGGCCGGCGCCGTCGGCTCCGGCTTCACCGTATTGGAGACCGCCGGTGGGCCGACGTCGGTCTTGTTCCGAGCGGCGATGGTGAAGTCGTAGGCCGTGAAGTTGGCGAGCCCGGGGAAGACGAAGGAGAGCTGGCTCGCCGACACCGTCTGGGCGAGGCCGCTCTGGAGCGTACCGTTGATGCGCGGGGTGATGATGTACGACTGCAACGGGCTGTTCCCGGTGTCGGCGGGAGCGATCCAGTACAGCAGCGCACTGCCGTTGCTGCGCCAAGCCTGAACGGTGGTCGGGGCCATGGGAGGAGTGTTCACCGTGGCGCCACCGCCTGTGCCTCCGTCTGTGCCTCCGTCCGTCGCACCGCCGGTGCCGCCGGTGCCGCCGGTGCCGCCGTCCGTCGAGCCGCCGTCCGTCGAGCCGCCGTCCGTCGAGCCGCCGTCCGTCGAGCCGCCGGTGCCGCCGCCCGTCGAGCCGCCATTGCCACCGCCCGTTGCG
>JBBIOE010000287.1:0-8300 GCA_037443525.1 Archangiaceae bacterium | reverse complement strand
CTCGGCGACGCGGAACAGCCCCGAGGGGAAGGTGGCGCTGGCGTAGAGCCGGGCGCGCTGGGTGCCGAACACCACCGTCCAGCGCAGGCCGTCCACGGTGTTGGCGTCGTCGACCAGCCGCTGGGCGTCCACCACGTGGGAGACGGTCACCACCAGCCGATCGAAGGCCTCCGCGATGCCCTCGACCAGCACCTCGCCCGGGCCGTGATCGTGCGAGAGCACCACCCGCTGATCGCGGCTGGCGTCGGTGCGGGGGGCGCCGTCGGCGGAGAAGACGCGCACCCGCACCGCGAGCACCTGGCGCCCGGCCTCCGGTGGCACCGCGGCGCGATCGAAGCGCAGCCGGCAGGTGGTGCGGGCGCGGAAAGAGGTGGTGGTGGTGACGTTGCGCTCGGGCGTGAGCACGTGGCCTTCGCCGTCGCCGCACTCGAGCCACACCGCGTGGCGGGCCGCGAGGTCCACGGGCGTGTCGGCGGCGTGGAGCTCGCGATCGAACGGCTCGGTGAGCTGCGCCAGGGTGAGCGAGGCCAGCTCGCCGGGCAGCGACGGGCCGCGGTAGGCGAAGCGCAGGGGCGCGTGGCCGCTCACCGCCCCGCTGGCGCGCACCGTGCGGCCGCCGGTGACCCGGAACAGGTCGTCCACCGACACCGGCTCCAGCACCGCGTCGCCCAGGCGGATCGGCTCGACGTCCACGTCGCGGTTGTTGGGCACGAAGTCCACCGGGCCCACGCCGTCCAGCCGCAGGGTGGTGTGCAGCGCGGGCGCGGGCCGGGTCGACGCCGCCGTCTGCCCCCACACCCGCTCGTTGCGCACCACGCGCACCGTCTGGTCGGCCGCGCTCACCCCGCTGATCGGCAGCACGACGTAGCGCTCGGCGCCCACGGTGAGCGCCTTCAGCGGCGCCACCCGGCCGGCGGAGGTCTCGAAGGCCAGCGCCTCGTCGCGAGCGCACAGCCCGCCCACCCGCACCACCACCTTCTGGTCGGCCACGCCCTGCAGCGGCGGCGGCGAGGCCACCTGCAGCGGGCAGCGCTGGATGGGCACGCGAAAGGACGGGCTCGGCTCGAGGGTGGCGCCCTGCACGAACCAGTGCGGCTTGAGCCTCAGGCGCAGCTCGAGATCGCTGTCCGCCCCGTGCTCCCGGCGCACCACCACCAGGTCGTCCTCCAGGGCGCAGTCGGCGTCCACGCAGGTCACCGACTCGACCGCCTCCGGGTGCTTCACCTTGATCGACGGAGGGTCGCGCTCCAGCGAGAGCAGGTCGGAGGAGAGCAGGGCGGTGAGCACGAAGCGCACCGGCCGGAGCGCGGGCTCGATGGCCACCAGCGCGCCGGAAGCGGAGACGAGGCGCTGCGCCGCGGGCGGCGTCCCGGGCGGGAGGACGCCCACCACGAGCTGATCCGCGGCGAGGCCCTTGGGCAAGGACACCGCGCAGGTGTCCGTGCCGCCTGTGACGCAGGTGTCCGCGCCCGCCTGGTCGCCCGCGCTCCAGCGCACCGGCGTGCCGTCGAGGCCCCTGCCCTTGAGCTCCAGCCGTCCGGTGTCGGGGAAGAAGGCGATCGAGGCGGCGTCGATGGCCGGGGGCGCGCCCACGGTCAGGAGCGTCACGGGGGCCGGCTCGCCGCAGGCCTCGGCGGCGGGCGCGACGGGGAGCGCCGTCTCGGTGCCCGGCGGCTGCGTCGGGGGCGCCTTGAGCCTCCGGCGGTCGGCGCCGAGGGCCTGCCAGCCGGCGGGGAGCTCGGCGTCGCAGAGCACGCCGGGCAGCTCCACGGTGGCGACTCCGGTGGGCAGAGCGATGGGGCCTCCGCTCGGGAGGGGCAGGGCGGCCAGGGTCAGCAGGAGGTGCGGGAGCATGGGGCTTGGGCTCAGGCGTTATCGTTTGACGACCAACCGATGTGAAGCTCCGAGGTGGAAACGCAGCAGTGCGCCGGCGTGCTCGGATGGTTGGAGGACAAATGAGACAGCCGGCCGGCGCGGGCTCCGAAACGCAAACGGGGCACCACGCGTGTGGTGCCCCGTCGCGACTTCAAGCTGATCGGCCTGGGTTACTTCTTCTTGGCGGCGGCCTTCGGGGCGGCCTTGACGGCCTCCGCCTTGGTCTCGGTCTTGGCCGCGGCCTTCTCGTCGGCCTTCTTCTCCTCAGCCTTGGCCTCGCCCTTCTTCTCCTCCGGCTTGGCCTCGGTCTTCGCCTCGGTCTTCGCGTCCGCCTTCTTCTCCTCGACCTTGGCGGCCGGTGCCTTCTTGTCGGCGACCTTGTCCGCGGCCTTGGCGGGCTCGGCCGCAAACACGGGGAACGCGACGACGGCGAGGGCGATCACGAGCAGCTTCTTCATGGGGATTACCTTTGGGAATGCGGGGTGAGTGAGGAACAGCGGAGGGGTCCTGTGCACCCGAGGTGCCACCCCGCATCCGGCCGGAACACCGCGAATTCAGGGACGGCCGCCCGCTCCCGGTGAGGACCTTCTCCACGGGCAAAATGCCCCTTGGGGAGCGCGCCCACGGCGGGAGGCGCTCCGGGGCGGAGTGCCCCGGTGCGCTCGGCTCGGTTCTTCAGCGCAGGGTGAAGAACGCCTTCGACGCCGACATCGACGCGTCGAGCAGGGGCGTGGGGTAGAGGCCCAGGCCCACCACCGCCGCGAGGCAGAGCACGATGGCGGCGGTGAGCGCGAAGCCCGGCCGCACCTTCCCCTCGCCGCTGCCGTCGGACATGAACGTCGAGCGGGCCACCGACAGGTAGTAGAAGAGCCCCAGCACCGCGAGCGCCACCGCCGCCCAGACCAGCCCGGTGAGCCCGGCCTTCCAGGCCGCGAGGAAGAGGAAGAACTTCGCCCAGAAGCCCACCACGAAGGGGATGCCGGCGAGCGACAAGAGGAAGACGAGCAAGGCCGCGCCGAGCCATGGCGAGCGTCGCGACAGGCCCGCCAGCACCTTGGTCGAGTGGCCGCCCATGTCCTCCGCCGCCGCGTGCACCACCAGGAAGATGCCCAGGTTGGTGAAGACGTAGGTCGCGAGGAAGAACAGCGTCATGCCGACGCCGTACTCGGTGCGGGTGGCGAGGCCGACCAGCGCGTAGCCAATCTGCGCGATGCCCGAGTAGCCGAGCAGCCGCCGCACGTCGCTCTGGGGAATGGCGAAGACGTTGCCCACCGCCATGCTCGCGAAGGCCAGCACCGCCAGCGCCGGGGCCCAGGTGCCGAAGGCCTGCGTCCAGCCGCCGAGCAGCACCACCGCCAGCGCCGCCATGCCGCCGGCCTTGGGCGCCACCGAGAGGAAGGCCACGAAGGGCGTGGGAGCGCCCTGGTAGGTGTCGGGCACCCACATGTGGAAGGGCACCGCGCCGACCTTGAAGCCGAAGCCGGCGAGCACCAGGAGCATGCCGAAGCCCTGGAGCGGGGTGACCGCGCCGCCGCCCAGCGCGATCTGCGTCGAGCCGGTGGTGCCGATGACCAGCGCGAGCCCGAAGAGCGAGAGCGCCGACGACGCCGCGCCGGTGACGAAGAGCTTGAGCGAGGCCTCCGCCGCCAGGGACTTTCCGCCCAGCACCGTGTCGCCCTTGGCCCACGCCGCCAGAACGTAGAGGGGAATGCCCATCAGCTCGAAGGCGACGAAGAGCAGAATCCAGTCGCGCGCGCCGGGGATGAGCATCATGCCCACCACGCTCGAGAGCAGCAGCACGTAGAACTCGGCCTGCCTCCGCGGGGTCTTGTCGGCGAGCCACTCCAGGGCGCCGAGCACTCCGAGGATGCCCGCCACCAGGAAGACGCGCTTGAAGAACATCACCCAGGGCGACAGCTCGTAGACCTGGTGCGGCGCCGTGCCGGTCTGGGGGACGAAGAAGGTCGCCACCAGCACCCCGAGAAGGAGCGCCGCGGTGAGCCAGCCCACCGCCTTGCCCAGCTTGGACGGCATGATCGCATCGAGGACGAGGACCAGCGCCGCGATGCCGGCGACCATCAGGTCCACGCTGAGGAGCTCGAGCCAGCTCATGGGAAGAAGACCTCCGCGACCTGGGGAATGCGATTGAGGAAGGTCGCGCTCGTCCCGTCGATGAAGTCGAGCAGGAAGCGCGGCCAGAACCCGAAGACCACCAGCGCCGCGCCGAGCATCACCGGCGCGAACCACTCGGTGCGCTGCGCGTCGGTCAGGTGCGCGAATTCACCCGAGGGCTTGGGCCCCCAGAAGATCGTCTTCACCGCGCGCAGGACGTAGACGGCGGTGACGAAGGCCCCCAGCACGCCGGGAATCGCCCACCAGGCGTGCTGCGTCTTGGCCGCGCCCAGGAAGACCAGGAACTCGGCCACGAAGCCCGCCGTGCCGGGCAGCCCCAGCGAGGAGAGGCAGGCCAGGGTGAAGAAGGCGCCCACCGCCGGCATCACGTGCGAGAAGCCGCCCATCTTCGCGATGGCCCGGGTATGCGCGCGCTCGTAGACGAGGCCGACCAGCGCGAAGAACAGGCCGGTCATGATGCCGTGCGCGAACATCTGGTACACGGCGCCGTTCCAGCCGGTGGGGTTCAGCGTCGCGGCGCCGAGCATCACCACGCCCATGTGGCTCACCGACGAGTAGGCGATGATGTACTTGAGATCGGTCTGGTTGGCCGCGCACATCGCGCCGTAGAGCACGTTGATGACCGCGACCCCGCCGACGATGGGCGCCCAGGTGGCCGCCGCGTCGGGCGCGAGCACCATGCCGATGCGCATCACGCCGAAGGCGCCGAGCTTCATCAACACGCCGGCGTGGAGCATCGACACCGCGGTGGGCGCCGAGGCGTGGCCGTCGGGCGACCAGGTGTGAAAGGGGAAGACGCCCGCCAGCGTGCCGAAGCCGAGCCACAACAGCGGGAAGGTCCACATCTGCGTCTGCCTGGAGAAGTGGTGGCTCTGCAGCGCGGTGAGATCGAAGGTGGTGCCGCCGGCCTCGTTCCACAGCGCGAGGATGGCGACCAGGATGGCCGCCGAGCCGACCAGGAGCATCAAGGTCAGCTTCATCGCGGCGTACTCCTTGCCGCCGACCTGGAAGGCCCTCCACGCGAAGCGGAAGGGGCCCTGGCCCTCGACCTTGTGCGAGCTGCCCCAGATGCCGATGAGCAGGTACATCGGCAGCACGGCGATCTCGTAGAAGAGGAAGAAGACGAAGAGGTCCTGCGAGACGAAGACGCCGAAGACGCCGGCCACCAGCACCAGCAAGAGGACGAAGAAGTCCTTGTCCCGCCGGGCCACCGTCCAACTCGCCAAGACGCCGGTGACGATGATGATGCCGGTGAGGAGCAACAGCGCCACGCCCCAGCCGTCCACCGCCAGGTTGAGGTGAATGCCCAGGCTCGGGACGAGGGTGTAGTCCTCGCCCAGCTGCAGGCCGCCGACGCCGCGATCGTAGAGCCGGGCGACCTGCACCGAGCCGGCGAGGGAGATGATCGCGCCGACGAGCGAGACCACGCGAATCGCCAGCCGCTGCGAGGCGGGGAGGGCGAGGAGAATGGCCGCCGCGATGGCGGGGGCCGCCACGATGGTCGACAGGAGCATGCTCACTTGAGGCCTCCCACGAGCGCGAGGACGGCCGCTCCGGCCACCAGCGCCCACGCGTAGTCGCGAACCAGGCCGGTCTGCAGCGTGCGGGCCTTCTGGCCGCCTTCGATGGCCGCCCAGCCGAAGAGGTTCATCACCCCGTCGACGATGTAGCGGTCGAACCAGCCGAGCACCGCCGCGGCGCCCAGCATCACCCGGCGGTAGCCGAGCTCCCACGAGCGGTCGACCCAGCTCTCGCGATCGAGCCGGGCGATGACGTCGGCGAACGGCGCCGTGCCGCCCGAGCCGAACACCACCCACGAGGCGCCCAGGCCCGCGAGGCCGAGCACCGTGGCGGTGATCGGCGTCATCGAGGCGAAGTGCAGCTCGTACTCATGGCCGGTGGAGCTCGCCAGCCACGCGCCCAAGAAGCCCGAGCCGAGCGCCGGCACCGCGAGGATGACCAGGGGAGCGGCCATCGCCGGACCGGACTCGTGCGCGTGGTGGGCCTTGGAGGACTCGGCCCCGAGGAAGGCCTTGATCAGCACCCGGCCCATGTAGAAGGCGGTGAGGAAGGCGCTCGCCATCAACAGCACCCAGGGAATCCACCCGCCCTTGCCCTCGACGGAGTGGAGCACCAGGTCCTTGGAGAAGAAGCCGGCGAAGCCCGGGAAGCCGGCCAGCGACAGCGCGCCGATGGTGAAGGCGGTGGCGGTGAGCGGCATCTTTTTCCTGAGGCCGCCCATGTCGGCGAGCTCGTTCGAGTGCACCGCGTGAATCACGCTGCCCGCGGCGAGGAAGAGCAGGGCCTTGAAGAAGGCGTGGGTGCCCAGGTGGAAGAAGCCGGCGAAGGCGTTCCCCGCGCCGAGGGCGGTCACCATGTAGCCGAGCTGCGAGGCGGTGGAGTAGGCGAGCACCTTCTTGATGTCGGTCTGCACCAGGGCCAGCAGGGCCGCGAAGGAGGCGGTGATCGCGCCGACCCACAGCATCACGTCGCGGGCGAAGGGCGCCAGGGCGAAGAGCGGGTCCGCGCGCACCACCAGGAAGACGCCCGCGGCCACCATGGTGGCGGCGTGGAGGAGGGCGGAGACCGGCGTCGGGCCCTCCATCGCGTCGGGCAGCCAGATGTGCAGCGGGAACTGCGCCGACTTGCCGACCACCGCGATGAAGAGCATCAGCGCGACGACGTTGGCGAGCTCGTGCGACACCGGCACGTCCCAGCGGAAGGTGTCGGCCTGCACGAAGAGCCACAAGAGCCCGAAGAGGAAGCCCATGTCGGCGAGCTTCGTCATCCAGAAGGCCTTCACCGCGGCCTTCGCGGCGCTCGGCTTGTGGAAGTAGAAGCCGATGAGCAGGTAGCTCGCGAGGCCGACCAGCTCCCACCCGGCGAAGGCCTGGAGCAGGTTGGGCGCCACCACCAGCACGTTCATCGAGAAGAGGAAGAGGGCGTGCAGCGCGAAGTAGCGGCCGTAGGCGGCAGGCGGCTCCTCGCTCATGTAGGAGAGCGAGAAGACCTGCACCATCAGCGCCACCAGGCAGACCACGAAGAGCATGGTCGCCGAGGTGCCGTCGACGAGGAGGCCGAGCTCGGCCAGGGGCTTGTTGGCCACGATGATCCACGGCGTGACGATCGACTCGGCCGCGTGGCCCGCGCCGAGGCGGTCCAAGAGAATGCGCCCGGCGGAGACCACGGCCGCGACGGAGCCGAGCAGGGTGACGATGGCCGCCGGCATGCCCTGCTTGCGCAGGGGCGGGACCAGGACGAGGAGCAGCGCGGCGGCCGCGGGCGCGAAGACGGCGACGGCGGCGAGGGTCAGAAGGGGGCTCATTCCCGGGCCTCGTTGGCGAGATCGAGGAGGGTGTCGTCGTAGCGTCGGTAGAGCAGCATCACCAGGGCGAGGCCGACCGCCACCTCGGCGACGGTGATGGCCAGGGCGAAGAGCACGAAGATCTGCCCGGCGCCGCCGAAGGCCTTGGCGAAGACGACGAAGAGCACGTTGGCCGCGTTCGCCATCAGCTCGATGGACAAGAGCATGGCGATGGCGTGGGTGCGGGTCATCAGGCCGTAGAGGCCGATGCTGAAGAGCACCCCGGCGAGGAGCACGAACTGGGACAGGCTGCTCATGCGGTCTCCTTGGTGACCATCGCGGCGAGGCGGGCCGCGTGGGCCTCGGCCATGGCGGCGCGGCGCCCCTCGGCGGTGGCCGGGGTCTCGAGGTCCTTCCTCCGGGCGATCACCACCGCGCCCACGATGCCGGCGAGCAACAGGAGCGAGGCGACCTCAAAGGGCAGGACGTAGTCGTCGATGAGGGCCCGGGCCAGCTCGGGCGTGGTCTGCAGCGCCGCGCCCGGCCTGGGCTCGAGCGGCGTCTTCTGAACCGCGGCGGCCAGCGCTCCGAAGAAGAGCAGCGAGGTGAGGAGGGCGCGGAAGCCGTTCTTGTGGCCCGAGGGGACGCTGCTGCCCTCGTGGCGGCGGGTCACCATCACGCCGAAGATCATCAGCGTCACGATGCCTCCGACGTAGGTGAGGATCTGCACGCCGGCGAGGAACGAGGCGCCCTGCATGCCGTAGAAGGCGGCGGTGGCGGCGAGCGAGATGCCGAGCCACAGCACCGCGTGCACCAGGTTCTTCGCGCGCACCACGAAGAGCGCGGAGAGCACCATGGCGAGGGCCACGACCGACGTGGCGATGGAGTCCATCATGAGGCACCTCCGGAGGGCTTGGTCGGGTCCGCCACCGCCACGTCGGCCAAGGCCGAGGCGGCCGCGGGCTGGGCCGCCTGGGCCGAAGCGGGC
>JBBIOE010000286.1:0-8339 GCA_037443525.1 Archangiaceae bacterium | reverse complement strand
GGCGGCCGCCGCTCGAGCCCGCCACCAGGCCGATGGCCGGCGCGGCCCGCGCGGCCGCTGCGAGCGCCGGCACCCCGAGGCCCGACGAGGACCTCGATCCCGCCACCGGGTTCCGCAGGGGCCTGCCCTTCGTTCCGGTCACCAAGGCCGTTCACCTCGATCCCGCGCACGTCACCCTGACGAGCACGCCCTCGCGCGCGGAGGTATCGGTGAACGGCGAGCTCGTCGGGCGCACGCCGTGGACGGGCGATCTCGACCCCACCAGACCAATGAGGCTGGAGCTGTCGCTCAAGGGCTACGGCGTCTGGTCGACCACGCTCGATGCCGGGCAGGAGTACGAGGGCGCGGTGACCCTGGAGAGAAGCTCCGCGCCGTGAGCGTCGCGCCGGGCCGGTCTTCGCGATGGCCGGCCCCGGAGCGGGCGGCTATGGTGCCGCGCGTCAGAGACTCTTCCGGGGGTACCAGGCGTGTTGACCGGACTCATCATGACGCTGTGCCTCTTCTGGGGGATGGGGCAGCTGTGGCTCCTTTCCATCGCGTGGCATGACCGCAACTTCGCCTGGCTGGTGACGCTGTTCTTCATTCCGCCGTCGGCGCTCGTCTACGCCATCATCGAGAAGGAGGCGCGCAAGCCGCTGTGGCTCACCCTGTTGCTGCCGCTGGCGGTGGTGGTGATAGCGGCCTTCTCGCCGGCGTTTCGAGCCGACCCCGAGGGTGAGCTATTGCGCGCGCTCGCGCTGGAGGAAGACCGCGCCCCCGCCCCGCCGAAGCCGAGGGCGCCGAGGCCGGTGGTGGCGCCGGCCGACGAGCGCCCGCCCGACATCGCCGCGACCTACTGCCGGGTGAGGTCGACCCCCGCTGGCGCCCCGGTGTGGCTCGACGGGAAGCCGACGGGCCAGGTGACGCCCGCGAAGCTCACGCTGTACGCGGGGCGCGACAACGTCGTGAGCGTGCGACTGAAGGGCTTCGTGCCGACGTCCGAGAACATCAGCCCGAACCTCAACCAGAACACGGAGCGCGACTACACGCTGGCGCCAGGCACACCGATGGGCGTGCGGTCGGTGCCGCAGGGCGCGAAGGTGCTGGTCGACGGGCAGGAGGTGCTGGCCCAGACGCCTGGCGAGGTGGAGGGCGTGCCGTACGGCGAGCACGAGGTGGTGCTGCGCAAGAAGGGCATGGCCGACGTGATCGTCCAGGTGACGGCGAAGGAGGAGAAGCCTCTGTCCCTCGACCTCACGCTCTACGCCGAGGCCCGAGTGCGGGTGAAGAGCCTGCCCACGCACGCCGAGGTGACGATGGACGGGCGTCCCACCGGCGAGTTCACGCCCGCCGTCGTGGTGGTGAGCTCCGAGGAGCCGCATGTGTTCGAGGTGCGCCACCCGAAGTACCTGCCGGCGACCCTGAAGGTCTCGCCGGTGCCACCGGGCGAGCTGGAGGAGGTCACGATTCCGCTCGAGCTGTCGACGGTGCAAACGGTGAGCGAGCGCATCGGCGAGACCGAGGAGCGGCTCCAGAAGCAGGCGGCGGAGCGCGCCAGGCTGGTGGCGAAGCTCGCGGCGGCGAAGAAGCGAGGCAAGCCCGAGGCCGACACGCTCGAGTCCGAGCTCACTCGGCGCGAGCGCACCCTCTCGTCGACCAAAGCCGACCTCGCCGAGCTGAAGACCGTGCTCGAGGTGCTGACGAAGAGAAGGGACTGAGCCCCGGGCTTCGGTTCGAGGGTTCGGCGCTCAGGCCGCCCAGTGCGCCTCGTCGGGATCAGACCACGTGCGTGAACGAACGCCCCCGAGTGGCGGCCGGGCGCCGACCTTCTAGACTCCGCCGCCATGGCCGTGGCGCTGATCACCGCCCTGCTCGTCTCCGCCGCGCCGCCCGCGCGCGTCACGCTCGTCTTCGGCGGTGACGTCATCCCCCACGATCCGGTGAAGCTCGCGGCGCAGGTGCACGCGCGGCCGGCGCCGAAGGACGAGCTCGCCGACACCGCCAACCACGGCGGGTGGGATCAGGTCTTCGGCGCCCTCGCGCCCGTCTTCAAGCGCGCCGACGCGGCCTTCGTGAACCTGGAGACGCCGGTCACCACGCGGCCCAACCCGGCGCGCGGCGAGTTCTCGTTCAACGCCCCGCCCTCGCTCCTCGAGAGCCTGAAGGGCACCGGCGTCACCGTCGCCACCTTCGCCAACAACCACTGCCTCGACCAGGCCGCGCCGGGCCTTCTGGAGACGCGCCAGCGCCTCGCCGAGGCCGGGCTCCTCACCGCCGGCGCCGCCGAGTCGAAGAGCGCCGCCTTCGCGCCGCTGGTGCTCAAGCGCAAGGGCCTGCGCATCGGCGTGCTGGCGATGACCCGCTGGTCGAACATGCACCTGAACCCCAAGGATCCATCGAAGCCCTGGGTGCCGGTGGTGCTCTACCCCAGAGACGTCGAGCTGGTCGGCATCACCGAGGCCGACTTCCTCGCCGCCGTGCGCGCGGCGTCGAAGTCCGTCGACGTCTTGGTGGTGAGCGCGCACTGGGGCACCGAGTACCACTCGACGCCGCTCGAGGAAGACCGGGCCTTCGCCCAGGCCCTCGTCGACGCCGGCGCGCTGGTGGTGGTCGGCCATCACCCCCACGTGCTGCAGCCGGTGGAGCGGCTCCGGCGAAAGGACGGCGCCTTGGGCGTGGTCGCCTACTCGCTCGGGAACCTCGTCTCCAACCAGGACCTGGGCGAGCCGGAGAGCCCCACCCGCGACGGCATGCTGCTCGAGGTGGAGGTGACCAAGACCGTGGACGACCCGGCGAAGGTGGCCCGGGTGACGCTGGTGCCGACCTACACCGAGAACCGCGCCGCGGCCGGCAAGCGGCGCAACGTGCAGGCCGTGCTGCTCGAGGAGGAGGTCGCCGCGATGGCTGAGCGCCTGCAAGCCCTGGCCTCGCGCACCGACCAGGCCGGCCTCGCCGAGCAGAAGGCGCTCTGGGCGCGGCACGCCATCGCCACCGCGCGCCTCTTGCGCATTCGAGGCTTCGACCACCCAAAGGACGAGACGGCCGCCACCCTCGGGCCCTGAGCCGTGGTCCCATCGCGCGTGCGTGCCGCCCGAACCCGTACGGTCCCGGCCGCGAGGGTCGCGCGTCTTCCGACAGTGTCGGGGAGTCGCGCCTAGTCTCCGCCAAATCCAGGGTGACAGCATTTCTCCACCATGCCTGGAACACCGGCCTTCATGCTGTCGCTCCTCGGTCGTCAGCTCCTCCTCGGCGCGGGTGCCTTCCAGGCGCGCTACCCCGATGCCTGGCTCGTCTGGGAGGCGGGCGAGTGGAAGGCGGCGAACGCCGTCGAGGAGGAGATGGCGCTGACGCGACTGCCGCGCGCGCGCTACCCGGAGCGCCCGTCCTCCGGTGATGCCCTCTGCTTCGTGCTCAAGGGCGAGAACGGCACCGTGCTCGGCGTCGGCCGCTCCGCGGAGAACGCCATCGTCATCGGGGAGGCCTCGGTGTCGCGCACGCACTGCCGCCTGACCAAGCTGAACGGCGCCTGGCACCTCTCCCGCGCGCCGGAGGCCATGCCCGCGAGCCTGGATCGCACCCCGCTCGGGCCGATGGCCCTGGTGAGGCTCGGGGCGCGGCACGAGCTCATCCTCGGGAACGTCATCGTCACCTTCCACACCACGGCGTCCCTGATCGCGCGCCTCCAGGGGGCCGACGGCACGCAGACCGCGCGGGGGACGAAGTAGGCGAAAGACGTCAGCGGACCGCGGCTTCCTCGAGCAGCTCCCGCACCATCTCCACGAAGCGCCCGGGCTCGAAGGTCGCCTTGACGATGTAGCGGTCGGCGCCGAGGGCGGCGGCCTTGTGCAGGTCCTCCTTGCGCCCGTACTGGGAGACGACGATCAGCGGGAGGTGCCGGAAGGCCGCGCTCTCCCGCACCCGGCTGACGAGCGTGAGGCCGTCCATGCGGGGCATCTGAATGTCGAGGACCACCAGCTCGACGCCGCCTTGCGCCAGCCGCTCCAGCGCCTGCACTCCGTCCTCCGCTTCGGTGACGGCGAAGCCCGCCTCCTCGAGGACCGAGCCGTGCAGCGCGCGCACCGTCGGCGAGTCGTCGACCACCAGCACCCGGTGCTTCCCGGCGCTCGGCGCGGTCGGTTGCGGCGCCGAGCGCGGGCGCGCCTCGCGCCGGCTCGCTCCGCCAGGCCGCCCCAGCTCGCGCGGCTCGATCAGCGGGACGACCTCCCCGGTCCCCAGCACCAGCACCCCGCCGAGAAACGGCACCTCGGCGAGGCAGGCCGGCGCGAGCATCGCCGGCTGCTCGACCTCCCCCAAGAGCTCGTCGACCAACAGGCCCCGGCGCGCCCCCTCGCGGCCCACCACCACGACGTGCGACGCGTGGCCCCGCTCCCAGCCGAGGTGATCGGCCAGCGGCTCGACCGGCAGCGCGGTGCCCTCGAAGGTGACGTGGGCCGCCCCCGCCGACACGGCGACCTCCGCCTCGCGGAAGGCCACGACGCGCTCGATGGACGCCACCGGCAGCGCCGCGGTGTGGGGGCCGCTGCGCACCAGGAGCGCCCGCGCCGAGAGCCGCTTCACCGGCACGCTCAGCTCGAAGGTCGCGCCGAGCCCCGGGCGCGAGGAGAGCCGCACCTCGCCGCCCATCGCCGAGAGCCGACTGCGCACGATGTCCAGCCCCAGCCCGCGGCCGGAGATCGCCGTGACCTCCCCGGCGGTGCTGAAGCCCGACTCGAACAGGAGCTCCAGGAGCGCCGGCTCCCCGAGCGAGGCCGCCGCGGAGGGCTCGACCAGCCCCCGGCGCACCGCCGACGCGCGCACCGCCTCCAGCTCGACGCCCCGGCCGTCGTCGCTGACGCGTACCTCGAGGGCTCCGCCCCGCACCACGCCCGACACCTCGACGGTCGCCTCCTCGGGCTTGTTGGCCGCGCGGCGGGCCTCTGGGGTCTCGACGCCGTGATCGACCGCGTTCCGCACCAGGTGCAGCAGCGGCTCCTGGAGCGCGTCGAGGGTCGCGGCGTCCACGAGCTCGTGGCGCCCCGAGAAGCGCAGGGTGGCCGACTTGCCGAGGCTCACCGCCAGCTCCCGCACCATGCGCGTGAGGCCGACGCGCAGGCGCTCGAAGGGCTCGAGGCGGAACGAGCGCACCACCTCGTGGAGGTGGACCAGCACCTGGTGCAGCTTCGCGGTCTCGCGGTGGAGCTCCGACACCTCGCCCCTCAGCCGGTCGGGCGCACGCTCGTCGAGGTGCCCGGCGAGGGCCACCAGCCGCGTCTCGATGAGGAACGACTCCTCGACGCGCCGGAGGAGCTCGTCGACGGCCTGGGTGGGAACGCGGAGCTGGGCGTCGCGCGGAGCCGGGGCGTCGATGGCGGGGGCCGGGCCGCCGGGGCCGGGCGGCGGCGAGGGCTCCGCCACCGCCGCGTCGTCGACCAGCCCCGCCGAGCCGGGCACCTGCCGCTCGAGAGCGACGCCGCTCAAGGCGCGGAACTTCTGCATGAACGGCTCGGGGTCGAGCTCCTCCCCCTTCTGGAAGGCGGTGAGCCCGGCGGTGAAGCCGTCGACGACGCGCAAAAAGGCGCTCGTCATCTCCGCGGTGGGCCGGGCGTCGGCGCGCACCAGCGCCTGCAGCCGCTCCTCGAGCGCGTGGGCCATCTCCTCGATGGACGAGAGCCCGACGATGCGCGCGGCCCCCTTGACCGAGTGGGTCAGGCGGTAGGCCTCCCTGAGCGCCTTCGCGGCCTCGGCCGGCGCCGCCCGCTCCACCGAGAGCAGCAGGCTCTGGATCTGCTCGGCGCTCCGGCCGAGCTCCAGCTCGAAGGTCTTGAGGAGATCCTGGGCCATCGCGTCAGAGCCGGTACGAGGCCACCGAGTCGGTGAGCTGCTTGGCCTGGGAGCGCAGGGTCTCGGCGGTGCGATCGAGCTGCTGGTTCTGGGCCACGCTCTCCTGCACCGCGGTCTGCACCACCTTCATCGCCTGGTTGATCTGATCGATGCCCACCGTCTGCTGCTGGACGATGGCGATGATCTGCCGCACCGACTGGCCCGACTCCTCGACCTGCTGCGTGAGCTGCTCGACCTTCGGCATCATCGCGCCCACCGGCTTGAGGGCCTCCTGCACCCGCTCGCGGCCGGTCTCCACGGCGCGGACGGCCTCCGAGGTCCCGCGCTGGACGTCGGCGACGATGCCGCGAATCCGCTGGGCGGCCTTCTTGCTCTGGTCGGCCAGGGTCTTCATCTCGGTGGCGACGACGCTGAACCCGCGCCCGAGCTCGCCGGCCTTGGCCGCCTCGATGCCGGCGTTGACCGCGAGGAGCTGGGTCTGATCGGCCACTTCGCGGACGTTCTCGATGATCTCGCCGATCTGCTGGTTGCTCGCCACCAGCCCCTGGATGCTGACGACGATGGCGCGCATCTCGTCCTGGGTGACGCCGAGCACGTTCTGGGCCTCGCCGAGCTCGCGACGCAGGCCCTGCCCGGTCTCCATGGTGCGATCCATCAGGCGCTGCACGTCGCCCGCCCGGCGCTCGGTCACCCGCACCGTCTCGGTGAGCTCGGCGGTCGAGGTGGTCGTCTCCTGGACCGAGGTGGCCTGCTGCTGGGTGGCCTGCACGGTGCGGCGCGCGGCGCCCACGATCTCGTCCGCCGTGCTGGCCAGGGTGTTCGAGCACGCCCGGGTCTCGCCGATGGTCGCGCGGAGGCTGTGGGACATGCGCCCCAGGCTGCCCAGCATCTGGCCGAGCTCGTCGGCGCCGGAGTCCTCCACGCGGGTGGCGAGGTTGCCGGTGGCGATCTGCTCGGCGAGAGAGACCGCGACGCCCACCGGGGCGGTGACGCTGCGAATGATGACCAGCGCCAGCACCACCGCGGCGACGAGGAAGAGGAGGAACCCGAGGGCGGTGATGATGCGCAGCCGGGTCGTCTCCTCGGAGGCGCGCCGCTCTCGGGCGGCGCGGGTCTCGGCGGCGTGCTTCTCGACGGCGCTGACGACGGCGTCGATGGCCGCGGTGAGGGGGCGATCGGCGCCGCGCACCTGGCGATCGACCGCGTGGGCCGAGTCGATCTTCGAGCGGTCGTAGGCCTTGAGCGCGTCGCGGTACTTCGCGCCGAGCTCCTCCAGCGCCCCGGTGGCCTGGTCGACGGCGGAGACGTCGAGGCCCTGCGTCTCCATGGTCACGCGCGCCTTGGCGAGCGTCTCGCGCACGCGCTGCTCCTGCTGGCCGAACGCGCGGAGGTACTTGTCGTAGTCGGCCTCGTCCATGCCGCGGAGCAGAAGGTCCTTCCACTCCTGCACCTGCATCTTGAAGTGCACCTGAGCGAGGCGCACCGTGTCGACGAGCTCGATGGTCCGCCGCGCGTCGGCGTTGTTCTCGCGCTCGCGCTCCTCGGCCTGGCCCTGGCCCCACCACGACAACGCGGTCAGGCACGCGGTGAGCAGGATCAACAACCCGGCCATCGCGAACAACCGACTTCTCACCGTCCAGCCTTTGAACATCGTCACTCCTCCATCGAAGGGCTACGTCAGCGACCGCCCAGCGCGGCGGCGATCGCCGCGGGGTCCAAGAGCTGCCAGAGATCGTGGGTCACGTGCGCGACCGCCGGGCTCCGGCGAACGAGCTGCTCGGGCGGGGCGAGCTCGGCCTCGGTCACGGTGCGCGTCCCCAGCACCTCGGAGACCGGCGCCGCGGCTCTCCCGCCGCGGACGTCGAGGACGATCATCCAGCTCTCCACCTCGCAAGGTTGGTCGAGCGCGGCGGCGAGGAGGTCGACGAGGCCCAGCACCTCGCCGCGGAGCTGGGTCAGGCCGAGGACCGTTCGGCCCCGGCGCAGCGGCACCCAGTGCTCGAGCCGCGCGAACTCGTGCACCATCGCCACCGGCAACCCGAGGATCGCGTCCCGGGCACGGAAGCCGACGTAGCGCCCCACCGGCCTGGACGCCGCCTTCACCTCGACCGGGGCGCCGTAGCGCCGGCCGCGCTCGAGGAGCGCCTGCCGCGTCCGCTCATCCATGGCGTTCGCTCCAGTCGACCAACGCCCGCCGCAACGCCTCGCGCTCGGCCGGCTCACCCGCCGACTGGCCCGGCTCGAGCAGCGCCCAGGCTCGCTCGAGCTTCCGTCGGGACCGCCTGAGCCAGCCCCGCTCGAACTGGGCGACGCCGAGGAGGAAGTGCCAGAGGGCCCGCTGGGGCTCGAAGAAGAGCCTCCGCCGCACGAGCGCCTCGAGCCCGGCGCCGTGCCCGGTGCTCCACGCCGCCCACAGCTCGGCGTCGCCGGGGCAGAGGGCCACCAGCGCGTCGCGCAGATCCGACTTCGAGGTCGCTGGGCGGCGGGCCGGGGCGGCGGGGCTCGCCGGGCGCTTGGGG
>JBBIOE010000285.1:0-8512 GCA_037443525.1 Archangiaceae bacterium | reverse complement strand
ACGGGCGCGGGCAAGGCGGCGGCGGGCCGCGCAACGGGCAGAGCTTGGACCGAGGACCCGGCAGCGACGGGCCGCGCAACGGGCAGAGCTTCGACCGAGGACCCGGCAGCGGCGGGCCGCACAACGGGCAGCGTTCCGACGGGCGCGGGCAAGGCGGCGGCGGGCCTCAGAACGGGCAGCGCTCCGACGGTCGCGGACCGCGAAGCGACGAGCGCGGCTCGGGCGGCGGCCGCAACAACCAGCGCGGGCCCCTGGTCGAGTATCGCGGCGGTCCCGGGCGTACGCGCTGAGGTGCTCGCTCTACGGGCCTCGGCCGCATCATCGCGGGCCCGTCTCTCCTGACGGCACCGTCATCATCCCCGCGGACGATGCCGCCTCGTCCTCCCTCAGGCCCTCCCAAGCCGGCGGCGCCCGCCCTCGTGGCCGCCGAAGAGCCTCAGTCGCACATCGGCAGGGGAGATCGGCGATTCTGTCTTCGGCACGCGGCTCCGCATTCGCGGCATGAGCGCGGTCTCCGCCGGCGGGCAGCCGGTCAGCTCGTCGAGGCTCGCGCCGTGCACGCCATCTGGCACCGCGGCGGCATCGACCACTTCACCTTCGGCACGCTGCCCGACCGCCGGCCTTCCCTGGTGAGGGAGCGCCTCATCGATGCTCGACCTCGGTTTCGCCAGACGCGAGCTCGCTGTGGTGGGCGCCGGGCCGATCGCGATGGAGTGACCTCCGCGCCCGTGGCACGTTTCGAGGCATGTTCCGAATCGTCACGCTGACTCTGCTGCTCGCGGCGGCGGCCTGCACCTCGGGAACCCGCGCCGCGCACGCCCGCGGGGGCGCCGAGGTTCAGCCCATCGACGACTTCGGCTTCTTCCAGGACGAGCAGCGCGAGGCGCAGGCGGCCGTGGCGCGCTGGGCCGAGTCCCACGGCCACGCCATCTCCCCCGTGGACGAGCTGGAGCAGGCCTACGCCCTCGCCGCCGAGGGCCGCTCGCCGGCCGGCGGACCAGTCTGCGGCAAGCCGCTCTCGCGCTGGGAGGCTCGCGCGCGCTGGGGCGGCGCGCTCGGCCTGCGGGAGCGCGTGCGCACCGAACTCGACTGTCGCAAAGACGCCGGCTGCACCCTCTCGGTCGAAGGGACCGAGCTTCTGGGAGACGGCCGGTCCACCTGGACCGTCGAGGCCCCGCTCGCGCCCGGCGCCGACGGCCTGAAGGCGCTCGCCGACACCCTGCCGGCGCTGAAGCCACCGACTCCTCAGCCCGAGCGCGGCGCCGGCGGGCTCGGCATACTCGGTGGGTTGGCCGGTGGGCCGGTGAAGATCCGGGAGCGGGACGAGCTGCGCGCGAGCGCCTTTGGCGCCGATCGCCGCGCCAAGGCTCCCACGCCGCCGAGAGATGAGGCGCTCTTTCCAGGCCTCACTCCCGCCGATCTGCGCCGGTGCGATCCCTCCGAGGTCCCCTCGGTGGGTCTGCGCGTGCAACTCGGCGCCGACGGGTCGCTCTCGCGCTGCGAGGCCGGGTCGCCGGACGATCGCAGCGCGGGCGCCTGCCTCTGTGAGCGGCTGGCGTCGCTCTCCCGCGCGGCCTCGTCGAGCCTGCGCGGGCACCGGTGGTCGGTGAGCCTTGGCGTCGTCCCCCGCGACGTCGTCACGCCGGACCACGCCTTCGTGCTCTCCGCCTACTGGAACACGCACCTGCTCCGGGTGAAGGAACCGGCCGGCCGGCCGCGCTTCAAGGAGAAGGTGGCCGACCCGAGCCTCGAGCACTGGCGGCCCGGCTCCTCGCGCGCGGCGGCGGAGTGCTTCGCCGACTCGCTCCACGACGCCGGTCGCGTGCCCTCGCGCTGGGCCGTGTGGTTCGACGACCGAGGCCGCGCCACCCGGGCCGTCCAGCAGAAGGGCTACCCCCTGCTCGCCACGGACGTCGCCGCGTGCGTGGAGAAGGTGATGCTCAGCTCGGTCTCCCCTTGTCCGGCGCAGGCGGGGCTCTGGGCCGAGGCCGTCCTCGAGGTGAACGCGCGCGCGGTGGGAGCGAGCTCGACGCCCCTCGACGCGCTCACGCCTCCCGGTCTCTGACGCCACTCGCGTACGCGACACGCCCCCGGAGCGCCCGGGAGCGCAAGCCCTGCGGTGGGCGGCCCGACGTTCGCACCCGGGCACGGTGCCGCACGGCGAACGATCTGCGTCGGAAACCCCGAGCGCCCGGCGGGCTTGCCCAGGATCACGGTCGCTGGTGCGCGGCGTGCAGAGCGCCCGGCGCCGTTCCACACACCGTCACACCACCCTCACCACACCGAAAGAGACGACCATGGGCGATTTCATGATTCAGGTGCCGCACACCAAGGAAGAGTGCATGCGCTCGCTGGACGAGACGCTGGCCGCGGGCACCGAGGTGCTGTCGAAGTACGAGTTCGGCTGCACGAAGGGCGACCACACGGCCTACGCGATGATCAACGCGCGCGACGAGGGCTCCGCCCAGAGCATGGTGCCCCAGTTCCTGCGGGCGAGGGCGAAGATCGTCCCCGTCGAGCGCATGACGCCCGAGTCCATTCGCGCGCTCCACAACCGCAAGTGAGGACGCGCCGATGAACCGCCAGGAGGTCTACAAGCAGATCGAGTCGACGCTGGGGCTGGTGCCGCAGTTCTTGAAGATGCTCCCCGACTCGACGCTCGAGCTGGAGTGGCAGCTGATGAAGCGCGTCCAGATGGACGAGGGCGCCATTCCCAACAAGTACCGCGAGCTGATCGGCGTCGGCATCGCCGCCACCACGAAGTGCGCCTACTGCATCTTCTTCCACTCCGAGATGGCGAAGCTCCACGGCGCCACCGACGCGGAGATCGAGGACGCGGTGCACTTCGCCAAGTCGAGCGCCGGCTGGAGCGCCTACTTGAACGGCCTGCAGTTCGACCTGCCGCAGTTCAAGGACGAGGTCCGGCGCGCAGTCGAGTACGTGCGCGCCACGCAGGGCAGCGCGGCGATGCCGGAGACCGGCACCAAGCGCATGGAGCGGCCCGTCTCGCGCGGGCATGGGTGAGCGGAGGCGGGCCTGGCGCCCGAAGCCGTGAACGCACGTCGGCGGGGTCGAGCGGTCGCTCGGCCTCGCCGTCGCAGCCTTGCGGGGTGGCGGCTCAGCTCCCGCCGTCGGCGCCCGCGTCCGGCGCGAGCCCGGCGTCGCTGCCGCCGCCGAGCGCCGACTCCGGCAGCCCGCCGTCGGGGAGCACCACCTCGGCCGGGGTGAAGGGCGGCGGGTCGTAGTCGCCGGTGCGCTCGCCGGTGAAGCCCGTCTCCATGGTGAGCGCCGCGCCGACGAGGATCGGCCCGAAGGCGCAGCCACCGGCGAAGCCCAACAGCACCGTGCCGTCGGCGATGCCCGACACGGCCGCGCCGGGCGGCACCACCAGCCGCTTCACCTCGGTGAGCGTGCAGGGCACCGGCGCGCCGCCGTCGGCCGGGCCCGCGCCCGCGTCCACGCCGCCGTCGGAGGGCGCGCAGGCGCGGCCCTGGGGCGTGCGGTACTCCATCGAGGTCTCGACGTGCTCGCCCTGGTGGGAGAAGCGCCCGCCCGCGAGCGAGAGCGCGAGCGCGATGCAGGCCTGGTTCGCGCCCGCGTTCGCTCCCAGCCCGATGAGGAACCTGTCGTCGTCGTCGTGGTTGACGAGCCCGCCGAGCGCGGCGGCGCGCACGCCCGCGTCGAGGGCGTGCACGGTGTCGTTCACCACCAAGAGCCGCTGCAGCGACGAGGCGCTCGAGGCCAGGTCCGGTTGCGCGATGGCCACCTTGCTCCAGAAGGACTCGCTCGGGCACTTCACCTCGGGCCGCGCGCAGAACGCCGTCAGATCGAGCGTCACCGGCTTGCCGTCGATGGTGCCGAAGTCGGCGATGCCGCCCAGCCCGTGCTGCGTCACCTCGCGGGTGGCCCCGCCGGCGGTGAGCTTCAAGGTGACGAGGTCGTCGTAGGTCAGCGCGTAGTTGCCGCTCACCCGGCGCGGGTCGTCCTTGCCGCCACCGCCCCCCTGGCCTCCGCAGGAGAGCGCCAGGAGGCCCACCGCGAGGATGAGCTGCGTGGCGTGCCGTTGCATGGTCCCCTCCAGGTGACGGGCCTCAGTAGTTCCTGAGGTCGTCGTCGTCTTCGCTCTTCTTCGGCGCTTCCTTCTCCTTGCTGCGCTTCGCCGGGCGTTCGTCCTCGTCGTCGTCGGACGAGGCCTTCTTCTCGGGCTTCGGCGCAGGCTTCGACTCCGCGCGCGGCGGCGGCTCGGCCTCGGGCTCCGGCTTCGGCTCGGGCCTGGTCTCGGCGACCGGCGCCTTCCCCTTCTTGGTGCCCTGGTCCTCCTTCGACGCCGGCTTCTCCTTCCGCGCCGGCTCGTCCTCGCCCTTCGACTTCGCGCTCGGCTCCTCGCCGTAGCTGGTGCGGCTGGAGCGGACGATCTCCTCCTCGCGCACCTCGGGCTTGGCCTTCTTCTTCTTCTTCCGCTTCTTCGGGGCGTCGCCGTCGCCCGGATCGTCGAAGAAGCCCGGCGGGTCCTCCTCGCGGACGTCGTCCTTGCCCTTCACCGCCTTGCCGCGCAGGCCGGTGCCCTTCTTGGCGTAGCCGTTCTCGTCGAGCTCCTGGGCCGCCGGCGAGTGGTCGAGCGCCTTCTCGTCGAGGTCGTTGTTCCTCACCTCCATCACCTGCTCGCGACAGAGGTTCGACTTCTTCACGCACTTGGAGAGGCACTTCTGGAAGGCCTTCTTCGCCTCGTCCTTCACCGAGCTGCCGTGCTGCATCGAGCAGTCGTCCTGGCACTCGTTGAACTGATCCTGGCAGTCGGGGCCAGCGAACGCGGGGGTGGCGGCGAGCGCCAGGAGGGTGACGAGGCGAGTGACGCGCATCGCCCCAAAGCCTACACCGCTTTCCGACCGGCTTTCCTTTCCGGGAGGGCCACCCCTACGGGCTGGGAACCGGCGCGGAGGCCCGGGGCGTCTCACCGCCGTCGCGAAGCCCGCCCAGGCGGCGCGCGTACTCCACCCCCTCCTCGAGCGAGGTGAAGATCTTGAGCTTCTCCTTCTTCCCGTCGGTGAGGCCCGCCTTCTCCAGCACGCCCCGGGGCTGAGCCTGCACGCCGGCCAGCACGACGAAACCGCCGCTGTGGTGAATGCGCTCGATGGCCGACTCCAGCGCCACCAGGCCGGTGACGTCGAGCGCGGGCACGTTCTGCATCGCCAAGACGAAGGTGCGGTCCATCGCCTTGATGGTGGCGAGCGCGCTCATGGCCTGCTCGGCGGCGCCGAAGAAGAGCGGCCCGCGGATCTCGTAGAAGACGGCGTCCTTCGGCAGGTCCTTGTGCTTGTGGGCCTCGCCCTCCAGCACCGTCGCGCCCACCGTCTCGGCCATGCGGCGCATGAAGAGCAAGGACGCCAGCACCACGCCCACGCTCACCGAGACCACCATGTCGGCGATCACGGTGAGCGCGAAGACGATCAAGAGCACCGATACGTCGCTCTTGGGCGCGACCTTCACGATGTGCACGAAGTGCCGCAGCTCCGACATGTTCCACGCCACGAGCAACAGGAGCGCGGCCATCGACGCCATCGGCAGGTAGCCGAGGATGGGCGCGAGCACGAGCATCGAGGAGAGCACGAAGATCGCGTGCACCACCGCGGCCACTGGCGAGCGGCCGCCGGCGCGGATGTTGGTGGCGGTGCGGGCGATGGCGCCGGTGGCGGCGATGCCGCCGAAGAAGGGCGCGACGATGTTGCCGGTGCCCTGGGCCACCAGCTCGGAGTCGGGGTCGTGCTTGGTGCCGGCCATGCCGTCGGAGACCACCGCCGAGAGCAGAGACTCGATGGCGCCCAGCATGGCGATGGCGAAGGCGCTCGGGGTGAGGTCGCGGATCAGCTCGAAGGAGAGCCCCAGCGGCTTCCCGTCGGCGCCGGCGAAGGTCCACGGGAGCTGGAAGAGGGGTGGGAAGGGCGGAATGCCGCGCCCCGTCTCCCCTTTGACCGTCCAGGTGAACTTGCTCGCCAGGGTGCTGACCTCGACGCCCCACAGCTGGGACAGGAGCATCGCCACCACCGTGCCCACGGTGAGCGCGATGAGCGGGGCGGGGATCTTCTTGGTCACCTTCGGCACGACGATCAACAGCGCCAGGGTGAGCGCGCCGACGAACAGGTCCTGCAGGTGCGTCTCGCCGAGCTTCGCCAACAGCTCGCCCACCCGCGGGAGCCAGTGGTCGGAGAACTTGCCCGACAGCCCGAGCAGCTTGTCGACTTGCGTGGTGGCGATGACCACCGCGATGCCCGAGGTGAAGCCGGTGGTGACCGGGTGGGGGATGTACTGGATGAGGCTGCCCAGCCGCAGAAGCCCCATGGAGACGAGGAAGATGCCGGCCAGCACCGTCGACACCATCAGGCCGCCCAGCCCGTGGTCGGTGGCGATGGGGGCGAGGATGACGATGAAGGCCGCCGTCGGGCCCGAGACCTGGGTGCGGCTGCCGCCCAGGATGGCGATGACCGCGCCGGCCACGATGGCGGTGTAGAGGCCGTGCTGCGGCGCCACGCCGGAGTTGATGGCCAGGGCCATCGAGAGCGGGAGGGCCACCGTGCCCACCACCAGGCCGGCGAGCACGTCGGCGGTGAGCTGCTTCTTGTCGTAGCCGCCCTTGAAGGTCTCTCGGAGCGCCGACGCGGGCCTCAGCTTGATCTGAGGGAGCAACTCCAACGCCGCCTGATACCGACGCCTCATGAGGCTCCGTTCTCCAGGTTGTTGCTGCTCAAACTACACCCACCGCTCGCCGACCGGCTGTCCGCCCGGGGTCACGTGATGTACATGCTCTAATATGCCCGAGTTACCCGAGGTCGAGCTCGCCCGGCGCTCACTCGAGCGCTGGTTTCGTGGGCACCGCCTCCTACGTGTGGAAGCCGACCCCAAGGTGCGCACGCTGCGGGGGGCGGACGTGAAGGCCCTGCGGGCGCTCCGCGGGCGGCTGGTGAAGGCCGACCGCAAGGGCAAGTACTTGCTGCTCTCTTTCGAGGGCGGCGGGCTGGTGGGACATCTGGGCATGACCGGCAAGCTGGTCCGGCGCGCCGCGGGCGTCGACGAGCCGTACAGTCGCGCGCGATTCGTGCTGGACGACGGCACGGTCATTCACTTCCGAGATCCGCGACTCTTCGGGCGGCTCGAGCCGGCGCCGGTCGAGCACCTGATGGACGTCGCGGCGGTGGCCGCGCTGGGGGTGGACCCGGTGCGCGACGGCCTCGACGTCTTGTCGTTGAAGGCGGCGCTCCTCGGCTCGCGGCAGGCGCTCAAGGTGGCGCTGATGGACCAGACGCGCGTCACGGGCCTGGGCAACATTCACGCGGCCGAGGCGCTCTACCGCGCCGGCCTGCACCCCGCGCGGAAGGTGGCGAGCCTCACCGACGAGGAGTGGAGGCGGCTGTGCGACGGCATCCACGCCACCATCGCCTTCGCGCTCGACGCGGAGGCCGGCGAGGAGATCGAGTACGTCGAGGAGAAAGGGGCGCCGAACCCCTTCCTCGTGTACGCGAAGAAGGGCGAGCGGTGCCCGCGGTGCGGCCAGACCTTCGCCTCCCTGCCCATGGGCGGGCGCACCACCTGGTATTGCCCCGGCTGCCAGCCGAAGCGCGGCGGGCCGAGCCGACGACGAAAGAGCTCCAAGGAGACGAGACGATGAGTGAGCAGCGCGCCCAAGGGTTGGATCACGTGGCCATCGCGGTGAAGGACCTCGACGTGGCGGTCCGCTACTACGTCGAGGTGCTGGGCTTCGCCCCGCCGGAGCTCGAGGTGGTGGCCTCGCAGAAGGTGCGGACGGCCATCTTCGGCCACGGCCTGGGCCGCATCGAGCTCATCTGCCCCACCGAGCCCGGCACCGGGGTGGCGAAGTTCCTGGAGAAGCGCGGCGAGGGGTTGCACCACGTGTGCGTGGAGGTCGACGACCTGGTGGCGACCCTCGCCCGCCTCGAGGCCCAAGGGGCGCAGCTCATCGACCGGACGCCCCAGAAAGGCGCCGGTGGGGCCCTGGTGGCCTTCATTCACCCCAAGGGCGCCCACGGCGTGCTGACCGAGCTGCGGCAGGGCCCGAAGGGGAGGTGAGCTTTCGGACGTACGCGCTGCGCGTGCCCTTTTCCCTTTGACCCTCGGGACCTCGTGGCTTAACCCTGCCCGCCGCTTCGGGCAGTCTCTTCGAGGAGAAAGCATGTCTCGCGCCTTCCTTGTGGCCGCGCTCGCGCTCGGTTTCGGTCCCGCCTTCGCGCAGAGTGAGCCGGCCGCGCCGGCCCCCCAGGCTGGCGCCTCCGCCTCCGACACCGACGCGTTGAAGCGCGACTTCGAGCAGAAGCTCGAGGCGGCGCGGAAAGAGGTGAAGGAGCTGCGCGAGGAGATGCGCGCCCAGCTCGCCACCCAGTCCATCGCCAGCGGCTGGCAGGAGGAGTGGGTGGAGGAGAAGCGCAAGCTCGAGCTGCTCACCTTCGACGGCTACCTGCGCGTGCGCCCGGACCTCTTCTACAAGTTCGACCTGGGGCGCGGC
>JBBIOE010000284.1:0-8558 GCA_037443525.1 Archangiaceae bacterium | reverse complement strand
CCGGCGGCGCGGCGGGCGGAGGTGCCGGCGGCGCGACGGGCGGAGGCACCGGCGGCGGCATCGCCTACGACGGCGGCTGCGGCCCCATCATGGTGGGCAACCCGCCCTTTCCGAAGCGCTGCGCGCCGCCCACGGTCAGCGAGTGCGACGGCCCCACCGACTCTGCGCTCTCGGGCCTGGGCGTCACCAGCGCTCGGCTCAACGCCAGCTCCGGCAACGGCTTCGACGACGACTGCGACGGGGTGGTGGACGAGGGCTGCTCCTGCCCCGGCAACGGCCAGACCAAGACCTGCTTCCTGGTGCCCGCGACCATGGCCTCGCCCTCCAGCGGCGAGCCGGTGGGCTGGTGCACCAACAACTCCAAGGGCTCGCTCGATTGCCAGGGCGGAGAGCTGGCGACCTGGTCGGGCACCTGCCGCGGCGCGCAGCCGCCCTACGCCCACGACACCTGCTCCACCGGCGACTTCAACTGCGACGGCTTGAACGGCAACCCCGACAACACCGGCTGCGTCTGCCCCGACGCGGTGAAGTGCCCGACCTCGACCATCACCCTGGCGCCCTTCCCCTCGCCGACCGCGATTCCGCTCGTCGACGGCTCGCAGTGGATCACCGACTCCGCCCAGCGCGCGCAGACCACCAACTGGAAGTGGACGGTGCTCGGCGGCGACTGCGACAACGTGCTGCCGAACCCGACCTTCGCGCTCTACGCGCAAGCCGACTCCACCGCGGCCGGCGCGAAGCGGGGCGGGCGGACCACCGTGAAGTACGACGCCACCGCCAACCCGCCGCGCTACGTGCCGGTGGCCGGTGAGCCGCTCGCCGCCATCATCGCCCAGAGCTACGGCAGCGGCGTGGCCGGCGGGCAGGTGCACACCGCCTTCGCCCTCTCGGGCGACTACATCGTGCAGGGCGAGTTCGACCTGGGCGGCCACCACTACGCTTGCACTCAGAAGGTGGCGGTGCGCGCGCCAGGCATCCGCGCCGAGCTGTGCTGGGACACGGTGGGGGGCAAGAACTCGTCGCCGGGCAACGACATCGACCTGCACTTCGCGCGGCTGCAGGGGGTGACGGCGTCGACCCAGGGCTGGGACTCCACCAGCGGCGTGAAGCAGGACTGCTACTACTCCGGGTCGAGCGGCTGCCGCGACGACAGCACCAGCGGGCCCGGCTGGGGCTACGCCGACTCGCCGACCAGCGCCTGCCTGGGCTGGGGCAGCAACCGCGTGGGCGGCGGGACCAACCTGGGCTGCACCAACCCGAGGCTCGATCGCGACAACGTCACCTGCGACCCCAGCGTCACCGAGCCCGCCGCCGGCCCCTTGAGCGGCTTCTGCGGCCCCGAGAACATCAACCTCGACAACCCGAAAGACAACGACGTCTTCGTCATCGGGGTGAACCACTACCTGAACCACGGCGGAACCTCGAACGCCAAGCCGCACCTCAACATCTACTGCAACGGCCAGCGGGTGAGCTCGTTGGGCTTCAACCCGGCGACCGGCGTGCACTGGCCGCGGCTCACCGTCTATGGCTACGACTCCACCGGCGACCTGTGGACGGCGGCGACGGTGAAGGCGCACGTGGCCGGCGGCTCGCTCACCAGCTGCGACGTCACCACCATTCCCTCGCACCACGCCGACCCGACCCGCGACGGCACCGTGGCCACCGCCGGGGCGGGGAACGACCTGTGCGTCGACTCCACGGCGAACGCGTCGCCGGCGCCGAACCAGTCGAGCTCCACGTCGCACAAGTTCATCGACTTCGCGGCCCTGCAGGGCGGCGCGGCGGGCACGGTGCCCAGCACCGTCGCGGGCTGGTGCAAGCACTGATGCGACGGCTCCTCCTCGCCGCGGTCCTCGCCTCGGCCGCGCAGGCCCAGGCCCAGTCGGCCACCCTCTCGCTCGAGCGGCTGCGCCTCAACGACGGCCTCGCCGACGGGCTGGTGGTGGCGACGGGCGACGGCCTCGCGCGAGGTCAGGTGCGCCTCGGGCTCCTCCTCCACTTCGAGAAGGAGCCCCTGGTGCTGCTCGCCGACGGCGTGCGGCAGGGCGCGGTCATCGACTCCCGCCTGTCGACGCACCTGGTCGCCGCCGCCGGAGTGACGAGCTGGCTGATGCTGTCCGGCGAGCTGCCGGTGGTGGTGTTCCAGCAGGGCGCGGACTTCCAGGCGCTCGGGGTGCCGAAACCGGCCTCGGCGGGGCTGGGGTCGCCGTGGCTCGCGGCGCGGGCGCGGCTCTTGACCGAGGGCGAGGGCGGGCTTCTGGCGGGGTCGCCGGTCGATCTCGCGCTCTCACTCGGCACGGCGCTGCCGGTGGGGAGCGCGGCCGCCCTGGCGAGCGAGGCCGGGCCGACGGTGACCCCGGCGCTCTCGGTGGGGCGAAGGCTCGGCGAGGTACGGCTCGGCGGCGAGGCGGCGGTGCTGGTGCGGACGGCCAAGGCGACGGTGCTCGGCGCGGACGTGGCGGCGGGCACCGAGGCGCTCCTGGGCGCGTCGGCTTCGGCGCGGCTCGCCTCGCTCGTGCTCGAGGCTTCGGTGCGGTGCGCGGTGCCGCTCTCGGCCTCCGGGCCGGTCGGCGTGGAGTTGCTCGTAGGCGCCCGAGGGCCGGTGGGGCCGGTCGAGCTCTTCGTCGTCGGAGGGCCCGGCCTCGGCAAGCTCCCGGGGACGCCCTCGTTTCGAGTGCTGGCCGGGCTGACCTGGACGTGGAGCCCGTCGCGAGCGGGCGATGCGGCGAACTGAGAGCGCGCTCCGCCTCGTCCGGTTGGCGCCGATTTCGTTGCTGCTGAGCGCCGCGACGGTGACTCAGCCCCCGTCTCTCGCGCCGTTCAGCCCGAGCGAAGTCGAGGGCCGGTCGGACCTGCGACCACGTCGGTCGTCCCCAGTGATGCCACCGAGCTCGTTCGACCGCGTCGACGAAAGGTGGCCGCTCGGCTGGCTCTCCGATTCTCCGGAGCGAAGTGCGCTCCCAGGTTCCGTGGCGAAGCGGACGTCTGGTCTGGCTGAGGAAGGCTCGTGCTCGACGTGCGACGCGGAGCGCGACGCATCGCTGGCGCATGGCGTGTCGTCGGAGATCGCGGCTCCAGGTGTGCTCTCAGGCGCCGTGATGGAGCGGGCGTCTCGCCGGGGCGGGACGAGCTCGTGCTCGAGGGGCGAAGGAGAGAGCGCGACGCCGCCGGCGCACGGCTCGCTGTCCGCGAGCTCCGGCGCCGACGAGAAGCCGACGTGTCGCTCCACCACGTCGCCGCTCCCGTCCCCGGCGCTCACGCCGACGGAGCGTCGCGACGCGACCGCTGAGCACCCGGTGGACGCCACCGCCGCCGCCGCGGAATCGCCGGTGGCGGCGCCGGACTCCGGCGTGGGCTTCGAGCCACCGCGCGCGCTCGACACCGTCGCCTGGCCCTCCCTCACCCTCCCCGACGGCGGCCTCGCCACCGTGCGCCTCTCGCTCCTGGTCGACGCGGACGGCGAGGTGAGCGAGGTGGAGATCCTGGAGGCGGCGTCCGGGGCGCCCGCCGACCTCGCGCTGCACGCGGCCGCGGGGCTCCGCTTCACGCCGGCCACGCTCGACGGCGCTCCGGTCGCGGTGCGGCTCGAGGTCCTGGTGCCTTCGGCGCTGCCTCCGCCCGTCGCCCTCGCCACCGTGCGCGGCGAGGTGAGGAGCCGCGGCACGCGCCGCCCGATTCCCTTCGCCAGCCTCTTGGCCGCCGATGCCGGTGCCACCGAGGCCGACGGCGAGGGCCGCTTCACCCTCGCGCTCCCCGCCGGGCGCCACGTCATCGAGGTGCGCGCTCCCGCCTTCGAGGCCGACACCTTCACCGAGAGCCTCGCCGCCGGCCAGCGCACCGAGGTCGTCTACGCGCTCACCCCCACCGTGCCCGGCGCGTTCGAGACCGTCGTCCGCGGCACGCGCGAGGTGGGCGGACCTCGGCGGGTGGAGCTCCGCGGCCCCGAGATCCGCGAGGTGCCCGGCACGCTCGGCGACCCCTTCCGGGTGGTGATGGTGATGCCCGGCGTCGCCTCGGTCGTCTCCGGCGTCGCCTGGCCCGTGGTGCGCGGCTCGAGCCCCGCCGCCACCGGCTACTTCCTCGACGGCATCCGCGTGCCGCAGCTCTTCCACCTCTTCCTCGGGCCGGGGGTGGTGCACCCGGACTTCATCGACGGCGTCGACTTCTACGCGGGCGGCGCGCCGGCGCAGTACAGCCGGGTGCTGGGTGGGGTCGTGGAGGGCCGCCTCGCGCGCTCCACCGAGAAGGAGGTCCGTGCCAGTGCCCAGCTCGATCTGCTCAACGCCGGCGCCTTCGTCGACGTCCCCTTCGAGCGCACGGGCACCCGCGTCTCCCTCGCCGGCCGCGTCGGCTCGGTGGCGCTGCTCGCGCCCTTCATCAGCACCACCTTCTTTGGCCCCGACACCGGCACCGTCCTCGCCGACTACGGCGACTACCAGGCGCGGGTGGAGCAGAAGCTCTCCTTCGGCGACGCGCGGCTCTTCGTCTTCGGCAGCTCCGACCGCTTCGGCAGCACCTTCGAAGCTCGACTCCGGGATTCGGCGCTGGAAGACGTCGCCTTCCACCGCGTCGACGGCCGGGTGCGCGCGCGGTTGGGCACCGGCGAGCTCGAGCTCGGCCTCACCCTCGGCGTCGACCGCATCGGCTTCGACGTCCACACGCGGACCTTCGACTTCCCAGACACCATCGACGTCGCCCTTGCTCCTTCGAGCGCGACGCTCCTCCACCGCGTCTCCACCATCTCCGAGAGCGAGCTCTCGCCGCGGCTCACCTGGCGCACGAAGCTCTCCGATGCCCTCTCGCTCTCCGCGGGCGGCACGTGGGACCGCATCACCGCTGGCTTCGACCAGCGCCTCGACGTCACGCCCCCCAGTGGAGACCCGGCGACCGCCACCCAGTCGGAGCCGGTCGCGCTGGCCAACCTCTTCGGCGGCTGGACCTCGCTCCAGTGGACCGGGCCGCACGGCCTCGCCGCCACCGCCGGCGCGCGAGTCGATCATTGGCACCTCGTGCCCGGCTTGGACCGCACCACCTTCGATCCCCGCGCCTCCGCCACCTGGTCTGCGACCGCCGCGCTCAGCTTTCGCGCCAGCGCCGGGCTCTTCCACCAGCCGCCCACCTTCCTCATCGCGCTGCCGGTGGTGGACGTGGCGTCCTTGCGCGCGGGGCTCCAGGAGGGCGTGCAGACCTCGGTGGGCGTCACCTGGAGGACCTGGAGGGGCCTGGAGCTCTCCGCCGACGTCTACGTGAACCCGCTCTTGCGCAGCATCGAGCTCGGCATCTTCGACGACGAGGAGATCGACTACAGAAGGCCCATCACGGCCTCGTCGTACGACTCCTCCGTCGAGCTGGTGCCGCCGCCGGCAGCGCCGCGCCCCGGGCTCGCGGTGGGCGTCGACCTGATGGCCCGCCTGCCGCTCTCCGCGCGCTGGTTTGGGTGGGCGACCGTGAGCGTCTCGCGCGCGACCCGGCTCACCGAGTACGCCCTCTACGCGCCCAACGGGAAGAACACCGGCACCGCCGAGGCCTGGCTGCCCTACGCCTTCGATCAGACTCTGGTCGCCAACGCCGTCTTGAGCTACCGCGTGGGGTATGGCGTCTCGGTGGGCGGCGTCCTGCACCTCAACACCGGCCGGCCAGAGTCGGGGCAGATCGGCAGCCGCACCCACGTGCCCGGCGTCGACGCCTCCGGCGCGCCCCTCGGCCAGTGGGTACGCGCCGCCCGGCCCGACGTCGACCGCCTCCCGCCCTACGTCCGCGTGGACCTGCGCGTGGCCAAGACCTGGGTCTTCGACACCTTCCTCCTCGAGGGCTACCTCGACGTGCTCAACGTGACGGTGAGCGGCGAGGTGACCGGCTACAGCTACGAACGGCTCTTTGGCGGCACGTTGGTGAAGACCGCCAACACCCTCCCGGTCATCCTCCCGAACCTGGGCCTCAAGGGGCGCTACTGATGACGCTGGTCGGGTACATCGCGCTCGCGCTGGTCATCGCCGCCGGGGCCTCGGTGGCCTGGTTCACCGTGGTGCTCGGCGCCGGGCCGGTGCCGACCTCGAAACGCGCGCGCACCGCCATGCTCTCCCTCGTCCCGCCCGACGTGGAGGGCGTGCTCGTCGAGGCCGGCGCCGGCTTTGGCGGCGTCTCCCTCGCGCTGGCCGACCGCTTCCCGCGCGCCACCGTCGTCGCCTGGGAGCGCTCGCCGGTGCCGTACTTGGTCTGCCGGCTGCGCCTCCTCCTCTCCGCGCGGCCGAACCTCTCCTTCCGCAAGGGCGACGTCTTCTCCGCCGACTTCACGGGGGTGCGCGGCGTCGTCTGCTACCTCCACACCGGCGCGATGGCGAAGCTCGCCGAGAAGCTCGAGCGCGAGCTCGAAGACGGCGCCTTCGTGGTGAGCAACACCTTCGGCTTCCGCGGGTGGACGCCCGACCAGACCGTGGTGCTCGACGACCTCTACCGCTCCCGCGTGTACCGCTACGTCCGCCGCGCACGGCCGTCACCGGAAGGCTAGATGATCATCAAGACGCGTCGCCGCGGACGAGCGGTAGCGTGCCTCGGTCATGGCTTCCGCAGCTCAGGTGGGGGAGCGCGCGCCGGTCGCGCCCGTGGATCGGATCAGTCGTCTCGAGGCCCGGGTGCGGGAGCTGGAGGCGCAGCTCGACGAGCAGTCCAGCCGCCGTGAGCGGGCCGAGGCCACCGCCGCCGAGCTCACCGCCATCGTCGACGGCGCGCCCCTGGCCATCTACCTGAAGGATCTCGCGCACCGGTACCGCCTGGTGAACAAGGAGTACGAGCGGCTGGCCGGCGCAGGGCGCGAACGCATTCTCGGCCGCGAGGACTTCGCGCTCTTCACCCCCGACGTGGCGCAGCTCTTCCGAGATCAAGACGTCGAGGTGCGCGCGCTCGGGGCGCCGCGGGAGTTCCGGGAGACGATCTCGCTCGGCGACGGCGTGCACTCCTTCATCACCAGCAAGTTCCCGGTGCGGACGGCCTCGGGCGAGCTCACCGGCGTCGCCGGCGTGTGCACCGAGATCACCGCCCTCGAGAGCGCGAGGGCCCGGCTCGCCCAGGCCCGCGACGCCCTGGTGCACAAGGAGCGCCTCGCCGCCCTGGGCGAGCTCTCGGCGGTGGTAGCGCACGAGGTGCGAAACCCGCTGGGCGTCATCTTCAACGCGGTGGGGGCCCTGCGGCGCTCTCCGATGGTGACGCCGTCCGACGCCTCGCTCCTCGACCTGGTGCAGGAGGAGGCGGACCGGCTCAACCGCATCGTCGGCGCCCTGCTCGAGCTGGCGCGCCCCACGCCCCCGCACATCGCGCCGTCGTCGGTGGCGGAGGTGGTGGCCGCCGCGGTGCAGGCGGTGCGTGGCTGGGAGAGCGCGCCGGAGTCGGTGACGCTGGAGGTGAGCGCAGCGCAGCCGCGCAGCTGCGTCGACGCCCAGATGCTGCACACCGCCGTCACCAACCTCATCAGCAACGCGCTCGCCGCGCCCGGCCGGAAGAGCCCGGTGGTGGTGCGCGTGGGCAGCGACGAGGCGTGCGTCTACATCGACGTCGCCGACGACGGCGCGGGTGTGCCGCCGGAGCTCACCGAGCGCATCTTCGAGCCCTTCTTCACCACCCGGGCGAAGGGCACCGGCCTGGGGCTCGCGCTGGTGCGACGCGTCGCCGAGGCGCACGGCGGGGCCGTCTTCGTGCGCCCCACGCCCGGCGGCGGGGCCACCTTCACCCTGCAGCTGCCCGTGGCGCGCTGAAGGCTCAGCGCCGCTCGGGGTCCAGCGGCACGGCGTCGACGAGCTGCACCCGCACCCCGGCCGGCGCCCAGCTGAAGCGCCAGCGCGTCCGCCACCAGGAGAGGCCGAGGCCCTTCAGGTCCAGCTCGGGCAGGTCGCGCACCACCGTGCGGCTGAGCTGCAGCGCCGAGTCGTCGAAGGTGGGGTCGCTGGAGGCCACCTCCACCGAGGTGTCGGCGATGGCCCCGGTGGCGTCGAAGGTGATGGCGAGCACCGTGGACAGGGTCGGCTTCTCCAGCTGCTCCCGCAGCGCCTCGCTGGCCGCGAGCTGCTGCAGCGCCGACTCGCGGAAGCGCTGCGACTCCACGTCGGGGAGGGGCACCGACTGCGTCATCACCGAGCGGCCGAGCGCCGAGTCGGCCAGCCGCCGCGCGCCCTCGGGCGAGAGGGTGGGCGCCAAGAGGCGACGCGCGATCTCCCTCGCCTCGCTGGGAGGCGCGGGCGCGCGCTTCACACCATGGGTCGCCGCCCGCTCGCGCAGCGCCCCCTCCAGCGCGTGGAAGTAGGGCGCCACCCGGCCCGCGCCCGCCTCGGCCTGGGCCAGGTCCTGCTTCACCTGGACGCTCACCGTGCGGCGGAGCTGGTCGCCTCGGTACTCCCGCATCGCCTCCGGGTCGGGCTGGTCCGCGGGCGAGTTGCCGAGGGTGACGCCGCGCGGCAGCTCGTCGTCGAGGCCGGACTCCAGGCGGGCGACGAAGCCCGCGCGCGGCAGCAGCGACGGCGGCGCCAGCGTGGGAGCGTCCCGGGCGTCCTTGGCTTCAGGCTGCACGG
>JBBIOE010000283.1:0-8588 GCA_037443525.1 Archangiaceae bacterium | reverse complement strand
GGCACGTCGGGGCTCCGCTGGCGCAGGCCCCCGAGGGCGGCGAGGTGCTCGTACCCGAGGCCGCGCCGGGCCAGCGCGCGCGGGAGCCGGTCCGCGTTGAACTGCGGGTTGGTGCGCGAGCGCGGCACCGTGCGCACGTCGACCACCACGGCGATCTCGTTGGGCACGAGCACCCCGACCAGCTCGACGACGGAGCGGGTGGAGTGACCGACGGTGAAGAACGGCTCGGGCATTCGAGGCTACGCGCCACCGTCGGGGCCCGACGCGGTGTCGGACACCTGCGGAAGGTCCCGCCCGAGGCCGACCTGGAGCACGCGCCGCGAGAGCTCGAAGCGGAAGGAGCGGTCGGGGTCCACGAGCGGCGCCGGGCTGACCGCGCTCATGGCGAAGGGCCCAGCGGTGATCGCCACCAGCGCGGCGAGGTCCCATCGAGACCACCGCCGCCGGGGGACGCTCGTCGGCGCGGGCGTGACCGAGGCGTCCATGGCGAACCGAATACCTCAGGGTCCCCAGTGGGGCAAACAGGGGCTGAGCCGGCCGGCGCCAGCCCCGGCCTCACTCGGACTGCCCCCCGTGGCGCCGGAACAGCCGGGGGTTTCTGCGAATGAAGTTCCGAATGCCGTCCACCAGGAAGGAGGAGCGGGGCTTCTTCAGGTACCTCGAGCCCAGCAGCGAGACCACCAGCGCGCCCAGCGCGTTGGCGATCAGATCCGTCATCGTGTCGACGACGCCAGTCTGCGCGTTCTGGGCGTTCATGCCGGGGATCAGCCGATCGATCGCGAACTCGTAGATCTCCCACAAGACGCCCATGGTGACCGCGAAGGTGAAGCTGAAGACCACCAGCGTGACCGGGCGCAGCCCCCGCAGCGTGTCGGTCCCGTTGAGCAGGACCACCACCACGAACCCCACCAGGCTCAGGAAGATGCCCGCGCTGGCGTGCAGCACCTCGTCCCACCACCAGAAGCGGGCGTAGAGGCTGCCCACCGACCCCGCGTACGCCGACAGGAAGACGAAGAGCACCATCACCAACTGCAGCTCCGGCGGGAGGAAGAGGCGGAACCGCTTCGAGATCAGCGCCGGCGCGAGCGTCAGCGCGATCGTGAGGCCCGAGAAGAACGCGTTCCGCCATTCGCGCTGCGCCAGGAACACCACCAGCCCGGCCGCCACGATCGCCTGCACGATCGCCGTCAGCACCAGGGAGATGTTCCACGCTCGCTGCGCCGGAGGTCGCGGCTCGTCCACGGTGCGCTCCTGCTCGAGGTGTAACGACCGGCTCCGGCTCGAGGGCCTCGACGTGCAGGGCGCCGCTGAGCGGGAACGCGTAGGGACCGCTCGCGAGGCCTCTTCGTGGTGGCCATGGCACGGAAGCGGCAGCGCGGCGCCGAACTCGACGCGAAAGGGCCGGGACGTGAGCCATCTCAAGTGGGGGACAGCGTGGGGCGTGGTGTTGGCGGTGATCGCCGCGGCCTGCACGGAGAAGTCGGAGAAGAAGGCGACGCCGGCGCCCGAGCCGGTCGCCGCCAGGCCCGCGCCGCTCGCCCAGGCGGAGGTCGACGCCGGCGCGCCGGCCAGCGCAAACGCTGCGGCGGAGGCGCAAACGATCTTCAGCACCCGCTGCTTCGTGTGTCACGGCCCCAACGGGAAGGGTGACGGGCCGGGCTCGGCGGGCCTCGATCCCAAGCCGCGGAACTTCACCGACCCGGCGTGGCAAGCCTCGGTCACCGACGAGCACATCGAGAAGATCATCACCTACGGGGGCGCCGCGGTCGGCAAGAGCCCGGCGATGCCCCCCAACCCCGATCTCGTGAGCAAGACCGAAGTCGTCGCCGCCCTGCGCGCCCACGTCCGCTCGCTCAAGGGCAAGTAACCACCCGTCACACAGCAGCACGAGGAGTCACCGAATGAAGCTCCGATTCGCTTGCGTCATCGTCGCGCTCGCCGCCTGCAACGGAAGCAAAGAGGCGATGCAACCTCCCTCCACGGCCGGCACCAAGGAAGCTCCCATGGTGCGCGGCGGCGGCGGCACCGTGCAGGACCTGATGAAGGCCCGCGGCCTGAGCGAGCTCGACGTCAACGCCGCGCTCAAGACGTACATGCCCACCGGGAAGCTCGACGACTACTACGGCTTCGCCTCCGGCGGTCAGGCGGGGCAGGTCGTGGTGTTCGGCGTGCCGAGCATGCGCATCCTCAAGTACATCGCCGTCTTCACCCCCGAGCCGTGGCAGGGCTACGGCTACGGCGACGAGAGCAACGCGCTCATCGCCAGCGGCGACCGCATGGGCCACTCCATCACCTGGGGCGACATGCACCACATGGCGCTGTCGGAGATGAACGGCGAGTACGACGGCAAGTACCTGTTCATGAACGACAAGGCCAACGCCCGCATCGCGGTGGTCGACCTGAGGGACTTCGTCACCGTGCAGATCGTCAGCACCGAGCTCATCCAGTCGGACCACGGCGGCGCCTTCGTCACCCCCAATACCGACTACATCATCGAGACCTCCCAGTACCCGGCGCCGCTCGGCGGCGAGTACGCCGACCTGAAGGACTTCGACACCAAGTACCGCGGGGCGATGATCTTCTGGCGCTTCGACCGCACCAAGGGCCGCATCGTGAAGGAGGAGTCCTTCGCCATCGAGCTGCCCCCCTACATGCAGGACCTCGCCGACAGCGGGAAGCTGACCTCCGACGGCTGGGCCTTCACCAACTCCATCAACACCGAGCGCGCCACCGGCGGCAACATGGAGGGCAAGCCCTCGCTCGAGTCGGGCGCCTCCAAGAACGACATGGACTACCTCCACGTCATCAACTGGAAGCGCGCCGCCGAGGTCGCCAAGGCCGGCAAGGGCAAGGTCATCTCGGGCATGCGCACCATCCCGCTGCAGACGGCCATCGACGAGAAGCTCTTGTTCTTCGTGCCCGAGCCCAAGAGCCCGCACGGCTGCGACGTCACCCCCGACGGCGAGGACATCATCATCGGCGGCAAGCTCGACACCCACGCCACCGCCTTCAGCTTCAAGAAGATCAAGGAGCTCATCGAGAAGGGCACCACCGAGGGGAAGGACCCGTACGGCGTGCCCATCCTGCCGTTCAAGCAGGCCATTCGCGGCCAGGTGGAGCTGGGCCTCGGGCCCCTCCACACCCAGTTCGACGACGAGGGCAACGCCTACACCACGCTCTTCATCGAGTCGAAGGTCGCCAAGTGGTCGGTGAAGGACCTGAAGCTCATCGACAAGATCTCGGTGCACTACAACGTCGGCCACCTGGTCGCCCCCGAGGGCGACACCGTGAAGCCCGCGGGCAAGTTCGTCATCGCGATGAACAAGTGGTCGCTCGACCGCTTCGAGTCGGTGGGCCCCCTCTTGCCGCAGAACTTCCAGCTCATCGACTTGAAGGGCGTCGGCGACAAGATGCAATTGCTCTACGACATGCCCCTGCCGCTGGGCGAGCCGCACTACGCGCAGGTCATCAAGTCCTCGCGCCTCAAGCCCATCGACGTCTACTCGCCCGCGGGCATCAACGCCCTGACCCACGAGAAGGACCCCTTCGCGGTGGAGGGCGGCAAGGAGCGCATCGAGCGCAAGCCCGACGGCGTGCACGTCTACATGACCGCCATCCGCAGCCACTTCACCCCCGACGTCATTCGGGTGAAGGAGGGCGAGAAGGTCCACCTGCACATCACCAACATCGAGCAGGCCCGCGACGCGACCCACGGCTTCACCATCGACTCGCACAACGTGAACGTGAGCCTCGAGCCGGGGCGGCACGTGAACGTCGACCTGGTCGCCTCGCGCGCGGGCGTCTTCCCCATGTACTGCACCGAGTTCTGCTCGGCGCTCCACCTGGAGATGGCCGGGTACTTCCTGGTCGAGCCGAGCGGCAAGTGAAGACCCGCGCCCGCGCCCTGGGGGTGGCGGTGGCCACCCTCGGCGCCGCCAGCTTCGGCCTCGCGCCAGTGGAGCGCGAGCGGCCTGCCCCTCCCCAGCGCCCCTCGGCGTGCGTCGAGGTGCGCGCAGGAGAGCCGCTGGGGACGCGGGTCGAGGCGGCCCGCCCGGGCGAGGCCCTCTGCCTCGCCCCGGGCCGGCACCAGGGCCCGGTGCGGGTGCCCGAGGGCGTGACGGTGTGGGGGCCGCGCGACGCCGTCATCCACGGCGGCGGCGCCGGCACCACGGTGTGGCTCTCCAGCGGGGCCCGGCTCCTGGGCGTCACCGTCGACGGCAGCGGGGCGCGCTACGACACCCTCGACGCCGCGGTGCACCTCACCGGCGACGACGTGACGGTGGAGGGCGTGAAGGTGGTCGACGCGCTCTTCGGCATCCTCTCCGAGCAGGCGAAGCGGCCGCGCATCTCGGGCAACGAGGTGCTCGGCCGCGCCGGAGTGCCGCTCGGCCTGCGCGGCGATGGCATTCGACTCTGGGAGACCACCGGCGCCACGGTGGAGGACAACTGGGTGGAGCGCACGCGCGACTGCGTCGTCTGGTACTCGAGCGGCAACGCCTTCCGCCGCAACACGGTGAAGGGCGGGCGCTACGGCACCCACTTCATGTACAGCCACCGGAACCGCGTCGAGGACAACCGCTACCTCGGCGACGAGGTGGGGGTCTTCGTCATGTACAGCCGCGACGTGACGCTGGTGCGCAACCAGCTGATCGACTCGGCGGGCGCGGCCGGCATCGGGCTCGGCCTCAAGGAGTCGGGCAACGTCGTCGCCGAGCACAACCTCTTCCTGCACGACACCCTGGGGCTCTACCTCGACGGCTCGCCCCTGCAGAACGACGAGCACAACCGCTTCGTCTCCAATCTCTTCGAGCTGTCGCAGACGGCGGTCGTCTTCCACTCCAGCCCGGCGCGAAACGCCTTCCTGGGCAACGGGTTCCGGGACAACCGCGCCCAGGTGATGGTGGAGGGCGGCGGCGACGCCCTGGGCATCACCTGGGAGGGCAACGACTTCGACGACTACCAGGGCTACGACCTCGACGGCGACGGCGTGGGCGACCTGCCCTACGAGCTGCACGACCTCTCCGACGATCTGGTCGCCCACCACCCGGCGCTCGCCTTCTTCGAGGGCGGGCCGGTGCTCTCGCTGGTGAGCATCGCCGGCCACGTGGTGCCCCTGCTCGAGCCCAAGCCCCTGATGGTCGACCAGACGCCGCGGGTGCACCGGCGCAGCGAGCTGGCCCGCGTCCTGGAGGTGCCCCTTGCGCGTTGAGCTCAAGGACGTGCGCAAGCGCTTCGGGCGCACCGAGGTGCTCAAGGGGGTCGATCTCCTCATCCCCCCCGGGCGGCGGGTGGCGCTGGTCGGCCCCAACGGCTCGGGCAAGTCGACGCTCTTGCGCGCGATGATGGGGCTTTTGGAGGTCAGCGGCGAGGTGCTGCTCGACGGCCGCTCGCCCTTCGAGGAGCGGGTGGAGATCGCGCGAAGGCTGGCCTACGTGCCGCAGGTCGCGCCGCAGCTCTCGGCGACGGTGGCGGAGGTGGTCGGCCTGGTGACGCTCACCCGGGGCCTTTCGGGCGAGGAGGTCGACGCGCTGGCGCAGCGCTTCGAGCTCGACCTGGCGCAGGTGCGCCACCGGGCCTTCCGCGATCTGTCCGGCGGCATGAAGCAGAAGCTCCTCTTGGCGCTGGCGCTGGCGGCCAAGCCGTCGCTGTTGGTGATGGACGAGCCGACCGCCAGCCTCGACACCCGCTCGCGGGAGCGCCTCTTCGAGCTGTGCGGCGCGGCGAGAGGGGTGCTCCCGAGCGACGTCACCCTGGTGCTCTGCTCCCACCGCCTGGAGGAGCTGCACGGGCTGGTCGAGCACGTGGTCGAGCTGGCCGACGGCAAGGTGCGCTTCGACGGCCCGCTGCCGGGCTACCTCGCCGCGCCCGACGAAGGCCTGATGCCGCCGCCGCCCGCGACGCGGCCCGCCCCGCCCACCGTCTCCACCCTCGCCTGGAGCGCCGATCATGGCTGAGAAGAAGCGCCGCGCCCTGAGCCCCTGGACGGGCCTCGCTTTCCTGGTCCTGTTGGCCGCGAGCCTCCTCTTCGCCTACCGGGTCATCGACGCGCAGCGCCTGCCGTCGGGCCCGGTGCCCATCGTGTGGGACCAGGAGGCCTGCGCGCAGTGCCACATGCACATCGGTGACCCGGCCTTCGCCGCCCAGCTCCAGCTGGCCTCGGGCGAGGTGCTGAACTTCGACGACCCCGGCTGCCTCTTCACCTGGGTGGCCTCCCACGCCGCGCCCCGGCACGCGGTCTGGTTCCACCACCACGAGGCCGACCGCTGGCTCTCCGACGCCCAGGTGGGCTTCGTGCCCGCGTCCCCGACGCCGATGGCCTACGGGCTCGCGGCGGTGGAGCAGAGCGCCGCCGGCGCCCGCCGCTTCGAGGACGTGCTCTCGGAGTTCCGCGCCAAGGCCGGGCGCACCCAGAGGAGCCTCCCGTGAGCGCGCCGCTCTCCGCCCGCCGCGAGCTGTGGGCCGTGGCCCGCCTCGATCTGGCCGACGTCTTGCGCTCGCGGTGGATCCTCTTCTGCGTCGGCGTGTACGCGCTGCTCGGCGTCGTCTTCGTGCTGGTCGGCCTACGCGAGTCGTCGATCATCGCCTTCACCGGCATGGGGCGGGTGCTGTTCTCGACGGTGCACGCGCTGCTCCTGGTGCTGCCCTTGCTCGCCCTCACCGCCACCGGGCAGGTGGTCAACCGGGCTCGGGAGGACGGCACCCTCGAGCTGCTCTTCACCCTGCCGGTGCGGCGCGCGACCTACTTCACCGCGGTGGCCCTGGTGCGCTTCGTGGTGCTGGTGGCGCCGCTCTTCGCGCTGATGCTGGTGATGGCCCTGGTGGCCTGGGCCGCCTTCGGGGAGCCCATCGCCTGGAGCTTCCTCGTGCGGATGCTCGGCATCTCGGCGGCGCTCCTGCTCGCCTTCGTCGGCCTGGGGATGGCGGTGTCGAGCCTGGTGCGCTCACCGGCGCGGGCGATGCTCTGGCTCTTGCTGCTCTGGGCGAGCGGCGTGGCCCTGCTCGACTTCGCGCTGGTGGGGCTGATGCTGCAGTACCGGCTCAACCCGCAGGCCGTCTTCCTGCTCGCCTCGCTGAACCCGGTGCAGGCGGCGCGCATGGCGCTCTTGTCGGGCGCCTCCAGCGAGCTGTCGATGCTGGGGCCGGTCGGCTTCTACCTCTCCAACCGCGTCGGGCCGCAGGCGCTGCTGACGCTCGGCCTCGCCTGGCCCGCGACCCTCGGCGTGCTCGCGTGGGGCCTCGCCCTGGCCCGCTTTCGACGCGCCGATCTCGTCTGAGGAGGTACCGCCATGCAGCTCATGCTCGACCGCTTCTACGCCTTCCTCGAAGGCCCCCTGTTCAAAAAGTCGCGGGTGGTGCTGCTGCTGCTCCTGGTGCCCCTCTTGGCCTCGTTCTGGTTCCCGCTCTGGCGCATCACCATGACCGCGCCGCAGTACCCGACCGGGCTGACCCTGGACATCTACTCCTACAAGGTCGAGGGCGGCCACGAGGGCAAGGACGTCGCGGAGATCAACATCTTGAACCACTACATCGGCATGGCGCACATCGATCGCCAGTCGCTGTCGGACCTCGACTGGATGCCGTTCGCGCTCGGCGTCTTGTTCCTGCTCGCGCTGAGGACCGCGGCGATCGGCAACGTGCGCGCTCTGGTCGACCTGTCGGTGCTCACGTCCTACGTGCTGGGCTTCGCGCTCTTCCGCTACGTCTACAAGATGTACACCATCGGCCACGACCTCAGCCCCGACGCGCCGATGAAGGTCGCGCCCTTCATGCCGGTCATCATCGGGAAGAAGCAGATGGCCAACTTCGACACCGAGGCCTGGCCGCAAGCGGGCGCGGTGCTGATCGGCGTCTTCGCGCTGGGGGTGGTGGGCACGCTACTCTGGCACCTGGTGGCCGGACGGCGGCAGGCGACGCGCGCCGCCAGGCCCACCGGACCTGCGCCCTCGGGCGCGCAGCCCGCCCACTGACGCGATCGGGCGCCGCCGTCAGGACGCCACCAACAGGGTCGCGTCGTCGCGCGCCTGCGCGTGGCGACGGAAGAGCGCCCACGCCGCGCCGAACCGATCGGCCTTCACCGCCGCGAGCGTGACCTCGGCGAGCGCGGCCCTGGAGACGCCGTCCGTGAACGCGATCAGCGCCCCGCTGGAAGGCCACGGCTGCGCGTCGACGCGGGGGAGCAGGTCCGCCCGCCCCGGGAGCCCGTGGCCCAGCACCGCCCCGACGAAGGCCAGGGTGCTCGGGCGGTCGCCAGAGAGCACCGCCGCCCGCACGTTGCCGAAGCCGGTGGCGTCGAGCGTGCGCCTCGACGCGTCGAGCTCCAGCGCCGCGAAGGCGCTCCCTCGGGTCCTCGCGCTCACCTGGTGCGCGCGGGCCACGGCCGCGCCGAGCGCCTCGCCCTGCACCACCCCCAGCGCCGCGGCCGCGGTGGTGGCGGCCTGCGCCGCCGCGTCTCCGTGCCCGAGCCCGTCGATGACCGCGAGCCGCAGCCGCGAGCCCGCGCGCAGCGCCAGCGCCACGTCGCCCGAGTTGCGCTCCTGGGGGTGGGGCCGGCAGAGCGTCACCACCCTCGGCAGCGACGGCTCGGAGTG
>JBBIOE010000282.1:0-8617 GCA_037443525.1 Archangiaceae bacterium | reverse complement strand
CGCACCGGCCGAATCGGTGAGCCGCTGGGCGATGGCGCGCCGCAGCGCCCGGCCGGCCTGCCGCCACTCGGCCGCGTGCACCGAATCGCCGCGCCGCTCGGCCATCGCCGCCGCGTCGCACAGCCCCCGGGCCGCCACGGCCTGGGTCCAGGTCCAGGTGCGCTGGCGCCCGTTCCAGTGCGTCTCCCAGATGGAGGAGTCGGGGCGCACGAGGCCGGTCGCGGGATCCACCAGCGCCAAGAGCGGCGCGACGACCCTCCCGCTCACCTCGCGCCACCGCGCGTCGGCGAGGCTGGTGTCGCCGGTCAGGCGCTCGTGGGCCCCAAGCGCCCACAGCACCAGCCCCATCCCATCGAGCTCCAGGTTCGGCCCGAAGGCGTTGAAGTCCGTCTCCTCCACGCCGAAGCCGGTGTAGCGGGTGAGGCTGACGACGTAGGGCAGCGGAGCGTAGGCGGTGAGCTCGCTCCAACGCTGGAAGCGCCCGCCCTCCGCGTCGAGCATGAACCGCAGCGCTTCGCGCGACTCGTCCGTACGCCCCAGCGCCGCCAGCGCGACCGCCGCGAACGTGCCGTCGCGAACCCAGCTCACCGTCCACTCCCCCGGCGGCAGGCTGGCCAGCACCGCTCCCTTCCCGCGGTGAGCCACCGTCGCCGGGAGCGCCACGCCGCCGTCGCCGAAGCGAGTGCGGCGCGGCTCTCCGTCCCGGGTGAGGGACTCGCGCAGGAACGCCTCGCTCTCCTGGACCTGCGCCATCACCAGCACCGCGGCCGACTGGCGATAGACCTTCTCCTCGCTCGTGGTGAGCCCCGCCGGCACGGTCAGCGCCTGCTGCAGCTGGCTCCAGGCGGTCCGCTCGTCGTCGACGAGCTGCTTCGCCCCGCGCGCGCCCACCCAGGAGTCGAGCCAGCCCTGCACCGTCGCCCCGGCGAACGGGTCTGCGTGGTGCGCCACCACCAGCGCCACCCAGGCGTCGCCGCCCGGCGCGAGCGTGCCCACGTCGAACTGCTGGCCCGTCACCCAGTCGTCGCCGGTGGGCAGCGTCCCGGTGCGGTCGACGAAGTCCGCCGTTCCTCCCGCCTGCACCAACTGGTAGCCGTTCTCCGTCGACGGCGAGGCGGCGTTCCACGCGGTGGAGCGCGTCACCGTGCCCAGCGCGCGCACCACCACCACGCCCGCGAAGGCCCGCTCGAGCACGTCCACGTGGTTGGGAATGGTGACGGTCTCGCCGTTGGCCGCGAGGTCGGTCATCACGCCCGGGCGGCCGAAGCCGAGGTGGAGGTTGTGCAGCGAGAACGCGCCCACCCCCGCGAGGGCCGCGCTGCCTCTGTTCTCCAGGTGCAGCGCCAACACGAAGGCCGCGTGAGGGAAGGCGCGAGGCGCGAAGAGGAAGGTGGTGGCGTCGACGCCGAGCTGCTGCTGGTGCCAGGTGACGATGCCGCTGCCGCCCTCCGGCGACGGCGCCGCGGTCTCGTAGCCGCTCGCGTCCGGCGTGGAGAGCAGCCAGCCCTGCTGAGCACCGACCCGCAGCCCGAAGTAGGCGTCGAACAGCAGGTCGCGGGTGGCGACGTTCTGCGGCTGGTTGCCCACCCACACCTCGTGGCCCGCGGCGTCCAGTGTGGGCTCCTCGGTGGCCGGCAGGCGCTCGCGGAAGTGCACCACCTTGCCGAGCTTGGTGTCGGCCATCGCCGCCCCGTGGCCGTTCGAGGTGGGGAGCGTGAAGAAGGTGCGCGCCGCCGCCTCGGCGCTGAGCGCGTGGAGGGCCGCGAGCACGAGGAGGGCGTGGCGCACGGGCGCTGTCTACTCCGCTCCACCGCACGCGTCGCCGCGGCGAAGATCCCCGACGAGAAGCTGGTGGTGACCTGGAAAGAGGCCTGACCACACCGCCCCGCCGACTTCGGCAACAGCTTCGCGTCCGCTGCTTACGCCTTCGAGCCCGCCGCCTGCGCCAGCAACCGCTCGAGCAGGTCCGTGAGACCGAGCCGGTCGCACCAGCGTCTCACATACTCGACGTCGAGCCCCCCGGCCTTCGCGCGCACCACTCCGAGGAGATCACTCCACTGTCGGTCCGACACCTCGTTCCCGAGGCGGTACCACCGAAGCTTCGAGACGATGAGATCCTCTGGCGACGCGACCGCGACCCGCGAGAAAGGGTCGTCCTTCTCCAGCTCGAGGCGTACCGCACGGGTCAGCGCCTCGGCCTGGAATCCAATCGCGTGGACGCAGAACACGTCGACTTTTGCGAGCTCGACCTCGTCGATGAGGTTGAAGGAGCGCTCGTTCGCCACCGCGTGCGCGAACTCCTCGGGATCGACGTAGAACCGGGAGCCTAGCTCAGCCTGCAGCCGCACCGCGTCGACAGCCGACAACTCGGCCACGATGTCCGAATCGTTCGTGGCGCGCGGTTCACCATGGAGCGAAGAAGCGAGTGAGCCGGTGACGTAGTACCGCACACCGAGGCGCTCCATCGCGCGCACCACCGCGAGCGTCGAGTCCTCGACCTTCACGTCCCGCGTTCCCGCCGGTCGAGCCGCGCCGCCAGGCGCTCGCCGTACACGCGCCGCACGAACTCCCGGGCCAGCGTCCGCTCGTCCGCGTTCGGAAGCTGCCGGCGAATCTCCGCCATCGCCGCGTCGCGGACCCGCTCCGACAGTCTCAGCGCCCGCTCGAGCTTCTCGCGCGGGGGCGTGGCCCGCAGACGCTCCAGGTAGCGCTGGGCAGCACGGGGGCTCGTGTCGGACTGCGCGGCGGAGAGGTGACCCAGGTGCGGCATCGGCCTTTCAAGTCTACGTCAGTCAGGACGGCGACGGCTCACCGCCGCGCCGACTTCGGCAACAGCTTCGCCTCCAGCTTCCGCCCGAAGGCCTGGTCCACGCGCAACAGCCACGAGCGGAACTCCGGGTACTCCTTGGGGGTGATGCGCGCCCGGGTGAGCACCAGCTCGCCGCTCACGTCGAGCACGCCCTTCTCGCCCTTCTTCACCGTGATGTGGAGCGAGCCGAAGGGCGACTCCTCCACCACCTCGGGCGGCGGCTCGACAGACGCGTTCGCCGGCAGGGTCCACGCGGTGTGGAAGCGGTTCACCCACGGGCCGGAGAGCACCACGTCCCACGTCCGCTCCGACAACGGCGCCAGGCTCTGGGTGAAGGCGCGGCTCGAGCCGAAGGGGAAGAAGCGCAAGCGCTCCGACGTCGACTCGGCCATGCGGGGCACGGCCATCGCGAAGCCCAAGCTCGCCGGCTGCTCCAGCGCCTTGGGGTCGGACATCGTCACCGTCGTCGCCGCCAGGCCCGGGTAGGCCTGGGCGAACTGCTGCTCGAACATCGCCTGCCGGGTGGCCTGCGCCTCGTAGACCCGGCGAAGCTCCGGCGCCGCCTGGCCCTGCACCACCAGGCTCCCCGAGACCGCCGCCGAGCCGTCGGCCTTGAGCGTGGCGTCGAGCGAGAGGGTGGTGAGGTTGTCGAGAGGCTTCGCCTCCGGCGTGGTGAGGAAGCGGCTGTTGCCGTCGGGCTCGATGACCAGCACGTTGGCCATCCGGTCCGCCGAGGGGAGCTCCTTGCTGCCGTGGAACTCGGCCGTACCGTCCAGGTACAGGTCGAGCGACGGGACGTAGGCGATGGCGTGGTTGAAGGCCGCCAGCGACGCCGGCTCGCTCGACAGGCCGCCCAGGTGCCGCATGCGCAAGAGCACCAGCCTGGAGTCCACCCCCGCCACCTTCAGCATGGCGTGAATCAGCGACGCCTTGTCCTTGCAGTCGCCGAAGCGCCGCGAGAGCACCTTGGTCACCGGGTACGGCTTGTAGCCGTGAATGCCGAACTCCAGCGCGACGTAGCGGGTGTTGGTGACCACGAAGTCGTAGATGGCCGCCACCAGCTTCGCGGTGTCCTTGGGGTCGATGCCCTTGATGAGGCCCTCCACCGTCTTCTTCAGCTCGTCGTTGGGCACCAGCTGATCGCGCACCAGGCCCCAGTAGAAGCGGCCCACGTCCTCCCACGCCTTGTAGGTCGACACGTGGAGCGGCGTGCCCACCTCCGACCAGCCGGGCATCGAGGGCTCGGGCACCACCTTGGGCACGTCGTGCGCCCGGAACACCGTCACCGTGCGCTCGGCGTCGGTGGTCTGCTCGGGCACGAGCCACTTGGGCAAGCTGGAGGCGTTCCACTGCAAGGGCCGCGTCTTCGGCATGTCGACCACGAAGAGGTAGTGCTTCTTCGGGGTGAGCCCCTGCACCAGGTCCACGTCGCCCCAGTAGTCCGACAGCAGGTTGTCGATGGAGGTGTCCTCGAGCCGCCACTGCACCTCGAGCACGTCGCCGGGCGCCAGCGCCGGGAAGGTGAGCACCCGGGCCCGGGCGTCGTAGTACATGCCGGTCCACGGCTCGTTGATGTTGCGGTCCTGGTCGCCGTAGCTGTCCACCACGCTCTGGTCGGGCTTGACGATGCGCGCCTTGAGGATTCGCACCTCCTGCCGGTCGGGCGAGTAGGTGATGGGCATCTGCCGCCACGCGTCCACGCCGCGCTGGGTCAGCACCTTCACCACCACCTGGTTGAAGCGCGACGACAGCCCGCTGGTCTGCACCCGCGAGGCGGCCACGTCGGCCAGCACCACCGCGTCCTCGCCGCTCGCCTCCTTCAGCTCCTTCGCCTCGGCGAGCAGCGGCGCGGTGGCCATCGCCCACGGCGACACCGCCGAGTCGTCACCGCGCAGGGTGCGCACCATCTCCTTGAGCGCCGGGTTCTGGGGCCTCAGCGCCAGGGACTGCATGAAGCCCTTGAGCGCCTCGTCCTTCTTGCCCAGGTGCAACAGCGCCCGCCCCTCCTTCTCGAAGACCTCGGGCTCGTCGGGCGCGAGCCGCCGCGCCTCGGCGAAGGCCACCAGCGCCTTGTCGGCGGCGCCGTTCATCGCCAGCACCTCGGCCACCCGCAGCAAGGAGCCCTGGTCGAAGGGGTCCGCGGCCAGCGCCTTCTTCAGCTGCTCCACCGCCTCCTCCGGGTGCCCGGCGTCGAGGAGCATGGTGCCCAGGGTGCGGCGGGTGCCCACGTCGTCGAAGCGCAGGGCCAGCACCGTGCGGGCCCGGGCCATGGCCTCCTCCAGGCGATCGAAGCGGCGCGACTGGGCCATGCCCTCGCGGGCGATGGACGGCAGCACCGCAAGCCGCGCGAAGGCGTCCTCCACCACCAGGTGCGCCTGCGCCCTCTCGCCCAGCGACTCCAGCGCGCGCACCTTCAGCACCACGGCCGGCGCGAAGCGGGGGAAGTCGGAGGCGAGAGACTCGGCGAGCTTCAGCGCCACCTCGGGGTGCTCGCGCGAGAGCTCGAGCTCGCCCAGCCGCAGCCGCGCCCAGGGGTGCTTGGGGCTGGCCTTCAGCGCCCGCTCCAAGAGCCGCTTCTTGGCGTTCAGGTCCTCGGTCGACAGCGAGGCCGCCGTGACCTGGAGGTCCGCGTCGCCGGGCTGAAGATCGGCGGCGGCCTGCGCCTCGCTCGCGGCGAGGTGGTCGCGCTCGTCGTCCGTCTTGAGGAAGCCCAGCACCGTCGCCTCGTCGGCGCGCAGCTCGAAGTCCTTGGGGCGCTCCTTCACCTCCTTGGCGAGGAGGTCGGCCAGGGTGGGCAGCACCTTGGGCGCAGGCGCCGGGCCCTTCTCCAGCGGCGGCACCGAGGTCGGCAGCACGGCCTTGAAGGCCCCCTTGGCGCCCTCGGCCCGCTCGGTGCGAAAGGCGAAGGCCAACAGCGCCGACTCCTGACAGACCTTCAGGAGCACCCGGTTGTTCCCCTTGCGCAGGCTCACCTCGACCCGCGCCTGGTCGGCCCGCGCCTGGTTGTAGCGGTCGCCCTGGGCCACCTTGACGCCGTTGACGAAGAGTCGAAACGCGCCCGGAGCGCCCACCGAGAGCACCGCGCGGGTCTCCGCCTCGGCCACCAGGAGGGTATAGGCATAGGCCACCGCGTCGTTCTGCGGGCGAAGGCTGAGGGACAGGTCCACCAGGCCGGAGGGCGCCTTGGCCCCCACGGTGCGCCAGCCCACCTCGCGGCCCTTCGCCGGGTAGGTGGCGTCGAGGTTCAGCGCCGCCTCGGGGCCGAAGTCGGTGTCACAGCCCCCTTTCCCTTCATTGTCGAAGCTGCCCACCACCTGGAAGTCCTGCACGAAGCCGGTGTCGGCCACGAGCTCGGCCGCGCGTACCGTTTTGCCCCGGGCCCGCTCCACGTCGGCCCAGAAGCTCCGGGCCAGGGTGCGGACCAGGGGGTGCGTCGTGCCCCGGGTCGCCACCGCCGCGAAGGGCTCGGCCAGAAGGTTCAGGTCGTCGACCTCGTCCTCCAGGGCCCGGAGGCGAATCAGCGCCGCCGCCCCCCGGGGCTCGGCGCCCCGCTGGAGGGCGACCCTGGCCAGGGCCTCGGCGCGCTCGGTGACTGGGCTGTCCAAACGGGCAGCGACGGACAGGTACACTGCGAGGAGAGCTGGGGTCATGGTAGAAAATCGCTCGGCCCGCGGAGCGGTTTCAGGGTACAGTGGCGCGGTGCCTCGGGTGCGTTTACTCAAAAGGCACGACATTCCCAACTGACGCGGCCAGGTTGTTTTGGCTGCTCCGGACGCGCTGCGTGCTCCCCCGACGCGCAGCGCTCCGTTTTTTTGGGGCACACTCTCGACATGTTGCCGGCGTCGCTGGCGGAGCGGCTCGCCCCCCACGCTCCGCCGCCCAGGGAGCGCGGTCGCTTCGTCCTCTACTGGATGCGCGCGGCGCTGCGGGCCTTCGACAACCCGTCGCTCGACGTCGCCCTCTCGCTGGCGCGCCGCCTCGACGCCCCGGCCTTCGTCTACCTCGGCCTGTCGTCGCACCCGGGCACCAGCGATCGACAGCACGCCTTCTTCCTCGAGAGCGCCCTCGACGTGCTCCAGGCGCTCGCCGAGCGGGGCGTGGGCGGCGCGCTGCACCTCGAGCGGCGCGGGTTCATCGAGCCGCGCCTGCTGGCCCTCGCCGCCGAGGCGAAGCTGGTGGTGACCGACTTCACGCCCCTCACCTCGAGCCCCGACGCCGAGGAGGCGGTGGCCCGGGCGGCCCCGCTCTGGCGCGTCGACGCCTCCTGCGTGGCCCCGAGCTTCGCCCTGCCCGCGCCCGCGTCGGACCTCGCGAGCTTCAGCGCCGCCGCCCGCCCGCTGTGGGACCAGGCCCTCGCCTCGCCGTGGCGTGACGAGGCGCCGTCGCACCCGCCCTTCCTCCCCGAGCTCCCCTTCGCGCCGGTGCCGCCGGACGCCGACGTGGCCGACCTGGTCGCCGAGTGCGAGGTGGACCACGCCGTGGCGCGGGTGCACGACACCCCTGGAGGCACCGCGGCGGGCGAGGCGCGCTGGAAGGCGTTCCTCGAGGAGCGCCTCGACGCCTACGCCCAGCACCGCTCGAACCCGCTGGCCGGCGGCACCAGCCGCATGTCGGCGTACCTGAGGCTGGGGTGCGTCTCGCCCTTCCGCCTCGCCCGGGACGTGCGGGCGCGGCCCGGCGACGGCCCCGCCCGCTACCTCGAGGAGCTCCTCGGCTGGCGCGAGCTGGCCTTCGGCTTCTGCCGGAGCGTGCCCGACACCCGTTCCGCCGACGCGCTGCCCGACTGGGCGCGGGCCACCCTGAAGGCCCACCAGGGCGACCGCCGCGCCTTCTTCCCCTCCTTCGAGGAGCTGGCGCGGGCGCAGACCGGCGAGCCGGCGTGGGACGTGTGCCAGCGGCTCCTGATGACGCACGGCGAGCTCCACACCACCCTGCGCGTCCCCTGGGCCAAGGCGCTCGTGGGGTGGACGCGCACCGCCGACGAGGCGCTGGCACGGCTCCTCGAGCTCAACGACCGCTTCTCGCTCGACGGGGGCGACCCGCTCTCGCGCTTCGGCGTCCTCTGGTGCCTGGGCGCGTTCGACGCCCCGCAGGCGGAGCGAGCGGTGCTCGGCACGGTGCGCGCCTCGCCGCTCGCCGACCTTCCGAAGAAGGTCGACCTGGCCGAGCTCACCCGGCGCTCCCTCCGCCCGGCCCGGCGGCGCGCGCTCTCGGTGGCGGTGGTGGGCGCGGGCGTGGCGGGCGCGGCAGCCGCGCGGGTGCTGGTCGACGCCGGCCAGGCGGTCACCGTCTTCGAGGCCCAGCCGACGCCGGGCGGGCGGCTGGTCCCCCTCGTCTTCGGCCCGCACCACCTCGACGCGCTGGAGCTGGAGGTGGACGCCCGCGACGAGCGCTTCCGGCGCTGGGTGCGGGCCTTCGAGCACGAGCGGCTCCTGGTGGAGTGGACGCCCTCGACCGTGCGCTTCGGCGAGCACCTCACGCCGCTTCCGCCCGCGCGGCGGCTGGTGAGCGTGCCCACCATGGGGGCGCTGGCCGACCGGCTCCTCCACGGCGTCGACGTGCGGCTCTCCGCCCCGGTGCGGGAGGCCTCGCGCACGGACGGGCGCTGGCGCCTCGGCGGGAGGGAGGGCGCGGCCCTGGGCGAGTTCGACGCCCTGGTGCTGGCGGCGCCGGCCGAGGAATCGGCGCGGCTGGTCGACGCCTCGTCGTGGACGCTGGGGGCGCGCCTGCGCGAGGTGCGCACCGAGCCGGCGTGGCTGGTCGGGCTGGAGCTCGCCGAGCCCTGTGGCCTGGAGCTCGACCTGGGGG
>JBBIOE010000281.1:0-8790 GCA_037443525.1 Archangiaceae bacterium | reverse complement strand
GCGCAGCTTCTCCTGCTCCATCTCGTACAGCTTCGCGCGCAGCATCTTCATCGCCATCGCGCGGTTCTTGGTCTGGCTCTTCTCCTGCTGGCACTTCACCACGATGCCGGTGGGCTTGTGGGTGAGGCGCACCGCGGAGTCGGTGGTGTTGACGCTCTGGCCGCCCGCGCCGGTGGAGCGCATCACCTGCATGTCGACGTCGGCCTCCTTGAGCTGCACGTCGGCCTCCTCGGCCTCGGGCATCACGGCGACGGTGATGGTCGAGGTGTGAATGCGCCCCTGGGCCTCGGTCTTCGGTACCCGCTGCACCCGGTGCACGCCCGACTCGTACTTGAGCGACGAGTAGACCATCTGGCCGGTGAGGGCGATGGTGGCGTCGCGCACGCCGCCCTGGTTGCCCGGAGACAGGTCGATGATGTCGGCCCTCCACTGCCGCGCCGCCGCGTAGCGCAGGTACATCTGCATCACCTCTTCGGCGAACAGCGCCGCCTCGTCGCCGCCGGCCGCCGCGCGGATCTCGATCATGACGTCCTTGGCGTCGTTCGGATCCTTGGGCAGCAAGAGCACCTTCAGCTCGGCGTCGAGCTCGCCGAGCTTGGCCTTGAGGCCCGGGAGCTCGTCCTTCGCCATGGCCTTGAGCTCGGCGTCGCCGCTGGACAGCCAGCTCTCGGTCTCGAAGAGATCGGCCTCGACCTTCTTGTACGCGCGGTAGGCCTCGACCAGCTTCTCCAGGCTCGCGCGCTCCCGCGACGTCTTCATCAGGCGCGTGGAGTCGGCGATGACGTCCGGGTTGGACAGGTCGGCGGTCAGGCGTTCGAACCTGCGCTCAACCTCTTCGAGCTTCGCGATCACTTCGCTCGGTGTGTAGATGCTCGGGAATTCCGGCGCAAGGACCGTCAGCGGGCCTGGGCGCCGAGCTTTTTTCGACTTGCCGCGACGCTCGCGTGTGACATGGTGCCGCCTGCCCGCTCAGACGATGAGCGACATTCCATCTCGATCGGAGAGGTCCATGCCCAAGGTGAAAACGAACCGCAGCAAGAAGAAGCTCAAGAACCGCGCGAAGACCAAGCGCGCCGCCCTCAAGCGCCGTCGCGTTCGCTCGCGCCGCGCCAAGGGCAAGTACTGAGCCTTCGAAGAGGAAGGGTCAGCGGCCGGGTCGCTCCACGCCCCCATCGGGCAGGAGGGCCCGGCCGTCGTCTTTCTTCGCCCGAGTGAGGATGGGCTCGGTGAAGTCGCGCGAGAGCTCCGCCACGCGGTCGAGGATCGCCTCTCCTTCCGCGCCCGTGGCCAGGGCTGGCTGGACTGGCCGTTCAGGGTAGCCGTCGGTGGTCGCGGGGAGCAGACGCACGCCGCGCACCGCCCCCGCGTCGAAGGTGAGCTCGACCAACAGCGTACGCTTGTCCTTCGGGTTCCAGTTTCCGCCGAAGACGAAGTTCCCCAGCGAGTAGAAGATGGGGGCGCCGCGCCAGCGCTCCGCGCCCTGAAGGACGTGCGGGTGCGAGCCGATGACCGCCGAGGCGCCGGCCTCCACCGCCGCGTGCGCCAGCGTCACCTGGTAGGGCTCGGGCGTGCCGTTCCCCTCGCGGCCCCAGTGGGCGAAGACGATCACGTGATCGGCCTTGGCCCTGGCGGCGCGGACGTCGGCGGTGAGCATCGCCAGCTCCTGCTCGAGCGAGTCGAAATGGCCCGCCACGCCGGCGCTGGTCTCGGTGGCGATGACGGCCAGGGGCTCGATGTTGCGGTCGCCGAGGAAGAAGGTGCCCAGGAAGGCGAAGCGCACGCCCTTCACCGTCACCAGGCGAGGCGCGCGGGCCTCGGCAAGCGAGCGGCCGGCGCCGAACCAGGCGACGTGGACGCCGTCGAGCGCGGCCTGGGTGTCGGCGACGCCGCCGGGGCCGTAGTCGACCAGGTGGTTGTTGGCGAGGCTCGCCACGTCGACGCCGCCGGCCGAGAGCGCGCTCACCAGCCTGGGGCTCGCCCGGAAGTTGAAGTTCTTGGGCAGCTTCTCGTCGCGTGACGTGAACGGGCACTCCAGGTTCACCACGAAGCAGTCGGCGGCGCGCGTGGCCTCGGCCACCCGAGCGAAGCCCCAGCCCGCCGCCTCGTCGAAGGTGCCGCCGTCGGCCGCGAGGCCGTTGACCCACTCCTCGTAGTGGTACCCGAGGGTCACGTCGCCGGCGAAGAGCAGGGTGGCGGGCCCTTGCGGTGCGGCGGCCAGCGTGAAGAGAAGGGCGCTCAACATGGGGTACGGGACTTTCCTCGAAGAAACCTGCTAATTCCACCCGCCATGAGCCGCGAGAAGGACAGCCTCGAGCAATCCGACGAGCACAACTCGCGGGGCATCGAGCTCGCCGATCGGGGGTGGCTGGAGGAGGCCATCAAGGAGTTCAAGAAGGCCATCGAGCTCGATCCGAACTCGGCGCACGCGCACGACAACCTCGCCACCGTCTTCGCCGAGAAGGGCCAGTACAAGGAGGCGCTGACCGCGTACCTCACCGCCCTCAAGCTCGAGCCCGACAGCGCCACCGCGCACTACAACCTGGCCTGCTTCCTCTCGGTGCACGGCGCCGACTTCGCGATCTCCGAGTACAAGGAGGCCATCGCGCTCGACCCCGAGTACCCCGACGCGCACCTGAACCTGGGGCTCACCTACCTCGAGGGCGATCGCGTGGACGACGCGCGGCGCGAGCTCAAGGTGGCGATGGAGCTCGACCCCAGCGATCCGTCGCCGCGCCACGAGCTGGCCGCGCTGCAGATGGACGAGGGCGACTACCGCACGGCGATCACGCTCCTCAAGGAGGTCGTGAAGCTCGAGGCGAAGAACTTCGACGCCTGGCTCGACCTGGGCATCTGCTACGCGCAGAAGGGCTTCTACGAAGAGGCCGACCGCGCCTACACGACGGCCAAGGCCTTGCGGGCCGACGACGCGCTGCTCACCTACAACCACGCGGCGCTCTTCGCGCTGTGGGGCAAGAAGGCGGAGGCCATCGCCCAGCTCAAGGCCGCGGTGGCGCTCGATCGAGCCCGCGTCGTGTCGTGGCTCGGGTCGGACCCGATGTTCGACGCGCTCAAGGGCGACGCCGAGTTCGACCAGGTGCTCTGAGCCGCCATGGAGCTCGCGGCCTTAGGCTTCGCGCTGTTCCTGGTGGTGGCGAACGGCTTCTTCGTGGCCGTCGAGTTCGCCCTGGTGAAGGTGCGCCCCACGCAGCTCGAGTCGCTGGTGGCGGAGCGGCGGCCCGGCGCCGTCGCCGCGATGGTGATGCGGAGGAACCTCGAGGTCTGGCTCTCGGCCTCGCAGGTCGGCATCACCCTGGCCTCGCTGGCGCTGGGGTGGGTGGGCGAGCCGGCCTTCGCGGAGCTGATCGAGCCCGCCATCGTGCGCCTGGCGGGCGACAGCCAGACCGCCCAGCACGTGGCGCACACCGTCGGGGTGGCGCTCGCGTTCGGGGTGATCACCTTCCTCCACATCGTGCTGGGCGAGCAGGTGCCGAAGATGCTCGCCATCGCCAAGTCGGAGCAGGCGATCCTCCTGTTGTCGTGGCCCATGCGGATCTTCTTCTTCGCGGCGTACCCGGTGATCTGGGTGCTCAACGCGGGGACGAGGCTGGTCTTGTCGATGCTCTCGCTCGACGAGAAGCACGAGCACTCCGAGGCGTTGGGCGAGGACGAGCTGAAGCTGGTGTTCACCTCCTCTGCGGCGGCGGGGGCCTTGGGCCGCTCGCGGGCTGAGCTGCTCGAGCGCGCGCTCAACATGATGGAGAAGACGGCGCGCCAGGTGCTGGTGCCGCGCTCGCAGATGAGGCACCTCGATCTCGAGTCGACGCTCGAGGAGAACCTGAGCTCCATTCACGCCTCGGGGCACACCTGGCTGCCGGTGATCCGCGGCTCGCTCGATCGCATCGAGGGCCTGGTGAACGTGAAGGACCTCTACTACCTGCTCTCGCGCGGCGAGCTGAAGTCCATCGCCCAGGTGCAGCGGCCGGTCTTGTTCGTGCCCGAGAACGTGACGCTCGAGCAGCTGCTCGCGGAGTTCAAGCGGCGCAACAAGCAGGTGGCGATCGTGGTGGACGAGCACGGCGGCACGTCGGGGCTGGTGACGCTGGCGGACGTGGTGGCGGAGCTCGTGGGCAACGTGGCGGAGATGGGGCGGCGGCAGGAGCCGGTGAAGACCTTGCCCGGCGGCCGCATCGAGTTGCCCGGCACCGCGCAGCTCGACGATCTCGAGCACACGCTGGAGCTGGAGTTCGACGTCGACAAGACGCAGGTGACCACCATCGCCGGCTACCTGATGGCGAAGCTCGGGCGGGTGCCGGTGGTGGGCGACGCGTGGATCCTCGAGGAGTTCCGGGTGGTGGTGACGCGCACCGACGGGCCGCGGGTGACGGGCGTGCGCATCGAGCCGAAGGGCGCCGCGCCCGCGCCGCCGCCCGCCGCGCCCAGGCCCAGTGCGCCGGTGGCGTGAGCTCTCAGTCGCGACGCACCGCCACGGTGCCTTGGCCGATGGAGCGGGCTCGAATACCGTCGAGCGATGGTTCGGGTCCTCGTCCTCGCGCTGGCGCTGATGGCTGCTCGGGCCGGGGCGACCTGTCCCCCAGAGTTCCCCACGTCAGCCCCTCCGACCTGGCGGGAAACCGAGGCACCCATCAAGTCCAGATTCCCAAAGGGGGGCCTTCAGATCGAACGCCGGGTCGGAGGTTTCTACACGACGCGGGTCTGCTTCCTTGGCGTAGAGGCCGAGGAGGGCTTCGCCTTCGACCGATCGGGACGCCTTTCTTCGATTCTCGTTCGCTTCAAGACAGGGCAGCTCTCGTTGCGAGGTGGGGCGCAGGGTTCACCCGAGCTGGACGCGGTTCGCCTCGAGCTCGAGAAGCTGTTCGGTCAGGCGCGAACAGAACGCTCCGAAGAGGGGGGCCGGTCGTGGATCTGGAAGACGCCCCAGATGGAAGCACGGCTTCGCTGGGGGCCAGAGCTTCTCCACGCCGACGGCCACAACCTGGAGGCGCCTCCCGAGCTTCGCCTTCGGATGGAGGCGCGGCCGATCCCCGACAAGCGGTGAAGACGAAAGCTACTTGGGCAGATCCACCACCGGAATTCCCGCGCGCCGCAGCACCTCCAGCGCGTTCGAGGTCTGCACCACGCCCTCGTGCACGCGGTAGTCGAACGTGAGCGCCCCCTCGACCACCTGATCGCGGAAGTGCACGTTCTTCACCGTCTTCGGCCGCTCGTTCGCCAGCTCGCAGAGCGCCAAATCGTGCGTCGTCACCGCGCCCGAAGCGCCGGAGTCGAGCAGCATCGCCACCAGCTGCCGCGAGGCGATCTGGCGCTCCCGCGTGTTGGTGCCCATGAACAGCTCGTCGAGGAGGAACAGGCACCGCCTGGGGGCCGCCTTCGCCGCCGAAAGGATCGCCGCGATGCGCTGCACCTCCGCGTAGAAGTACGAGACGCCGCGCTGGAGCGAGTCCGTCACCCGCATGCTGCTCACCACCGCGAGGCGCGAGACGCGGAACTTCTTCGCGCGCACCGGCAGCCCGCACAGCGCCATCACCGTCGACAGCCCCACCGTGCGCAGGAGCGTCGTCTTCCCCGCCATGTTCGAGCCGGTGATGAGCCACGCCTCGCCCGGCCCGCCGAAGGCCACGTCGTTGCCCACCGCCTCGCCCAAGAGCGGGTGGGCCACGTCCAACGCCTCCAGCGCGACGTCGCCCTCCACCAGCTCAGGCGTCGTCCACTCCGGCGCCTCGAAGGCCAGGGTGGCGAAGGACGAGAGCGCCTCCACCTGCCCGAGCGCCTCGAACCACGCCCGCGCCCCGGCGCCCGACGTCTTCCGCCACGCGTCGAGGCGAAACAAGACGTGCACGTCCCACAACAGCCCGATGTTGATGATCGGGTGCATCAGCCCGGACTGCCGCAGCTGGGCGAAGCCGAAGCGCCGCGAGAAGCCCGTCAGCCGCTCGGGCACCGTCTCCCCGCCCGGCTGCAGGCCCGCCTGGAGCGAGCGGAGCAGGGGAGCCTCGAGCTTCGCCTCGGCCAGCGCGCGGAAGGCGTGCTCGAAGCGCACCAGCCCGCCCTCTCCGATGGAGACCGCCTCGTAGAGCGTGCGGAGGCGCTTGTTGGTGAGCGACACGATCATCGCCTGCAAGAGAATCCCCGCCCAGCCGCTCCCGCGCGGCAGCCACCCCTGATCGGCGCCGAGGAAGAGCCCCAGCGTCACCAGCGGCAGCACGTGCGCCACAGGAAACGCCCAGCGGATCGGGTCCAGCGTCGACGGCCCTTCCACCCACTCCAAGAACCGCGTGGGATCGGCGCGCGCCTCTCCCGCCAGCCGCGCCTCGGCCACCACCTGCTGCCGCAGCTCGATCAGCCGCGAGAGCTCCTGCACCGCCACCTGCCGCGCCCGCGACTCGTCGAGCGACTGGGGCGGCTCGAGCAGCCACCGCGCGAGCTGCCGGGAGCCGAACACCGTGCCCGTCTCGTCGAGGCGCTGGAACAAGGAGCCCGGCCCGAGCACGTTCAGGTCGCCGGCGTACAGGTGCTGCGGCGGCAGCTCCTCCTCGCCGGTCTCCGCGAACGCCGTCCACTTCCCGTCGAGGCGCAAGAGCCCTCGCTCGTTCAACGCCGAAAGCAACCGCGCCCGCGCCTCGCCCTCGATGACCCGGCTGTGCTTCCACGCCAGCGCCACGAAGGCCACGAGGCCCAGCGCCGCCGCCGCCCACATCCACGGCGCCACCGGCGCGAAGGCCTGCCGCACGAAGGGCGCCGCCAGCGCGAGGAACGCCACCACCCGAAGATTCGCGAGCCACGCGCTCTGCCGATCGAGCCGCACCATGGCCGCCTTCGCCTGGGCGAGGCGCGCCGTGTACGCCTGGCGACTGTCCTGCACCGCCCCGGAGTCCATGCGCGACGGTTGTCTCATTCCGCATACCTGGCGGCACGGAAAAAGGTCGAACCCCAAAACCGCGACACTCGTGTCACACTCCGACGTCTTGCCTTGCCCAAAGGGTTGACCGTGCTCTCGTGTCTGTGCCAAGAGCCCGCATTCGTTCGTGAAAAGAAGGCGAGCTCGCGCCGGATCTCGCCCCGCCGTCTTCCGTATCGAGGAGCTCCCATGACGAAGTCGTCGAAGGTGTTTCTGTCGGGCGTCGTTGCGCTCGCCGTGGCGTTCTCGAGTTGCCGAGGTTGCGACACCGTCCAGAAGCACTCCTACGGTGAGATTCGCATCGTCTCCACCGTCGATGGCGTGACGCAGTCGCTGGAGACCGGCAGCTACGACTTCGGCCCGGTGGCGATGGGCAAGACGGTGACGAAGAAGCTCACCGTGCAGAACGTCGGCGACGGCACGCTCTCCATCGAGCGCTTCGAGAAGGTCGACGGCGCGGCGATTCAGCTCGGCGACTCGTACTCGGACATGAATCCGGTCTTCAAGCTCGCGTACGGCACCGTCGACATCCGCTCCGGCGAGACCCAGGACTTCGACCTCTCGTTCAGCCCGCCCCTCGACCCGACGCAGAAGCAGATCGACTACCTCAGCAACATCACCCTCAAGGCCACCAACACCCCCCCGGGCGGCTCGGACACCGCGGCCATCGAGATCAAGGGCCGCGCGATCTCCGGCGAGTGCGATCTGCCCCGCACCCTCGACTTCGGCGCCGTGGCGCGCGGCGACAGCTTCAACCGCGAGGTGACGCTCTCCAACCAGCGCGCCATCGACACCCTGGCCTCGGTCGGCACCATCGAGTCCGCGCAGGGCGAGACGGTCTTCGCCTACACCGCCGAGACGCCTCAGGGCGAGTTCACCTTGAGCGCTGGCAAGACCCGCACCGTCACCATCGTCTTCTCGCCCACCGAGGCCCGCGACTACTTCGCCACCGCGCGCATGCGCGCCGCCGAGGGCTGCCCCGAGGTGCCCGTGCGCCTCATCGGCACCGGCGTCGACCAGGTGCTCACCTGGGCGCCCTCGACCCTCGACTTCGGCTACGTCGCGCCGATGATGACCGCGACCGCCGAGCTGACCTTCTCGAACCAGGCGCTGCGACCGGTGGAGCTCAGCCAGCTCTCCGCCTTCGAGGGCAGCACCGCGTCGTCGGTCTACAAGGTCACCGCCGCCTCGCCGAACGATCTCAGCAAGCTCACCGTGCCGGCCGCGACCCGCGACGCCAACAACCTCATCGTCCCCGGCACCGCCAAGCTCTCCATGTCCTTCAGGCCGGTGGCGCTGGGCATCAAGCCGGGCGCCCTCAAGGCGAACACCGACCTGCGGAGCCAGGCGTCGATCGCGGTGCCCCTGCGTGGCGTCGGCGGTGGCCCGGCCATCGACGTGAAGCCCGCGCCGATCATGAACTTCGGCCGCGTGGCGTACTTCCCCAGCGCCTCGCCGCCCTCCTTCGCCTCCAAGCGGCTCACGGTGCAGAACGTCGGCACCCGGCCCAACCCGCCCGACCCGCGCGCGAACCTGCGCCTGGGCGCGCAGGGCAACGGCGCGCCGTACTGGACGGTGACGCCGAACAACACCAACACCACCGTCGACGAGCTGTGCCTGGGCGTCTTCGACGCCTCGACGCAGACCTGCGCCAACACGCTGCCCGCGAACGGCCCCGGCGCCTACGACCCGAACGTCGGCCTGGAGGCGGCCGGCGTCCGCGCGCTCCTCGACATTCCCGTGCGCGTGACGCCGCAGTCCATCGGCCAGAAGGAGTGGACGGTGAAGCTCTTCTCCAACGACCCCACCAAGCCGACGGTGACGGTCACGGTGCAGGCCAACGCGGTCACGCTGCCGCCCTGCCTCTATTCGGT
>JBBIOE010000280.1:0-8801 GCA_037443525.1 Archangiaceae bacterium | reverse complement strand
GGCGACGGGCGTGCGCGGCCGCAGGGGCGGTGGCTGCGGCGCCTCGCGCGGAGGCGGTGGCGGCGCGGCCTTCACCGGCGCAGGCTCGGCGGTCGGGTTCGTCCCGGCCTTCGTGGCCAGCTTCTCTTCCAGGAGCTTCACGTAGTGCTTCATCTCCGCCAGCGCCTGCTCGCGCTGGAGCAGCGTGGTGTGGAGCTGCACCCGGCGCTCCTTCTCCTCCATGAGCTCGGAGTGCAGTTGCATCAGCGACGCCATGGCCTTCTCGGCGTAGCCGGCGGGGACGAGCTGATTCGAGGCGAACGCGAGGGTGTCGGTCACGAGCGGGGCTCCCAGACGAGATCGAGGAAGGTGGTGCGCGGGCCCAACAGCGCCGCGCGGACGCAGCGCAGGAGGCACCGCCAGCCGAACTCCCTGACGATGAGCCGCAGGTTCGCCGCGACGTCTCTTCCGGTGATCACGCCGACCATGGGCACCTCCCGCGCTACAGGGGTGCAGCGGACGGTAGCAGCGGCGATCGGCCCCGCAATTTTTCAGTCCGCGCGCGCCTCGAGCTCGAGCAGCGGCGTCTCCGCCACCACCACGCGCCCGTGCTCGCAGGGTCTTCCGAAGTCGACGCCCTCCAGCCGCGCGAGGAGCGCCTGGGCCTCGTCGTGCGAGACCGTGCGCGCCTCGCCGTCGGCGGCGTGCCGCGCCAGGGTGGGCAGCGCCCGCTCGGGTTCGGCGTCGGCGCCCGGCAGCGCTCGGACGAGATCGACGAGCAGGAGCCGCGCGTCGGCCCGCTCCAGCTCCCTCGGCACCCGGCGCACCACGAGCGAGTCGGCGCCGAAGGCCTCGAGCTCGACGCCGAGCTGCGCGAGGAGCCCGGCCCGGTCCAGCGCCGCGGCGTGATCGGCCGGCGAGAGCGCCACCTGGGCCGAGAAGAGCGTCGGCGCCGCGGCGGCCAATTCGCCCGACGCGAGCCGGGTCGCCAGCGCGTCGAGTAGCACCCGCTCCCGCACCGCGCGGGGATCGATCACCACCAGGGTGCCGCCCTTCCCTTCGCAGATCCAGAAGCGCCGGCCGAGCTCGCCGACGAAGCGCAAGGCGGCGAAGTAGCCGGCCGGCGGCGCCTGGTTGAGGTCGGGGCGCGCGAGCCCGAACGCCGGCCGCTCCGACGGAAGACCGGCGTAGGGGCTCATCGGTTCGAGGAACGCGGGGGCCGTCTGCGCGCGGGCGAGGAAGCGATCGACCGCCAGGGCGTAGTGCGCCGAGGCCTCGTCGGACGAGGGCTGCGACGGCGCGGTCCGCCACGGCGCCGCCTTGAGCGCCCGCGAGATCGCCGCGCCCACCGCCTCCTGCACCGAGCGTGGATCGGAGAAGCGCACCTCGAGCTTCTGCGGGTGGACGTTCACGTCGACGGTGTGCGGGTCGACATCGATGGCCACCACCGCCACCGGCTGGCGGCCCGGCGGCAGCGTGTCCTGGAAGGCGCGCTGGATGGCGGCGTTGAGGCCCCGGTCGCGGATGTAGCGCCGGTTCACGAAGGTCGACATGCCCCGGGCGTTGGGCAGCGTGAACTCGGGAGACGCCACGAAGCCGTGCACGTGCACGCCCAGCCGCCGCTCCTCGATGGCGAAGAGGTGCGCTCCGGCCTCGCTCCCCAGGGCGAGCACCAGCCGTTCGGTGGGCGCGCCGGGCGTCGCCGGGCTCGAGATCAGCCGCTTGCCGTCGTGCTCGAGGAAGAAGCCGACCTCGGGGTGCGCCAGCGCCAGCCGCCACACCGCCTCCTCGCAGTGCGACAGCTCGGTGGCCTCGCGCTTGAGGAACTTCCTCCGCGCGGGGGTGTTGAAGAACAGCTCGACGACGTCGATCCGCGTGCCGCCGGGCGCCGCGCAGGGCTGCACCACCGGTGGCCCGCCGCCCTCGACGCTCACCTCCACGCCCTCGGTGGCGCCCGGCTCGGAGGTGCGCAGGGTGAAGCGCGACACCGAGGCGATGGCCGGCACCGCCTCGCCGCGGAAGCCCTTGGTGAGGATGTGGGTGAGCCCCTCGGCGTCGGCGAGCTTGCTGGTGGCGTGCCGCTCCAGCGAGAGCAGCGCGTCCTCCCTCGACATGCCGTGGCCGTCGTCGATGACGGTGATCGCCGAAAGCCCGCCCCTGGAGAGCTCGACCTTCACCACCGTGGCGCCGGCGTCGACGGCGTTCTCGGCGAGCTCCTTCACCACCGAGGCCGGGCGCTCCACCACCTCGCCGGCGGCGATCTGGTTGATGAGCCCTTCGCTCAGGCGGCGGATGCGACCCACGGGGCGCGAGTTTTCGCAGCGCGGGACAGGTGCCGTCCACTAGACTTCGCCGCTTCGATGCGCGCGACTCCCCAGGACCTCCTCCAGCGACTGCAGCACCACCTCGGCTCGGTCGTCCTCGGCAAGCCGGAGCAGGCCAAGCTGGCCATCACCTGCCTGGTCGCCCGCGGGCACCTCCTGCTCGAGGACGTGCCGGGCGTGGGGAAGACCACCCTCGCCGAGGGCCTGGCCAAGAGCTTCGGCCTCTCCTTCGCGCGGGTGCAGTTCACCGCCGACCTCTTGCCCTCCGACATCCTCGGCACGCAGGTCTTCCGCCAGGCCGAGGCGCGCTTCGAGTTCCGCCAGGGGCCGATCTTCCACCAGCTGGTGCTGGCTGACGAGCTCAACCGCGCGCCGCCGCGCACCCAGTCGGCGTTGCTGGAGGCGATGGCGCAGGGGCAGGTGTCCCTCGACGGCGTGACCCACACCCTGCCCGCCCCGTTCGCGGTGATCGCCACGCAGAACCCGCTCGATCTGTCCGGCACCTACCCCCTGCCCGACTCCCAGCTCGACCGCTTCCTCTTCCGCGTCTCGCTCGGGCACCTGTCGCCCGAGGTCGAGTCCGAGCTGGTGATGAGCCGCCGCGGCGACCCGCTCGCGACCTTCGTACCGGCAGCGTCGGTGGACGATCTCAAGTCGCTGCAAGAGGCCGCCGACCGGGTGAGCGTCTCGAAGGATCTCGCCGACTACCTGGTGCGCTTCGCCGGGGCGACGCGGCAGCACGCCGACATCGAGCGCGGCATCTCCACGCGCGCGGTGCTCTCGGTGATGGCGGCGGCCCGCGCGGCGGCGCTGTGGGAGGGCCGCGACTTCGTGACCCCGGGCGACGTGCGGCTGGTGCTGGTGCCGGCCCTGTCCCACCGCCTGCTCCTGCGCACCTCCGCGCAGGGGGCGTTCGCGCGCGACGAGGCGTCGCAGCTCCTCGTCGAGCTCACCAAGAAGGTGCCGGCGCCGCGATGAGCCGCTTCCAGCGCTTGCTGGCCTGGGTCCGGCCGCCTCGCCAGCTCTCCGTCACGCGCCTGGGCTGGGTGTACCTGGTGCTCACCGGCGGCGTGGGCCTGGGCGCGCTCAACACCGGCAACAACCTGCTCTACCTCATGCTCGGCTTGCTGCTCGCGGTGATCGTGCTCTCGGGCGTGTTGAGCGAGCGGGCGCTGCGCGACGTGCGCGTCCGCCGCCTGGTGCCCGACGGGGCCTTCGCCGGCGAGACCTTCCCCTTGCGCTACGAGGTCCGACGCGAGGCCGGCACCGCCTTCGCCCTCTTGCTGGAGGAGCGGACCGCGGGCCTCGTCGCCCGCGCGTTCGTGCCGCTGGTGACGATGGCCGAGCCGGTGGTGGTGCGCGCCGACGCGGTGGCGAAGCGCCGCGGCCCCCTGCGGCTCGGGCGAATGCGGGTCTCGACCCTCTTCCCGCTGGGGCTCTTCGAGAAGTCGCGGGAGTTCACGCTCGAGGACGTGCTGGTCGTCTTCCCCAAGAAGGGCTTCGCCTGCGAGCCCGACGCCGACGTGCACGGCGAGACCCGGGGCGACGCCGGCAACCCGCGCCACCGCGACGGCACCGGCGACCTGCTCGGCCTCAAGGAGCTCTCGCCGCAGGAAGACGCTCGCCGCGTGCACTGGAAGAAGAGCGCCGCGGTGGGGAAGCTGCTCAAGACCGAGCACGAGCGGGAAGACCGGCGCCAGTACACGCTCTCGGTGGACGCGAAGCTCTCGCCCGACGCGCTCGATCGCGCCTGCGAGGAGGTCGCGGCGATGACCCGGCTGCTCATCGGTCGCGGGCACGAGGTGGGGCTCGAGGCGGGGCGCCGGCGCCTCAGGCCGGGCGCGGGCCTGGGCCAGGAGCGGCGGGTGCTCACCGCGCTGGCGTGGGTCGGCTTCGACGAGGGCACCCGCCCTTGATGGCCAAAGGCCGCCACCGGCTGCGGCAGCGCCTGCGCGACGTGGCGGCGATGGCGGCGTTCGCCTCGGCGGCCCTCTCCGGCGCGCTGCCCGCCTGGGTGGTGGCGACCTTCGGCGCCTGCTGGCTGCTCTCGCTCGCGGGCAAGCGGCCCTTCGCGGCGCGGCCGGCCCTCTCGGCGGCGCTCCTGCTCGTGGCGGCCTTGGTGCTCTTCGGCCTCGCCTGGCGCGGCGTGCTCGATCTGCTGGTGGCCGCGGGCACCTTCGCTACCCTCGTCACCTCGCAGCGCATGCTCGCGGCCCCCACGCGCGAGACCGATCAGCAGGTGCTGCTCGCCTCGGTGCTGCTCTTGGCCGGCGGCGCGGCCCTCTCCGGCGAGATCTGGTACGCGGCCTGCCTCTTCCTCTTCGGCCTGTCCGGCAGCCTCGCGCTCGGCCTGGGCATCATCGAGGGCCCGGTGGAGACGGAGAGCTGGCTGCCGGTGCGCCCGGTGCTCGCGCAGCTCTCGCTGGGCATGGTCTTCGCGATCGCCGGAGCGATCGTCTTCTTCGTCGCGTTCCCCCGCATGTCGTGGAACATCGCGTCGCGGCGAACGGGCCCGGGGCTCTTGGGTGGCACCGCCGGCATGTCCGACACGGTGCGGCTCGGCGGCGGCGGCAGCATCAAGACGAACGCCCGCGCCGTCATGCGGGCCTCGCTGTCCCCCGACCCGGGCGTCGAGCAGCTCGAGCGCTACTGGGTCGGCCGCGTCTTCGACACCTTCGAGGGCCAGGAGTGGAGAGGCCACGGCACCGAGGGCCGGCTCACCGCGCGGGTGAAGGTCGGCGCGATGGCCTGGCGCGAGACGATCACGCAGCGGATCGAGCTCTTGCCCGCCTATGAGTCGCGCACCCTGGTGGCGCTGGAGACGCCGATCACCTTCGACGAGGCCGTCGGCCTCACCACCTCGGGCTCGGGCCCGGCGATGTTGGCGCAGCTCGAGGGCGAAGAGGTGCACGTCGCCACCCCGGCCAACGGCTACCGCTACGTCGCCGTCAGCAGCGAGGCGGCCGGACCGGGCCCGATCGAGCCCATCGATCGGCAGCGCTACCTGCAGCTCCCACGGAACCTGGACCCGCGGGTCAAGGCGCTCGCCGAACGGCTCAAGGGCTCGGCGACGACGCCCAAGGCCATCGCCGTCCGACTCGAGGAGGAGCTGCGCCGGCGAAACGCCTACACCCTGGAGCTTCCGGGGGACGTCGCCGACCCGCTGGCCGACTTCCTCTTCGTGCGCAAGGAAGGGCACTGCGAGCACTTCGCCTCGGCGCTGACGGTGATGCTGCGCACGCTCGGCATCCCCGCGCGGGTGGCGGCGGGCTTCTTCGGCGGCGAGCGCGCCGGCGGCCGCTACGTCCTGCGCGCGGGCGACGCTCATGCCTGGACCCAGGCGTGGTTCGAGGACGAGGGCTGGGTGCGCTTCGACGCCACGCCCAGCGACGGGCGGCGGCGCCAGACCGGCTCGGTGCTCGCCTCGCTGGTGAGCTTCTATGAGCGTCTGGAAGAAGCCTGGCGCCGCCGCGTCCTCGATTACTCCCTGATCGACCAGGTGAACGCGGTGCGCACCTTGGTTCGGCCTCCGCCCGAGGCGCGCGGCACTCCGAAGCTCTCGGGCCTGCCGAGCGCGCGTTCGCTCGGGCTCGGGCTCTTCCTCGCCGTGGCGACGTTCCTCACCGTGCGCCGCCTGGGCCGGGCCGGACCGCCCAGGCCCCACCCCGCCGCCGGCTTCCTCGAGGCCATCGAGCGGCGCCTGTCGGACCTCGGGGTGCACCGCCTCGACGGTGAGCCGCTCGAGGAGCTCTCGGCCCGCCTCCGGACGAGCCAGCACCCCCTCGCCGCGCCGGTGTCCTTGGCGGCGCGCCGCTACCTCGAGGCGCGCTTCGGAGGCCGGCCGCTCGTGCCCGGCGAGGCCCCCAGGCTCCTCGCCGCGCTGGCGAGGCCCCCGAAGTCCGCGCCGGCTGCCGAGCCCGGAGCCCACTTTTAGGCGACGGCGCTTCGCTGGTCTTGCGTCCCCAGCCCGCCGCATCTCGCCGATCCCCCCAGGGGGGCTCTGGGCTAAGGTCGCGGGCTCGTGCTGACCAAGCTCTACGAGACGGTGCTTCCGGTACGGCGCAGTGAAGGCAGCCTGACCTTCGCGCTCTTCCTGCACAGCTTGTTCTCGGTGGGAGCCTTCCTCACCGGCCGAACGGTGCGCGACGCCCTCTTCCTGGCCCACGGCGACCGCTCGCTCCTCGCGTGGATGTACGTCGCCTCGGCGGTCGCGGTGACGGTCGCCGGCCTGGTCTACGGCCGGCTCGCGGTGCGGGTGCGGCGCGACCTGATGGCCCTGTCGTCGGCGGTGCTCTTCGCGCTGCTCTTCGCGCTGGCCTTCGCGGCCGAGCGCCTCCACGCCGGGTGGGTCTACACGGCCATCTACATCTACGTCGAGGTGATGGGCGCGCTCGTCCTGGTGCAGTTCTGGACGCTGGCGAACGAGCTCTTCAACGCCCGCGAGGCGAAGCGGCTCTACGGCCTCATCGGCGCCGGCGGCACCTTCGCCAACATCTTCATCGGCCTGCTCGGCGCCCGCATCGCCACTGCCTTCGGCACCTCGGCCCTGCTCGTTCTCTGCGCGCTGCTGCTCATCGGCACCGCGGCGGCCTCCTACGCGGCCGGGCGGCTCGGCCGGCAGCGGCTCTTCGCGCGCGCGGCGACGGGCAAGACCTCCAACACCAAGCGCACCGGCGGCGCGTCGCGGGTCTTCAACGACGGGCACCTGCGCGCGGTGGCCATCCTCTCCGCGGTGACTTTCTTCACCACCACGCTGGTCGACTTCCAGTTCAAGGTGGTGGCCGCCGATCAGATCAAGGGCGACGCCCTCGCCGCCTACTTCAGCTACTTCAGCGCGGTGGTCGGCGCGCTGGCGATGGGCCTGCAGCTGTTCGGCACCAGCCGCCTGTTGAACCGCTTCGGGGCGGTCGGCTCTCTGGCGGTGCTCCCGGCCTCGCTCTTCCTGGGCAACGGAGCCCTGGCGCTCTTCCCCGCCCTGTGGGCGGCGTCGATGGCCAAGGGCGCCGACACGCTGTTCCGATACAGCGTCAACGACGCCACCACGCAGATCCTCTACCTGCCGGTGCCGTCGCAGGCGCGCGTCTCGGCCAAGGCCTTCATCGACGGGGTGGTGAAGCCGATGGCCATCGGGCTGTCGGGCCTGGTGCTGGCGGGCTACCGCACCTTCGGCGGCGGCGACCCGTACCGGCTCTCGTGGCTCTCGCTGGCGCTGTGCGGCGCCTGGCTCGCGGTGGTGGTGGGCATCCGCTCCAAGTACGTGCGCTCGCTGCAGGACAACCTCAAGCAGAAGCGCCTCGATCTCGAGACGGCGCGCCACCAGGTGCAGGACAGCTCGACCAACAGCGTGCTCGAGCGGGCGCTGGCGAGCGAGGACGAGCTCGAGGTGCTGAACGCGGTGGCGCTCTTGCCCAGCCTCGAGAAGCTCTCCCTCGACGCGCGGGTGGAGCCCCTGCTCGAGCACAGGTCGCCGCTGGTGCGGGTGAAGGCGCTCGAGTACTACGCGCACCGGCAGACGATGCGCTTCGCGAACTCGGTGTTCCGGCGCTTCGAGGACGCCGATCCGTCGGTGCGCGCCGCGGCCATCGAGGCCTTCTCCGCCATCGGCAAGGACAAGGCGGTGCGCAGCGTCAGGCTCTTCCTGAACGACCCCGACCCGCACATCCGCGGAGCGGCGGTGACGGGCATGATCCGCTACGGCGGGCTCGACGGCGTCCTGGTGGCGGCGGAGGCGCTCAAGCAGCTCATCGCGCACCAGGACCCGGTGATGCGGCAGCGCTCGGCCCACGTGCTCGGCGCCATCGGCGTGCGGAACTTCTACCAGCCCGTGCTGCAGTTGATGAACGACCCGGACCTGCGCGTTCGCCGCGAGGCCACCTCCGCCGCTGGGCTGCTCAAGAGCCCCGAGTTCGTCATTCCCCTCATCTACCGCACCGCCAACATCGACACGCTGCGCGAGGCGACCGACGCGCTCACCGCCTACGGACCGTCGATCATTCCCACCCTCGAGAAGGTGCTGTCGAACCACCTCGAGGATCAGCCGATTCGGCGGGCCGTCGCGCGCGTGCTCGGCCGCATGGGCGAGAGCGAGGCGGTGGAGACCATCACCGCGCACCTCGACGAGCCCGACGAGGAGCTCCGCGGGCGCCTCTACCGGGCCCTGGCTCGCGCGGTGAAAGGCCGCCGGGTGGCGCTCAAGGACCTGGTGCCGGTGTGGAAGGCGCTCGACCGCGAGCTGTTGCGCGCGTGGAACACCATGCACCAGGCCGAGCTTCTGCAACTCGGCGACGGCCCCGGCGCGAACACGCCCAAGAGCGGCGAGGCAGCGGCCCGGGCGCTGTTGTCCTCGGCGCTCAAGGAGAAGGTGGCGCAGGTCGAGCGCCGGCTCTTCCTTCTGCTCGCGGTGCTCTACCCCGACGCCGACATGGAGCAGATCTACGCCGGCATCTACGACGCCTCGGCCACCGACGCGCCCCGCCGCCGCGGCAACGCCGTGGAGCT
>JBBIOE010000279.1:0-8906 GCA_037443525.1 Archangiaceae bacterium | reverse complement strand
GCGCATGTAGAAGGCCTTGATCTGCTCGGGGTAGTTCATCACCACCACCGGCCGGCCCACGTGCTCCTCGGTGAGGTAGCGCTCGTGCTCGGTCTGCAGGTCCTTGCCCCACTCCGGCGCGTACTCGAACTTCTTCTTCGCGCTCTTCAGGATCTCGATCGCCTGCCCGTAGTCGAGGCGCTCGAAGGAGGACTGCACGAACTTCTCCAGGCGCTCGGTGACGCCCTTCTGCCCCCGCTCCTCGAAGAACTTGAAGTCCGGCCCGCACTCCGCGAGCACGGCCTTGAAGACGTACTTGAGGAAGCGCTCGGCGAGATCGGCGTCGTCGTTCAAGTCGGCGAAGGCGATCTCCGGCTCGATCATCCAGAACTCGGCGAGGTGCCTCGTGGTGTTCGAGTTCTCGGCGCGGAAGGTCGGCCCGAACGTGTACACCTTGGACAGCGCCAGGCAGTAGGCCTCGACGTTGAGCTGCCCGGAGACGGTGAGGTACGCCTCCTTGCCGAAGAAGTCCTTCGACCAGTCGATCTTGCCCGCGTCGGTGCGCGGCAGGTTGGCGAGGTCGAGCGTCGACACGCGGAACATCTGCCCGGCGCCCTCGGCGTCGCTGGCGGTGATGATCGGCGTGTTCACCCAGAAGAAGCCTTCCTCGTGGAAGAACCGGTGAATGGCCTGGGCCGCCACGTGCCGCACGCGGGCCACGGCGCCGAAGGTGTTGGTGCGGGGCCGCAGGTGCGCGACCTCGCGCAGGAACTCCAGCGAGTGCTGCTTGGGCTGAATCGGGTAGGTCTCGGGGTCGTCGACGAAGCCCGGCACCTCGATGGCGTCGGCCTGCAGCTCGAGCGACTGGCCCTTGCCCTGCGACTGCACCAGCGTGCCGCGGGCGATCACCGAGCAGCCGGCGGTCAGCTTCTGCACGTGGCTCGCGTAGTTGGGCAGCGTGTTCGGCGCGACGACCTGCAACACGTCTTGGGTGCTGCCGTCGGAGACGTTCACGAAGGAGATGCCGGCCTTCGAGTCGCGGCGGGTGTGCACCCAGCCCCGAATCTCCACCTTCGCGCCCGCGGCCACCGCGCCACCCAGCGCCTTCTTCACGCTCACCACGTCCATGCCGTCCTCCAGAGAGACCGGGGGGAAGTAGCAGCGGCCAGGAGGCGCGACAAGCACTGTTGGGGCGGGTCAGCGCCCGGGCTTCACCGGCACGCGCACGAAGCGATACACGGCCTCGGTGCCGTCGGTGCGCTCGAGCGTCACTCGATTCATGAAACCCATGGTGTGGAACATGCCGCCCTCGAGCAGCCCCAGGTAGTAGCCGGGCAGCCCGGAGACGTCGTTGATCCACACCTCGTCGATGACGGGGTCGTTCGACACGCGGGTCAGGCGCGTCTCGTGGAAGTTCGAGCCGGAGCGCAGGTTCTTGGTCATGCGCGTGAGCGTGCGCTCCATGCCGATGAGGCGGGTGAGCCCGAAGAGCAGCCGCCCCACCAGATCGTCGGCGAAGGCGTCGATGGAGCGCCGGGCGAGGCGCCGGCTGGACTCCGCCAGCGGCAGGCCTGGATCGATGTCCTCGGCCATGAGGCGCGCGCAGGCGGCCCACTGCTCCGCGGGGTAGGCGGCCTCGAGCTTCCCGAGAGGATCGACACCCAGCGCCCGCAGCCGCTCGAGCCCCTGTGGGCTCATGTGCTCGAGGTTCGCCTGAAGCATCGCTCGAAACGCCGGACCAAAGATGAGCTTCTGTGCCATGGGCCTCCTACCGCGCAGCCCCCCGTGTCCCATGTCTGACACATTCACTCTGCCGGCGCAGCAGAAGAGCCGCCCCGGCGGCTCAACGGGCCCAGCAGTGCGATGAATGCGATCGACACCAGCGCCGCGCCCAGGAAGACGGTCGCGAAGCCGAAGCCCTGGACGAGGAAGCCGCTCAACAGCCCCGACGGCGCCTTCCCCAGCACCTCGACGCTCGCGAGCACCGCGTAGTGCGTGGCGCCGATGCGGCGATCCACCTTGGACATCATCAGCGCGAACATCGCCGTGGTGAGGATGCCGCCGAAGAAGTGCTCGGCCACCGTGACCCCGATGACCGAGGTCGCGTTCGCCTCGATGAGGCGCGCGGCGATGGCCCACTGCAGGAAGAGCGGCAGCGAGCGCAAGACCGCCGCCACGCCCACCGCGCGCACCAGAGACCCGCGGGACGCGAGCAGCCCGCCGGTCAAGGACCCCAGGATGGAGCCCACCATGCCGAAGGAGCCCAGCCACAGGGCCACCGTCTCGGTCTCGAAGTGGAACTCCCGCACCAGGCACGGCCCGAACATCGCGTCCGCGAGCGCCTCGCCGATCTTGTACGTGCCCACCGCGACGAGCAGCCAGGACGCCCCCGGCTGCGCGAGGACGAGCTTCACCCGCGAGGGAAACTCGGCCCAGCTCACGCCGCCCGAGGGGGCCGGGCTTGGGGGCGAGGCGCCGCCGGTCTCCTTCACCGGCAGCACCAGCGCCATCGCGCCGAGGCACAGGCCGGCCATGGCGAAGAAGAGGCCCTTCCAGCCGATGGTGGCGCTCCAGGCGACCAGGAGCCCGCCGCCGGTGAGCATGCCGATCTTGTAGCCGACGACCTGCGCCGCGTTGCCCGCTCCGAGCTCCTCCGGGGAGAGCAGATCGATGGCGAAAGCGTCCACCGCGATGTCCTGGGTGGCGGCGAAGAGGTTCATGACCAGCACGGCCGCGAGCAGCCAGGTGAGGTGCGTCTGGGGCGGCACGAAGGCGGCGAAGACGCAGGTGAGCGCGAGCAGGCTCTGCATCGGCACGATCCACGACTTGCGTCGCCCGAAGCGGGTCGAGCCAACGCGGTCGACCAACGGCGCCCAGAGGACCTTGAGCAGCCACGGCAGCGCCAGCGCCCTCGAGAGGCCCACCTTGTCGAGCGAGACGCCGACCGAGGTGAGGTACAGCGACAAGGCGCTGGCCTGGAAGCCGAAGGGCAGCCCTTGCGCGAAGTAGAGCGCGGACAACAGCCCTACCTTGCGGACCGAGGGGAACCGCCGCGGGGCCTGCATCAGGCGGAGTGCAGCTCGATGAACAGGCGCTCGAGCTGCAGGCGCGGGCCGCCGTTGCGCTGGCCGATGGCGACCCGGGCGCGCTCGATCAGCGAGAGCCTCCGCTGGAGCGCCGACGGAGACAGCCGCTCGGCCGCCGCCAGCGCCAGGGGCTTCAGGTCCGCGTTCAACAGGTGCTCACCGCCCGACTGCGCGACCGCCACGTCCCGCGTCCAGGTCTCGAGCAGCTCGAGCGCCGCCTCCGCAACGGCGCGGTCCTCGGCGAGCGTTTCGGCGAGGGCGAGCCAGCCCCGGGCGTCGGTGGGCGACAGGGCCTCGTAGCGCGCGAGGAGCTCCTTGCGCTGCGCGAGCGTCTCGACGTCCAGCTCCATCGCCCGCGCCAGGCTGCCCGAGGCCATCGCCGCGACTTGCGCCGCGAGCGCGGGCTCGACCTTCTTCGTCTCGACGAGCTTGGCGGCCAACAGCGGCTCGGAGAGCGGGCCGAAGGGCGCCTTGGCGCAGCGGCTGCGGATGGTGGCGAGCAGGCGATCGGCGGCGCTGGTGACGAGGATGAGGATGGTGTCGCGCGGCGGCTCCTCGAGCGTCTTCAAGAGCGCGTTCTGCGCCGGCACGTTCATGGCGTGCGCGGAGACGATGAGGGCGACCTTGTGCGGCGCCTCCAGGGCGCGGAAGGAGAGTCGCTCCTGCAGCTTGCGGATCTGCTCGATGCGAATGTCGCGCGAGGGAACGTGGTCGAAGTCGCTGCGGCCGGCGAGCCCGCGGCGCACCAGCTCGTCCTCCGGCATGATCCAGGTGACGTCGGGGTGGTTGCGGGTGACGACGCGCTTGCAGCTCGAGCAGGTGCCGCAGCCGACGAAGGGCTCCTCGCGGCAGGTGAGCGCCTGGGCCAGCGCGCGCGCGGCGAGCTCCTTGCCGACGCCCTCGGGGCCGTGAAAGAGCCACGCGTGGTGCAGCGCGCGCGAGGCGAGCGCCGCGGTGAGCGCGTCGATGGCCCGCGACTGGCCTTCCACCTCGGACAAGGGCATGGCGCGCCCTTCTACCCGAACGGCCGCGGGCGAGAACCCCCCGTTTTGTTGCCCCACCCCAAGGCGCGGGCGAACATCGCGGCGCGTGATGTCTCTCCTCCAGGGCAACCGGGCGCTCGTGATCGGGTTCGTCGGCCTCGTCGCCACCCTGCTGCTGCGCGCCGTGGCCCGCGACCCGATCCTCCGGCGCGACGTGGGCGGCGCCATCGGGTGGTTCGTCCTCTTCCTCGGGTTGCGGGTGGGCGGCCTGTGGCTGCCCGACGTGACGCCGGCCGACTGGCACCCGTACCTGCGCGTGACGTGGATGCTGTCGTTCGCCTTCGCGCTGATCCGCACCGCGGTGGCGGTCGCGCTGTGGGGGTGGCGGCGAATCAGCCCCAGGCCCACCGCGAAGATCCTGAGGGACGTGCTCGACTTCGTCCTCTACGTCGTCGCCGCCATCCCCATCCTCAAGACGCAGCTGCAGATCGACGTCACCACCCTGCTCGGGACGTCGGCGGTGCTCTCGCTGGTCCTGGGCTTCGCGCTGCAGGACACGCTCGGGAACCTCTTCTCCGGCCTGTCCTTGCAGCTCGAGCGGCCCTTCGAGGTCGGCGACTGGGTGCAGGTGGGCGAGAAGGTCGGGCGGGTGGTGCAGGTGGCCTGGCGCGCGACGCGGCTGGAGACCGTTCGCCAGGAGACGGTGACCCTGCCCAACAGCCTCATCGGCAAGGAGAAGGTCATCAACTTCACCCGGGGCGGCCTGCCGGTGGGCATCGATCTCAAGGTCGACGCGGCCTACGAGGCGCCGCCCTCGCGGGTGAAAGCCGAGGTGCTGGAGGCCCTGCACGAGATCCCGCTGATCCTCCCCAAGCCTCAGCCCGCGGTGAGGCTCTCGGAGCTCGGCGACTCGAAGATGACGTACCTGGCGCGCTTCTACATTCAGGACTACGGGGCGCTGACCACGGCGACGGACGAGGTGCTGTCGCGGGTGTGGTACCGCTTCGGCCGGGCCGGCATCGAGATCCCCTTCCCCCAGACGGTGGTGACGATGCGGGAGGCGGCGCGCCCGCGCACCGGCCCCGGCGACTTGCTGCTCTCCCAGCTCGATCTGTTCAGCGTCTTCTCGAGCGAGGAGCGCAAGAACATCGCTTCGCTCGCGCGCGAGCGGCACTTCGGCGCCGGCGAGGCGGTGGTGCAGGAGGGCCGCGAGGGCGACACCTTCTACGTGGTGGTCACCGGCACCCTCTCGGTGCGCGTGGGCAAGCCGGGCACCGAGGTGGCGAAGCTCGGCCGCGGCCAGGGCTTCGGCGAGATGTCCTTGCTCACCGGCGAGAAGCGCGTCGCCAGCGTCATCGCCCTCGAGGACTGCCAGCTCCTGGAGTTCGATCGCGAGGCCTTCGCCCAGAACTTCGAGAGGCACCCCGAGCACGCGCAGCAGCTGGCCCAGCTCCTCTCCGAGCGGCGGGCCGGGCTCGCCGCCGCCACCGCCCTCGAGGAGGCGCCGCGCGCGGCCGAGGAAGGTCGCATCCTGGAGCGGCTGCGGTCGATCTTCCGCCTGCGCGGATGAGCGTGACTCGGGCCGGCCCCATCCGCTAGACGTCCGGCCGTGACGCTCGCCCTCGCGCTGTTGTTGGCCGCCGCTCCCGCGGAACCGCCCGCTCCGGTCAAGCGACCGCTGCGGGAGTACGTCTCCACGCTGGCGAAGAAGGGCAAGAAGCCCTTCATCGTCGCGCCGGGCCTCAAGACGCAGGTGCTGGCGTCGCTCGACGACGAGAAGTGGACGCAGCACCTGGGCGTCCTGGCGGAGCTGTTCTCGCTCGAGGTCTCGGAGCTGGAGCAGGCGCTGCGCGTGACCGATCGGCTCACCTACCCCGGGCTCACCGCGTTTCAGCTCAAGGGGCCGGACGTCCAGAGCATCAAGCTGAAGTGGCTCTTGCCCGACGCCGACGTGCTGGCGATCTTGCGGGCGATGTTCCCGGAGACGTTGTTCTCGGTGCGCGAGGGCAAGACGGTGCTGGCGGGCGGGACGACGGCGGCGGTGACGCGAGCCCGGCAGGTCATCGAGTCGCTCGACGTCGAGGCCGGCCGCAACCCCAAGGCGGACGAGGGAGAGCTCGCGCCGCCCGCCGCGCCGAGGGGCCCCGAGCGCCTCGCCTGGTACCAGCCGCCGTGCGACGTGCCCGGCGCGCTCGGTGGCGACTTCCGGCTCAAGGGGCGCATGACGCTCGGACAGGCCGTCGCGCGCACCCTCGCCGAGGGGAGGCGGAGCTACGTCGTCGAGCCCGTGCCGTACTTCGACGAGGAGATCGACGTCGACCTGAGGGGCAGCTGGACCTGCGTGCTCAAGGAGGTCGTGACGACGTCGCGCGTGCAGCTGGTGCTCCTGCGCGACGTGGTGCTGGCGCGCGAGGTGCTGGTGAGCCGCTTCGGCGAGCCCGCCGCCTCGAGCGACGAGCTGGAGAGCCGCGTGTTCCCGGTGCGCGCCGACTCGCTCGAGTTCGTCGAGGAGCACGTGCGCCGGAGCATCCGCAAGGGGCTGGCCAAGTCGATCAAGGCGCGGTCGTGGATCTTCGTGCGCGCGTCGAAGGAAGACCTGGCCCGCCTCACGCCGGTGGTCGAGAGCTTCGCGAGGTAGGCCCGCCCACGTCCTCGATGGGGCGCCACCCGACTCTCCGAGCGCCCAGTGCCATGGGGCCCGCGCTCCCCGCCAATGTGCGGCTGCAACGTTCCGGCTACTGTATCTCGATGCACCATCTGGCCGTTCTTGCCGTTGTGCCCCTCGCCGCGTCGTGGCTCCTCGGATGCGCGTCCACCGGGCGCCCGCCACCCGTCGACGGCGAGCGCGAGCTTCGAGCCCGCGCGGAGCTCTTGTGCCGGCACTCGGTGGTCGGTCCCGAGGCGGCCGCCTTTGCCCGCCACGCCCCCGACCTGGCCCCGCTCGTCTTGCCCGACGTGCTCGCCCGGGTGCCTCCGTGCGAGCCGGACTTGGGTGACGTGTCCAAGTGCGTCCAGGAGAAGACTGACCTATCGCTGGCGAAGCTGTTCGCGCCCCATGTGCGCTGCCAGGTACTGGCGGTCGAGTCGCACGACGACCGGCTCGTCGTACGCCTTCGGCAGGACGGGCCCCGCGCCACGAACGCCCAGGTCCTCGACGCCACTCAGGGGCGGCTCGACCTGGCGACGCTCCCGACCACCAGTGCAGAGGTCGACCTGGCCTTCCACAAGACCAGCCAAGGCTGGCTCGCGGACCCCTCCGCGAGCCGGACGCCTCCTCGACCCCCATGACGCGCTCACGCAACCAGACGCTGAGCCGTCAGGTCGGCGCACGCCTCCGCTGGAGCCGACGCCGTCCGGTGGCGCACGCCGTCGCCAGCGGACACGCCCGGCAGGCCTCGACGTCGGCGACCCGAGGGCAGCGCTGGCTCATGCCGAGGTGGCAGAGCACGAAGTCGAAGCGCACCGGATCTTCGGGAGCCACCAGGCGGAGCGCGGTGGTGATCTCCACCGCGGTGCGCCAGCTGAGATCGCGCCGCGCGGTGAGCCCGACGTTCTTCGCCACCCGCGCCACGTGGGTGTCGAGGGGAATCACCAGCCGCGACGTCCCCACCCGGGGCCAGGCGCCGAGGTCCACGCCGTCGCCCGGCCGCGCCATCCACCGCAGGTACAAGGACAGCCGCTTCGCCGCCCCGTCGCCCACCGGCAACAGGTGCGCGAGCCCCCGCGTCTTCCCCAGTGAGCGCTCGATCTCCTTCCGCGGCGCCGCGTCGCGGATCGCCTGGGCGAAGGCGCTCAGGCTCTCCCGCCACGGCCTGGCCGCGCTCACGTCGAGGAAGAGCTGCTCCAGGGAGCCCCGCTCCCGCACCAAGGCGCCCATGCCGAGCAGGAGCACCCCGAGGTCCGCCGCGACGTTGAAGCGGTAGACGAAGCCCTCGAGCAGCCGGCTGGCGCCGCGCACGTCGAGCTCGGCCACCGCCCTGGAAGGCGACGGCCCCAGCCCGCGCAAGAGGCCCTCGACCTTCGGCTTGAAGAGCTCGACCCGCCCGTAGGCGAGCGAGGCCGCGAGGAGCCCGGCGACCTCCTGATCGGCCGGCGCCGAGTAGCGCCTGGGGAACTCGATCGGGTCGTCCTGGGTGCGCCGCTGAATCGACGGATCGGCCTCGAGCCGGGCGAGGCCTTCGGACAGGCGGGCGACCCGCTCGGGCGTGAGGCGGACCGGTCGGGCACGGCGGGCTCTGGCTCTGGAGCTCGGCACCTTCGACTCCGCTCAGGGGGAACGGGAGGTTCGGCCAATGAGCGCCACTACCTCAGCACCTCGCGCACCAGGTGCCCGAGCTCCGGCAGGACGAGCTGCTCCATCGCCAGCCGCACCGCCTTGGGTGACCCCGGCAGCGCGAAGACGATCGCGCCCTTCATCACGCCCGCCGCCGCGCGCGAGAGCATCGCCGCGCTCCCCACCTGCTGGAACGACAGCACCCGGAACAGCTCGCCGAAGCCGGTGATGCTCTTCTCGAACATCGGCGCCAGGGTCTCGATGGTGACGTCGCGCCGCGTCAGCCCGGTGCCGCCGGTGAAGATCACCACCCGCGCCCCCGACGCCAGCGCCTCGTCGAGCGCCGCGCGAATCTCCAGAGCGTCGTCCTTCACCAGCTTCGAGCCCGCGAGGGTGTGCCCGCCGTCGCTCAGGAGCCGCCGAATCGCCGCCCCACTGTCGTCCGTCGCCGGATCGCGCGAGTCGCTGCAGGTCACCACGAACGCCGCCACGCTCGCCGGGGCCGCGTGCCTGTGCTCCGCCGCGGTGTCGGCCTCGTCGTGGTGGTGGTGCTCGTCGTACCCGGGCTCGTGGTGGTCGTGGTGG
>JBBIOE010000278.1:0-8907 GCA_037443525.1 Archangiaceae bacterium | reverse complement strand
CGCCATGGCCCCGAACAACACCGATTCGCGGCTCGTGTCGATCCCCCACCGCAAGTGATCGTCTCGCCTCAGGATTTCAGGCCCCCGCTAACCGGACACGCATGCTCGAACCTCGAACTCGCTCGACTCATCAACACTGGCCACGAGATCGGATCCGGCCCACTCCTGAGCCCGTCGAAGGACGAGGCACGGAGGCCGAGGAGGTGAAGACGGCGGAGGTGGTGGCGGAGCGCGAGGGCCGCTTGGGGCGGTTCAAGGACTCGGCGCTGGCTGTCGATGAGGGTTGTCGCTCTTGTGCGGCGGGATTGGATCGGACTTCAACGGAGCACAGGCCGGCCCGACGTATTCATAGCCGGGCATGGGGAATCGATAGGTGTTGTGTTTGAAATCCCATCCAGAGATCGCCATGCTTGAAATGATCCCGCCATTGTCACCGGTGCAGCTGCCGTTGACTCCTACGAATGGCGTGCGCTCGACGCGACACTGGCAGCTCAATGGCTTGTCTGGATTCGACGGATGCGGGTTCTCGGTACACGGAGCGACGTCGCATATGGCCCAATAGAGATCGCCGGAATAGCCTGGAGCGCGCTGAATGCAGGGCTGTGGCGCTCGTTCCAAGATGCTGCACCAGCCGCGATACGAATACGTTGATACCCACTCATACTTCACATTGTCGACTTCGTACTCTCCGGACTTGATGGCCTTGCAGATGGGGGCTTGATCCGTTTCGCAAGGTCGCTTGTCGGTGCAGGTGCGCTGCGTCAGGTGTTTGACCGCCTCGTCCTGGATTTCGGTCGTCAAGACAATGTGGGTTTCATTCACTCTGAAGCAGTCGCAGGTCGCCCTGTCGCCTTTCATTGCGCAGTCGGTGGATAGGCTACAAAGGGCGTGCCATCCAGTGCACACGACGATTGATTGAGGTTTCTCGCTGGTGTCGCGGGTGTCTTCGACAGCTTGTGCCAGGCACGTTGGGCTGTAGCTCATTGCCGAGCCGAGCATGCACGCGATCGCTAGAGAGTGAGATCTCACCTGAACCTCCTTTTCTTGCCGCGAGTCGAGCGAATCGTAACGAGCGCGCGGCGCACTGGCAGAGCGCCAGTACGTGAAGCGCACTGCGCCGGGACGCCCCGCCCTTCAGTCCTCCGGGCGCCCTCTCGGGCCGAGAGTCGAAGGCGCGCCCGAGACCACCACTCGGTTCCAGGTGTCCATCGGTCGAATGCCGGAGCCGAAGAGTGGAAGGAGGGGAAGCGGGCGTGGGTCATTCTCGCCGCCGAGAGACGGCCCCACTCCATGAGCTCCGACGACCGGCGGCGGCAGGCCGTGCTCCGCAGAGGACGGACGGTTCGCCGTCCGAGCTGCACGAGGCCCTCCCGCGTCGCCTGACGCAGCACCGATGGGCCTGGGCCTGATCCGATCTCGTGGACAGTGTTGATGCGTCGAAACACACCGTCGTCGTCGTCGTGTTCAGGGTAGTCGGTTCGTGACCTCCGCGGTTGGTTGTTGTCGGTCGCGACGCCCGCCGAAGCGAGCGCAGCGAGCGAAGGCGTACTGCTCGACGTGCTCACGCAGACGCTCGAATCGGGGGCACCTGAGGCCTGGGTCGAGATGCGTTCGTCGTTCCTGTGGCCAGCCAGAGGCCTCGATCTTTCGGTCGACGCCGTTGAAGTCGAGATCCTCTGGCTGACGGTGGTGCTCATGCCGCGAGCTGTACCTGCCGCGCTGCGCGCTCGAACTCGGCCGGCGGACGCGTAGTCGAGTGACGAGTGCATCCGCGTCTGGTTGTAGAAGACCTCGATGAAGTCGAAGAGCTTCTCCTTCGCGTCGGCCGGGCTGGCGAAGTGCTCGCCCAGCTCGCTCTTGAGCGTGCTGTTCCAGCTCTCCATCGCGGCGTTGTCGTAGCAGTTGCCGCGCCGGCTCATGCTGCAGGTGATGCCGCGCCTCTCAAGGATGTCCTGGTAGTCCTCGCTGGCGTAGGTCGAGCCCTGATCGGAGTGGTGCAGCAATCCCGCGCCCGGGCAGCGGCGACGGAGCGCCGCGTCGAGGGCCTTGATGGTGAGGTGCCTGTCGTTGACCGCGCTCACCGCCCAGCCCACGACGAAGCGCGAGAAGAGGTCGATGATCGCGGCCAGGTACAGCTTGCCGCTGGGCGTGAGCAGCTCGGTGGTGTCGCCGACCCAGCGTTGGTTGGGCGCGCTCGCGGTGAACTGCCGGTCGAGCAGATTCCCAGCGACGGGAAGGCCGTGCTCGCTGTCCGTGGTGTGCTTGAAGCGTCGGCGGGGCCGACCGACGAGCGCCTCCTCCTGCATGAGCCGCACGACGCGCTTCCGGCTGACGTGCTCGCCCTTCTTCTTCAGCGCGCGGTGCACCCGCGGGCTGCCGTACGCCTTGCGGCCCAGCAGGTGCGCCTCATGCACCAGGACCTTGAGGCGCTCGTCTTCGACGTCGTGCGCGCTCTGGGGCCGCAGGCACCACGCGTAGTACCCAGCCCTCGATACGGCCAGGACACGGCAGAGCCTCGCGACTCCGAGCTCGGCCTTCTCCGCGATGAACGAGAACTTCACCCGTTCTCCTTCGCGAAGAAGGCCGCCGCTTTTTTTAGGATTTCCCGCTCGAGGCGGAGCTCGCGTACCTCCTTCCGCAGCCGCGCCAGCTCGTCCTTCTCCTCGGTGGTCAGCGTCCCGCGCGTGCTCTTGCCCGCGTCCGCGCGCGCCTGCTCGACCCACTTGCCGAGCGACGAAGCCGTCAGGTCGAGATCCTTCGCGACGCGCGTGACGCTCTTGCCCTCCTTGAGCACCAGCGCGACCGCGCTCGCCTTGAACTCGTCCGTGAAACTACGCCTCGGCCGCTGCTGCCTTTTCGGCTTGGTCTCCTGCTCCATGGAACACCTCTACTTGCTTCGAAAGGTGTCCACCAAACCGGATCAAGCCCATAGGCAGAGCGTTCCCGAACGAGAGCGAGCTCGTCACGGGCCAAAGGAACCTGAACGCAGACTTGGCGCGGTTCGAGCCCTCCGTGGCCCGAATCGGCGCGGCCGCGAAAGCCTCCTTCCGGTCACTCCGCGAAGATGAAGACGGCGCCGCTGTCTCTGGCTCCGCGGCTCTCGAGCTTGGCGCCGACGGCGATGGTCGAGCCGTCGCCGCTGACTGCGATGGCGCCGCCGAACTCCGTCGGTCGAGCAGCCTTCGGCTCGCGGAGCGTCGCTCGCAGGCGCCAGTCGTGAGCTCCGCGCTCGAAGAGGTAGGCCCGATCGATCCCCGGCGCGCCGATGGCCAGGCGATCGCCGGCGGCGCTCAGGTGCACCGAGTGCCCGAACAGCGCCTCCGCCTCGCGCGTCGGGTTCTCGAGGACGGCGGTGCGCGACCACTCCCTTCCGTTTCGCCGGAAGACGACGACGCGGCCGGCCTCGAGCGCCGGAGCGCCGACCACGACGGTGTCTCCCGCGCCGCTCAGCGAAACGCTGGCTCCGAAGTTGCGCGTCGGAGCGTCGCCTCCCGGAACCAGGCTCGCCACGGGTGCCCAGCCGCCCGGCTCCCGCGAGAACACGGTCACGACGCCCTTCGCGCGGGCGCCTGACCCCGCCGACGGATCACCCACCGCGAGCGTCGCGCCATCACCGGACAGCGACACGCTCTTTCCGAACGTCGTGTAGGGATCGGCGCTCGGGCTCTCGAGGATTGCCTCCTCTCTCCACATGCCGGCCCCACGTCGGAAGACGTAGACGGCGTTGCGGCGAGGCGCGACTCCTTCAGCTTCGCCGCTCGACACGGCGGGGAATCGTGCGGCCGCCAGCGTCGTGCCGTCGTCGCTCAACGCCACGACGCTGCCGAACGCGTCACCCGCCATCGAATCGGAGGCCTTGAGCCGTGCTCGCGCTTCCCAGTCCTTGCCGGCGCGCTCGAACACGTAGACGGCGCCGCTCGACCGGTCACCCGAGCTCTCGCCGTAGGCGCCCACGACCAGCACGCGGCCGTCGGCGCTGAGATCGACGCGGTACCCGAAGGCGGCGTTCGCGGCCGGGTTCGGCGCCTTGAGGAAGGAGTCCAGGGACCATCCGCTCGAAGAACGCCCGAAGACGTACACCGCACCGACACCGCGGCCCAGCGCCGGCCCTGGTCCACCATCGACAGCCCGCGCGCCAGTCGTGTCTCCCGGGGCTCCGACGGCGAGCGTTCGGCCATCGGCGCTCGAGGCGACGCTGGAGCCGAGGTACTCGCCCGGCCCCGGCCTCGGCGCTCCGAGCGACGTGGGCGAAGATGACGCTCGAGGCGTTGGCGTGACGCCAGCGTCCGCAGCGAGGCCCACCTGCGCCGTCGGCGGGATGGCGTGGTGACACCCCGCTCCAGCCAGAACGGCGACAAGGACGCAGGACGCAGCTTGGAGGACGGCAGTTCGAGACGTCCCGATGCGGCTCTTCATCTCGAGAAGAGTACGACAAACAATCCGCGATGCGACGCTGGAGCTTGGGTTCTGGCGGGTGTTGGCCGGGGCTCGCCTTCGGGCCTGAGCCGAACGCTCGAGAGTCGAATGGCCCGGGCCGGAGTGCCGAGCGGAGGCTTTGGTGCGTGGCCGAAGACCGGGTGACGCCCTATTCCTGGCTGGCAGTGCTCCCGTCACTCCGCACTTCGAGTCGTCGTCATGCGTCTTACTCTCGTCATCGCCCTCTCCACCGTCATCGCGCTCCCCGTCACCGTTCGCGCTCAGGAGAACGAGCCAGCGGCGACCCAGGGCGCGCCGGCCCCAGCGCCTCAGGGGAACGCCGGGGACGTCTCCAGCAACCCCCCTCCGCCTCCGCCGAAGGGCGCCGAGAGCTTGCCGCCGCCCACGGAGGCGCTGCCACCGGACAAGCCACTCACCAAAGAGGAGATGGTGTCGAAGCTCTCCCCGTACGGCCGCTGGGAGAACACGCCGGAGTACGGCCGCGTGTGGGTCCCCTCCAACGTTCCGCCCGACTGGCAGCCGTACACCGACGGAAGGTGGTCCTACACGAACTACGGATGGTCCTTCGCGGCCACCGTGCCCTGGGGTCTCACGTTCCACTACGGCCGCTGGGCCCATGGCCCTTCACTCGGCTGGTATTGGGTCCCGGGGTACACGTGGGGTCCGGGCTATGTGGCCTGGAACGTCAGCGGCGACTACGTCAGCTGGGCGCCCTACGGGCCATATGGCTACGGCTACGGCCTCGGGTGGTACGGCTGGGCCGGGTTGCCATACGGCTATCTGGGTTACCCGATTCATGATCACTACCGCGGTCATTACTACGGCTACGGGCACGGCTACCGCGGGCACGGTTACGGGTACGGGGGGCATGGCTACGGCTACGCTGGTCACCGCTACAACTCCGGTTGGCGTGGCGGGCATGGCCCGACCGGCTGGCACGGGTCTCGGGGTGGCGGGCGCGTGGGCGGATACGGCGGACACGGCTACGCCGGCCACGGCGGATTCAGCGGCGGCCACGGCGGCGGGCATGGAGGCGGCGGCCACGGCAGGCACTGACCGGCCGATCGCTACCCGCCGCGCTTCCTCCGGGCCACCACCGAAGCGTTGCTCGAAATTGAGGTTCTTCTTCTCGAGCCTCAGAACCGGAGGGCCATCAACTGCAGCTGCTGACTCGGCGCGGGCAGCAGGGACTGTGGCGGCGGCATCATGGCGGGGTTGGGCTGTGGCGCGTACACCAGCATGTCCTGCTTCGACGTGAGCCAGTAATAGATGCCCATCACCTCGAGGACGATGGCGGCCGCCGGGAACATCGCGAGGAACAGCCCCCCCGTGCCGCCCACCAGCAGCGAGACCAGCAACAGCGCTGGCGACAACAAGGGAATCAGCATCAGCGGGGCCATCACGAACCCGATCGCCGACAGGAGTGGGTTCACGAAGGCCAACGAGGCACCGGCCAGGAGGAAAACTGCCGCCAGCACCAGCTGCGGGCCGTAGCCCGACCAAAAGAGCACTCCGGCCAGCTTCTTCCTCGCTGGATCGTCACGTCGCTCGACGTGCGCGCCGTCAGGAATCACGCCCCCGTGGAAAGGCTCCACCCTCTCCACCATGGGGACCAGGTTCACATTCGTGGTCTCGACGTTCGAGGCTGCGCTGGGCGGCTTCGCGTCGTCAGCCGAGGCGAGGCAGGGGGCGAAGAGCACGGCGAGCAGGGCGAGGTTCGCGGCGGACGGCATCGACGATCCTTGTGGGAGGAAACCATCAGGCTACCTTTTTATCCGTTGATAGGTCTTTGACGCGAAGCAGGTCGCACGAGTGGGCACATCAGTCTCCCGCCAGCCCGACGCGCATCGTTGAGGTCGAGTTCCTTGGCGAGTTGGCGGACGTGCGCCGTGTGCAGCGTTCGGTCGCTTGGTGGCGCAGCCGCATGACCCGGGCACCTCCCGCGCGACTGGCTCGCCCAGCGCGCGGATCCCAGACGGGCCAGGCCTTCCTGCCTCTGGCAGGCGGTCTCCAGCCCTGGAGTCGTCGAGCGGCGCCCGCGCTCAGTTGCAGGTCATTGCCGGACGCGACCTGGACGCACGTCGAAGAGGCGGGGTCGCAAAACAGGCCTCTGCCGTAGTAGTCGCAGATGTCGGCTGTGGGGTCGCACGAGGCGCCGGCGGTGAGGTTGGCGGTGCAGACGCCACCGCTCGCGCCGCGGCACTCCAACCCCTTCGCACAGGAAGGTGGGTCGAAGGTGCAGGCGCCGCCCAACTCCACCACCGCCGCACAGACACCGCAGGTGGTGCCTCCCCCCGCACAGAGCCCGGACGTGCACTCCGCGCCGTCGTCGCACGGCTGTCCTACCGCCCGGGTCCCGCGCATGTCACAGACGTCAACGCTCATGAACGGGAGATCGACGCAGGACGTTGCAGCCATCTTCGTCGCGCACGCGCTGAGCTCCGACGCTCGGACGCCTCCGTCGGAGGAGTCCGCATGGTGGAGGCATTCCGCCTTGTTGTAGAAGGAACGCCAACCCGGCTCCCTGAAGACGAGCGCCTGCGCCGGGCGAGGTGAGCAGGGGCGGACCGAAGGGATGCGCGGGCGGCACTGGGCTTCGTCGTCAGCGCGGCGTGCTCTGTCTCGAGGTCCGCGCGCTCCATCTTCGAGAGGCGCTCGGACAATTCACTCGATGGCGCGCTCGTCGACACGGCCCACAAGTTGGCCATGAAGCCTGCGCCCGCAACCGCTCAATGCACTCGGCGTGGCACTTTCTTCGGCGCCGACTCCAGCGTCAGCCCGGAGAGCAGGTCATCCAGCTCGCTCTCCGTCAGATGCACCGAGAGCGCGCCGGCGCCGTGCGGCTCAGGCATGCGGAACGTTCCCCGGTCAAGCCGCTTGTAGAAGAGGCACACGTCCCGAAGAAGACGAAGACTGCCCGGCTCCGCGGCTCGCGACCGAGTCTCTCACCGACGATGCCGGCGAGCCGGTCGAAGCTCCACCTCAAGTCGATGGGCTCGAGCCCCACGAAGACTTCGACGCCGCGGGGAATCACCGGCCACGGCCATCGACCACGTCCAGCACCGCCGCGAACACCTCGCGCGAGAAGCCGCTCATCAGTTCGATGCGCACGCCGTCGGCGGCAGCACGCACGATGATTGGATCCTCGCCCCGGCGCCGCTCAGCAACCACCTCGACGCGGGCGAGGCGAACTTCGGGCTCGGCCCTCAACCGATACGCCATGTGCCGAAGCCCACTCCCGGTGAATCCGCGCTCTGCCGCGAACTCCCCGGACGACAGCCCGCTCGCTCGCCACTCGTCCACTCGCTTCTTCCACTCGGCTCGGGTCGACATCCGGCGACCAGTGGCTGGACCTCAGCCCGCGAGCAAGCACCGGTCCGTGCATCGGTTACCCATCTCGGTGATGCCCGTGAGCAGGACCTCGTTCAAGGCGGGCGAGTACGACGTGACCCTGAGTGCCGTCGTCAACCAGGCCCAGGGGATTGCCACGTTTCAGTAGCGCGGCCCTGACCCGGCGCGACGCTCAACCCATTGGGCTCCGGGTAGAGCGCTCCTCCCGCCGCCGGTGAGGGAGAACATCTTCGTCAGCGCGAGCTCGCACGACGCGCCGACGCCACCGCCGTGGAGGCCGACCTGGGGGAGCACGCGCTCGGCCGCGGGTACGCCGAGCTGGAAGAGCACCGTCACCAGCTGAAACTGACTGAGGAGCTCGGTGGGCGCGATCTTCGAGGAGTCGTTCGACATGGGGACGAACGACGGCCCGGAAGAGGCGCCGTGTCTCTGACCAACCGGCGGAGGCGGCTTCCGCCCCCACCTCAGCGCAGCGGGAACTCGGGCTCGTCCGTCACCATCACCGGCCGCTGAGTGCGGTTGTCGCGGGCGGCGTCATCGGCCACGTGCGTCTCGAGGAACACGCCCAGCTCCCTCACCGTGACGTGGCCGTCGCCGTCGGCGTCGGCTCGACCCGCGAGTCCGTCGAGGAGGTGAGCGGAGAAGAGGCCGTGAGCGCCGTCCGGGGACAAGCCGGTGGTCTCGTCGGCTGCGGCGGCCGAGAACACCGACACGCCACGCGGGGTCTGCACGGCCCTCAAGGCGACGAGTGGCCGGGTGCCTTGGGCGAGCACCGAGCGCGGCCCGGTGCCCGAGAAGCACGCGTCGAGGAAGACGAAGCGACGCTTCGCCTTGAGCGCGTTCACTCGCGCCAGCAGCGAGGTGACCGAGATGCCCTGGCTGCGAATGAACTTCGGGTCCGCGTCCCACGGGACGAGGTAGCCCTCGCCGCTCTGCGGGTCAGGAGCGCCGTGCCCTGCGAAGAAGACGAAGAGCGTGGAGTCGGGGGTGAGCTGCCTGGGCAACCACTCGTCGAGGTACGCCTCAATCGACGAGCGCGTCGCGTCGCTCCCGAGCTGAAGGACGATGTTGCGCCGGGGCACGCCCAGTTGCTCCTCGATCACCCGCGCGAACTCGGCG
>JBBIOE010000277.1:0-8919 GCA_037443525.1 Archangiaceae bacterium | reverse complement strand
GCCAGGACGGCGACCGGCCCTTCTTCACCAGCCAGTTCCTCGACGGGCTGACGCTGCGGAAGATCATCGATCTGCGCCTGCAGAAGGGGCAGTTCTTCGCGCTGCACGAGATCGAGCCCATCCTCGCGCAGGTGTGCTCGGCGCTGGAGGGCGCGCACAAGGTCGGCCCGCACTCGGACATCAAGCCCGACAACGTGCTGGTGCTGCCGGACCTGCTCAAGGTCACTGACTTCGGCCTCGGTCTCGCCATGCCGCGCTTGCCCTTCGTGCAGGCGATGAAGGCCCGCAAGGCAGACCGCTACCTCGCCCCGGAGTTCATCGAGGGCGGCGAGGTCGACGGGCGGGCCGACATCTACGCCCTGGGCGTCATCCTCGGCGAGATGCTCTCTGGCCTCACGCCCGACGGCTCCATCCCCGAGCTCTCGCGGCGCAACCCCGACGTGCCCCACGCCATCGAGGGGCTCTACCGCCGCGCCGTCAACGCCAACCCCAACGCGCGCCACGCGTCGGCCGCGGAGCTCATCGGCGACTTCATCGAGCTGGCGCGCAAGCACTCGCCGCCGGCGCGGTCGAAGCTCGCGCCCGAGCCTGCCTCGGGGGTGCCGGCGCCCGCGCGCCCGCGCACCTCCACCGGCATGCTGCAGCTGCAGCCCCGGCGCGAGAAGCCGCCTCCGCCGGTGTCCGAGCTGCCGCCGCCTCCGCCGCCGATGTCCGGCGAGAGCCCGATGCCCGATTCGACGCAGAAGGTCGACTCGGCGAGGTTGAAGGCGGTGCTCGACGCCAAGCCCCGGCGCGAGTCGCCTGAGGAAGTGCGCGCGAACCGCGAGGAGACCGCGGTCATCGACAGCGGCCTGTTTCTCAAGTCCATCGACGACGACGTCGACACCCGCGCCGTCGCGGACACGGTCGCGCCGCCCGACGAGGGCCGCTCCACCCTGACCTGGGTCATCGTGGTGCTGCTCGCGGTGCTCGGGGTGGGCCTGGGCGCGGCCGGCGGCTACTACGGCATCCAGAAGCAGAAGGCCGCCACCGAGGAGAAGCGCAGGGCCGCCGAGGAGCAGCGCAAAGCCGCCGAGGAGCAGCTCCGTCGCCAGGCCGAGGAGGCCGCGAAGCAGGCCCAGGGCGCGCTGACCCCCGAGCAGAAGGCCGCTGAGGAGAAGGCCCTCGCCGAGAAGGCCGCCGCGGAGAAGGCCGCGCAGGACAAGGCCGCGCAGGACAAGGCCGCGCAGGACAAGGCCGCCGCCGACGCGCTCGCCGCGCAGAAGGACGCCGCGGACAAGGCGGCCACTGACAAGGCCGCGCAGGAGAGGGCCTCCGCCGAGAGGCTCGCGCTGGAGAAGGCCGCGCAGCTGAAGGCCGCCGCCGAGAAGGCCGCCGCCGAGAAGGCCGCCAAAGAGAGGGACAAGAAGCCAGTGGAGGTCGCCGCGGTGACGCCGGCCGTCGCGACCAGGGCGGCGGGCGAAGGCCCGTGCCCCGAGGGCATGCGCGCCATCGCCGGCGGGCCGTTCCGCATGGGCACCGCCGCCGACGACCCGATGCGCGGCTTCGACGAGAAGGCGCTCTCCACGGTCGCGGTGTCGCCGTTCTGCATCGACGTCTACGAGTACCCGAACAAGCGGGGCGCCTCGCCGATGGCGAGCGTCACCCACCAAGACGCGGCGCGGCTGTGCGAGTCGCAGGGCAAGCGCCTGTGCGCCGAGAGCGAGTGGGAGAAGGCCTGCAAGGGCCCCGGCGGCGCCAAGTGGCCCTACGGCGCGACCTTCGACGCGGCCGCCTGCAACACCGAGGACGACGCCGGCGACTCGCGATCGCTGGCGTCGACCGGCAAGTTCGCCCGGTGCAAGTCGGCCTACGGCGTGGCGGACCTGTCCGGCAACGTGGCCGAGTGGACCCAGGAGAAGCTCATCAAGGGCGGCAGCTTCGCCAGCGGCGACTACGCCGTGCGCTGCTCGGCCCGGAAGAACGGGGGCGCGTTCGCCAAGTCGTCGGAGGTCGGGTTCCGATGCTGCGCCGATCAGCGCTGACCCTCCTGTTGCTCTCCACCGCCGCCCTCGCCGGCGCCCGCCCCAGGGTCGCGGTGGTGAAGTCTTCCGACCTGGGGCCCTACGCCCAGCTGGTGGCCGGCTTCGCCGCCGAGGTGAAGGGCCAGGTGGAGGAGTTCACGCTGGAGGAGGGCCAGGACGGCGCCGCGGCGACCCTCAAGGCGGTGGCCAGGACCCAGCCCGCGCTGGTGCTGGCCATCGGCCCGGCGGCGGCGGTGAACGCGCGGAGGCAGTTCTCCGACGTGCCGATCGTCTTCGTGATGGTGCCGTACTTTCAGAAGTACGAGCTGGAGGGCCCCAACACCACCGGCATCGCCCTCACCAGCGATCTCAACCTCGAGCTCGACGCGGTGAAGGAGATGATGTCCAAGGTGAAGCGCGTGGGCGTGGTGGAGGACCCGCGCTACTCCCAGAAGTTCGTCGAGGAGGCGGCGCGCCTCGCCGGCGCCAAGGGGCTGACCCTGGTGCCGCTGGAGCTCGACTCGCCAAGCCGCCTCGACGCGCTGCTCGCTCGCTCGAAGGGGAAGTTCGACGCGCTGATCTTCATCTCCGACAAGACGGTGGGCAACGCTGCGGTGGTGGAGCGGCTCATCGCCTTCTCGAAGGACGAGAAGGTGCCGGCGGTGGGGCTGGCGCCGGCGCAGGTGAAGCAGGGCGCCCTGCTCGCGCTCGCGCCGTCGCCGCTCGCCATCGGCCAGCAGGCGGGGCGCATCGCGAACCGGGTCCTCCTCGAGAAGGTGGACATCGGCGCCATGGCGGTGGCCTCGCCGGAGGGCGTGGAGCTGCACGTGAACCTCTCCGCGGCCCAGCACCTGGGGGCGGTCGACGCCCAGGCCGCCGGCGTGCTGCGCTTCGCCGCCCGGCGCGGACTTGCGGTAAAGGTCCAGGAGTGATCCCCCGGTACTCCCGACCCGAGATGGCTGCGCTGTGGTCCTCCGAGGAGCGGCTGCGGCGCTGGCGCGACGTCGAGCTGGCCGCGCTGGAGGGCATGGTGAAGGCGAAGCTGGCGCCGCAGCAGGCGCTCACGGTGTGCCGCCGAAAGGCGGGCGACTTCACCGTCGCCGACGTCGCTCGCATCGACGAGATCGAGAAGACGACCAAGCACGACGTCATCGCCTTCCTCACCTTCATGGAGCAGCGCATCGGCCCCGAGGCGCGCTGGCTCCACTGGGGCATGACGTCGAGCGACGTGTTGGACACGACGCTGGGCCTGCTCTTGCGCGACGCCGCCGACCGGCTGCTCGAGGGCGTCGATCGCGCCCGGGCGGCGGTGAAGCGCCGCGCGCTGGAGAATCGTCGCACGGTGATGGTGGGGCGCAGCCACGGCATTCACGCCGAGCCCATCTCCTTCGGGCACAAGCTGGCCATCTGGTACGACGAGCTCGGCCGCGCCCGCGAGCGGCTCGCGCGCGCCAGAGAGGTCATCGCCGTCGGCAAGCTGTCTGGGGCGGTGGGCACCTTCGCGCACCTGCCCCCTGGGGTGGAGGCGCACGCCATGAGGGTGCTGGGGCTCTTGCCCGCGCCGGCCTCGAGCCAGATCGTGCAGCGCGATCGCCACGCCGAGTACTTCTCGGCCCTGGCGCTGCTCGGCTCGAGCCTCGAGAAGTTCGCGGTGGAGATTCGGCACCTGCAGCGCACCGAGGTCCGCGAGGTCGAGGAGCCGTTCAGCGCCGGGCAAAAGGGCAGCTCGGCGATGCCCCACAAGAGGAACCCCATTCTCGCCGAGAACCTGTCGGGGCTGGCTCGGCTGTTGCGCGGCTACGCGCTCTCGGCCATCGAGGACGTTCCGCTGTGGCACGAGCGCGACATCTCGCACTCCAGCGTGGAGCGGATGATCGCCCCCGACGCGACCGTGATCTGCGACTTCATGCTCTACCGCTTCGCCGGGCTGATGGAGAACCTGCGCGTCTACCCGGAGACGATGCAGAAGAACCTGGCGCTGTTGGGCGGCGTGGTGAACTCGCAGCGGCTCCTGCTCGAGCTCGCCAGGCGCGGCCTCGATCGGCAGGCGGCGTACGTCATCGTCCAGCGCAACGCGATGCGCTTCTTCGAGGAGAAGGTCGACTTCAAGACCGCGCTGCTCGGCGACGCGGAGCTCGCGAAGGTGATGCGCCCCAAGGACATCGAGGCGTGCTTCACCCCCGACTACCACCTGAAGCACGTCGATCAGATCTTCAAGCGCGTGTTCAGAGCAGCTTCGCCTTCTTCAGGTTCGCCTCGACCCGCGCCCGCGCGTCGCCGACCTGGAACTCGAACTTCTTCCCGGTGATCGACTCCCACGCGGTGAGGTAGGTGTTGGCGAGCGAGACGCGCACCTCGTCGGGAATGGTCGGCAGCGGCCCGTGCCCCTGGAAGCCGCGCTCCTGAATCAACCACTGGCGCAGGTTCTCCTTGTCCAGCATTCGCTGGGGCTCGCCGGCGGTGAAGCGGCGGTCGTACTCCGAGGCCACCCAGAAGCGGCTCGAGTCCGGCGTGTGCATCTCGTCGATGGCGCACAGCTCGTTGCCGATGAAGCCGAGCTCGTACTTCGTGTCCACGAGGATGAGGTCCCGCTCCTTCGCCACCTTCTGCCCTTCGGCGAAGAGGCCGAGCGCGGTCTCCTTGGCGGCGTCCAGATCTCTCGCCGAGACCAGAGCCCGGCGCAGCACCTCCGCCTCGGACACCGGCTCGTCGTGCACGCCCTTGGGCGCCTTGGTCGACGGCGTCAGCAGCGGGGTGGGGAACTTCGAGTCCTTCTTGAGGCCGGTGGGGAGCTTGAGCTCGTACGGATCGCGCCCCGCCTCGTAGTCGCGCCACAGGCTGCCGGTGAGGTAGCCGCGCACCACCAGCTCCAGCGGCAGCGGCCTCGCCACCTTCGCCACCGTCACGCACGGATCGGGCATGTCGACGACGTGGTTCTTCACCACGTGCTTCGTCTTCTCGAACCAGAAGTGCGCCAGCGTGTTGAGCAGGTCGCCCTTGAAGGGCAGGGTGGTCAGCACGTGATCGAAGGCCGAGAGCCGATCGGTGGTGATCAGCACCAGCCGGTCGCCCGAGCGGTAGGTGTCGCGCACCTTGCCCTCGTACCTGGTGCCGAGCGCCGGGAAGTCGGTGCCCTTCAGGGTGAAGGGGAGCTGCCGAGTGAGGGGCGAGTCCATGCGCGCGCTTCTAACGCGGTTGGGCCCGAAGGGTTCGCGAAACAGCCGGCGGAAGGGGAGGGGACCTACGGCACGCCGGAAGAGGCCATGGTGACGAAGGCCGGGTTGATGCGCAGGACGCCGTCCACCCAGGCGGCGGCGTAGGGGGCGCCGGTGGCGCGCATCACCTTCACCGGCCCGCTCGGCTGCACGCCCCAGTGCTGCAGGAGCGAGCGCGCCACCAGCTCGGTGGCCTCGCGCTCCGACAGGCCCTGGAAGGCCTCGCGGCGATCGTCGCCGAAGAGGTCGCCGCGGGTGTCGAACACGAGGGAGACGGGGGAGCCGCCGTCGAGGGCGGAGAGGAGATCCTGCTTCGGATCGATCGCCGGGGCCGCGACCAGCTCGCCGTCGCGCACCATGGGGAAGAGCACCGAGCCCTTGTGACCGGCCTGAAGCTGCGACTGGGTGGCCACGTCGCGGAACAGCTCCTGGCGGACGGAGGGCGCCTCGAACTCCAGCCACTCGGCCGAGCCGGAGAGCGCCTGCGCGCCGCTCATGCCTTTGGGTGGCAAGCCGCCCACGCCACAGGCGGAGAGGAGAGCCAACACACCGATCAGCAGGGAGCGCTTCACGACGTGAACCACCTTATCCATGAGGGCAGGGCTTCGCCAGTGGGCGTTCACGGCGCAACCGGCTGCAACCGTTCGCTACACTCGCCGCCACCATGCGGTTGCCACTCATCGTGTCGCACCAGCTCCGATCGCCGGACAACCTGGGGAGCCTCGCCCGGCTGATGGCCAACTTCGGGTACGAGGAGCTCGTCCTCTCCGACCCGGCGACCCACGACTTCCGCGGGGCCGAGAAGCTGGGGGTGGGCGGCCAGCCGGTGCTCGAGAAGATGGCGGTGGCGCCGACCCTCGACGAGGCGCTCTCCGGCGCGGTGTACGCGGTGGGCACCACCTCCCGGGAGGCGCTCAAGCGCTTCACCCCGCTGACGCCGGAGGCCGGAGTGGAGAAGCTCTTCGCCCACGCCGCGCGAGGCAAGGTGGCGCTGGTGCTGGGCGGAGAGAAGCGCGGGCTGTCCGACGACGAGCTCTCGCGCTGCCACGACGTGGTGGTGATTCCCACGCCCGGGCCGCAGCCGTCGATGAACGTCTCCCACGCCGCGGCGGTGATGCTCTACCTGTGCGCGCGGCGCTTCTCGACCGAGCCCTCGCAGCCCGCCGAGGAGGAGGGCGCGCCGCTGCGGCTGGTGCAGGCCCTCGAGGCCAGGCTCGAGAGCGCGCTCATGGCCGCGGAGTTCTTGAACCCGCAGGCGCCGGGGCACGTGCTCAAGGAGCTCACCCGGGCGCTGGTCCGCGGGGGCGTGTCGAAGCGCGAGCTCGAGCTGTGGCTGGCGGCGGCGGTGCACCTGGAGCGGGCGGCGAAGAAGCCGCCCCGCTCGGGCGCGAGCTGACGGTCAGCGCTTCTGGCGCTTGGCGATGAGCGAGTCGACCGCCGAGCGATCGGCCTCGGAGTGGCGCTCCACCGGGCGCTGATCGACGGCCAGCTTCTTCTTCACGCCGTCGACCAGATCCTCCGCGCCCTCCCTCACCTGCTCGAGCTTGGGCGCCTTCTTCAGCGTCTGCTCGAGCTGCTCCGCCGGCGAGACGCCACCCGGCGGGTGCGCGCCGAGGAACATGCCGACCGCGACGCAGCCGGTGGACCACAACAAGAGAAGGACGAATCGCATGGCGGGCTCCGTGTGGGTCGATTCCCACATGCTCCCACCGCGCTGTCCAGAAACCGGCCGTGGAGCGGGGTATGAAGCGCCGGTGCGCATCGAGGAGCTCAGGGCGCGGGCGGAGGCCACGGCGAGGGAGCTCCCTCCTCCGGCCGGCTCGGCGCTGGAGGCGTTCCGTTCCGACGCGACGCAGTTCTTCGCCCGGGTGCCGGAGCCGCCGGTGTACCGGCGCCGCGACGATCCGGCGAAGGCCCAGGCCGAGGCGCTGGTGGAGGAGGGCGTGGGGCTCCTGGCGCGGGCGGTGAGCTTCCAGGGCAGGGACGACGCCGAGCTGTGGCGCGCTGCGCTCGACGCGCACCTGGACGCGCTCTGCCAGGTGGCCTCGGGCCGGGTGGAGGCCGCCGACGCCACCTGGCACCTGGCGATGCAGCTCGAGCGCAAGGCGGTCGGCCCGCGCAAGCTCTGGCGGCGCTCGGACGAGACCAGGCCGCCGGTCTTCGATCGCGCCACGCGCAGCTCGCGGTACGATCCGCGGCCCGAAGCGGCGGTGCAGGCGAAGCTGCCGTGCCCCGGCTGCCGGAAGATCGGCGACTACGCCCTCGCTCAAGGGCACGCCACCCACCCGGTGCGCTGCCCCTCGTGCGGCGCCGGCTACTCGGTCTACCTGGCGGAGGCGCGAGCCTGCGAGGTGACGCGCACGCCGGGTCGCAACCACTACCGCTTCCACCTGGAGGAGCTGGCCGGGGTCACCTCCCGGCTGGAGCTCGACGACCTGGGCCACGACGAGCTGCGCGTCAGCCGCGGCGATCTGTTGGCCTTCTTCTACCTGCCCGCGGGGACCTTGCGGGGCGTTCTGAACCTCGACACCAGCCGCGTGCTCTGGCTCTCGTCTCCGGGCGCCTGCTTCGTGGCCACGGTGGCCTTCGGCGAGGGCGCGCCGGAGCTCGACGTCTTGCGTGCGTTTCGCGACCGCACCCTGGTGCGCTCGGCGCCGGGGCGAGCCTTCGTGCGGTGGTACTACCGGCGGGGGCCGTCGTTGGCGCGAACCGTCGAGCGCGCTCCCTGGCTCCGACCGATGGTGAGGAAAACCCTGCGCGCCGTGGTGTACACCGTGGCGAAGGTCCAACCGTGAGCACGCCCGCCCCGCCCAACCTCAAGCCGGACTTCGTGAGCCTCGCCCTGGTGGGGCTGTTGTTGCTGACGGCGGTGTTTTTGGGCTGGCAGGAGCTCAGGGGCGACGACGCCATCCTCCCGGCGGGCGAGCAGGCCCCGGACTTCAGCTTCCGCACCGCGGGCGGCCAGACCGTCACCCGAGCGGGGCTCGAGGGGCGGGTGGTGGTCATCGACTTCTGGGCCACCTGGTGCCCGCCCTGCCGCGAGGAGATGCCGTGGCTGGTGGAGCTCGGCAAGGAGCTCGATCACCACGGCGGAGTGCTCATCGCGGCCAGCCAGGACGATCAGGACGAGCAGGTCGAGCTGGTGCGCGAGTTCGCCAAGAACGTGCCCGGCCTCGAGCACTACGCCGCCTACTCCACGCCCGAGATGGGCAAGGCCTTTCGGGTGAGCTCGCTGCCGACGCTCTTCATCATCGACAAGCACGGCAAGGTGGTCTTCTCCAAGGCGGGGCTGGCGAACGAGGAGGCGATCCGCTCGGTGGTCGAAGAGGCCGTCGAGGCGCGCTGAACTACGCCTGGGCCTCGGCGGCGAGGAGCTGATCGATGCGGGCCGTGGTGCCGGCGAGCGTGCCGGCGTGGGCCGGCGTCAGCTCGACGTGGGTGACGATGCGCTCCAGCACCGAGTGCGCGGCGCGGAGCGAGGCCTCGAGGCGGCGGGTCTGCCGGGCGAAGCCGTCCACCTGCTCGAGGGCGTCGGACTGCATCCGCGCGGCGCGCATCAGGAGCGCGCGGGTGTGCGGGTCGGCCTCGGCGTCGATGGACGCGCGGAGCTCGGCCAACTCCTCCCGGGCCCGCTCGGCGTCGAGGCTCTGGGCGAGCTGCTCGGCCTCCTCCAGCCGCCGGCCCAGGCGGGCGACGCGCTC
>JBBIOE010000276.1:0-8938 GCA_037443525.1 Archangiaceae bacterium | reverse complement strand
GTCGCCTTCGGCGGCTTGGCCCTGCGTGGCGGCGTGCTGCGCGATCTCGCACCAATGGTGCGCGATCCGGGTGCCAAACGAGCCGGTGCCGGATCGTTCCAGGGCGGCGGCGGTATCGGCGGCGGCTCGGGTGGAGGAACCGGCGGCGGAACCCCGGGCGACTACGAGCTCTGCTGTGTCTTGGGCCACATCAGCACCTGCGCCTGCCCGAACCGACTGTGCGGCTCCACGCCGTACACCGCGTGTCCCCTGGGCCGCTGCGTGGTCGGGACCTCGACGGGGCAGTGCCCGTAGGGCGTCGTCTGCTCAGTGCTGATGCCGGTACGTCCCGTGGTTGTGGACGAACGGGTCCTCAGCGTGACTCGTCGAATCGCCGAAGCGCAGCCCGCCGCCGGGGTACGGGCCCCCGCCGGGAATGCGGCCGGAGTACGGCCCGCCGCCGGGGATGGCGCCGGAGTACGGCCAGTCGCCGTACCCGAGGCCCGACTCGTCGCCCAAGACGGAGCCCGGGAATCCCGCTCCTGGCTGGCCGTACCCGTACCCGCCGCGGTAGGGCCCGCCGCCCGCCGCCATGCCCGCCAGGAACCACAGGGCCATGGGCGCCGTCGAGGAGGCGAACGGGTCGGGCTCGTTCGGCCCCGCGGTGCCCACCTTCTCGGTCCGCCCCTGCGGCCGGCTCCAGTCGAGGGGCGCGTACGGATCGCCCCCCGGCGCCGCGCGCGCGAGCTCCGGCGGCTCCTTCCAGGCGGGGATGCCCGCGCCCCTCCACGGCGGCGTGGACTTCCACTCCCAGGCGCTCCCTGCCTTCACCGGGTACCGGGCGTACTGCTCGATGCCAGGGCGCGTGAAATCCTCGCGCGCGGCGACGGTCCAGCCCGTGGCGCCGAGCCCGAAGGGCAACCGATGGCCCGCCGGTCCCAACGGCGCCCATGCCACGTGAGCCTCGCTGGTGCGCCACTCGACCCAGGCCGGGGCCCAGGCGTCGTGCGGTGCCCACACCCAGCCATGGCGCTCGTGCAGGTACCAGCGGCCGTAGTGGAACGGCGCCCAGCCCCAGCTCCAGTCGCTGTGGAAGGCCCAGCCCCGAATGGTCCACACCCAGGAGCCGCCGCTGACGTAGGGCACGAACTCCGTGCCCACCACCGCGGCCGAGGGCTGCCAGACGGGCCCGAGCCCCGGCTCGTTCACCCAGGTGCCGAGGCCGGCCAGCGCCTCCTCGAAGTCGCGGGGCTTCGGGGCCACCGCCGGCGGAGCGAGATCGGCGGCGATCACCCCATCGCTGGGCGCGACCGCCTGGTCGGCGCTCACCGGCGCCGCTTCCCGCCACGTCACTGCCGCCGAAGGCCCGGTGAAGGGCGCGGCCCAGAGGGAAGTCCCAACCAGAAGGCTCACCGCCGTGAAGATCCCGAGGCGTTCGTCGCTTCCAGAGCGCGTCATCGTCGCTCCTTTCGGCTCGAGTCTGGCAGGTCCGCGCGGCGCGAGGCACCCCCGGCTCGCCACGGTGGGTGTGCAGTTCATCGCGTCCCCTACGGAAGGAAGCTATTGTGCCGCCGATCTCGCCATGCAGCTGCGCTTCGACGCCCTCTCGGAGACCGCCGGGGAGCTGATCCCCGGTGATGAGCCCATCCAGCTGCGCTACGGCGCGGCGAACGGGCAGGTCTTTGCGGGCGCGCCGCCGCCCTTGCCGAAGAAGGGGTCCGGCGCGCCAGCCACCCCGATGAAGGGGACGCCGCAGGCTCAGGCGCTGACCCAGCCGCCGCCGCGCACCGCCGTGCCCCGCCCGAGCGCGCCGCCGCCCATCAAGGTGCCGCAGGTCCCCGCGCTTCCCCCGGCGGTCGAGCGGCCTGAGGACCTCGACCCCTTCCAGGAGCCCCAGGAGCCGCGCATGCCCCCGGGCGCGGACGCGGAGTCCAAGCTCAAGGCCTTCCGCACCATCGTGAAGGGGAAAGACGAGGCGCTCAACCGCGGCCGCGTGCTCTACGGCGCGGTCGATCAGGAAGCGCAGCAGCTCCGCGAAGTCGCGCTGCAGATGAAGGCGGCGCTCGAGAGCGTGGCGGGCGAGCTGCAGAAGGCGGCCGAGTACCCGCAGATGCTGGCCATCCTGCGCGACCAGCTCGAGGCCGACACCGTCCGCGCCGAGGACGCCGAGAAGAAGCTCGCGATGCTCTCCTCGCGGCTCAACACCGTCGACGCCGACGGGAAGGACCTCACCAACGCCCTCGCCGAGGTCGAGACGCAGCTCACCGAGACCAAGGCCGCCTACGAGAAGGAGCGCGACGCCGGGGCCCGCCTCAAAGACGAGGTCGCGAAGCTGGCGAAGCAGCTCGAGGCCTCGGACGCCGAGAAGGACGACGTCTACTCGAAGCTCGACGAGGCGGTGCAGCGGCTCACCGCCGCCGAGACCGAGGCCCAGGACGCCAAGGCCCACGCGGGCGAGCTGACGAAGGAGCAGGCCCGGGCGGTGGAGCTCGAGCAGCAGCTCGCCGAGCTCACGGCCTCGATGGCCAAGGTGAAGGACGCCGCGCGGGCCGCCGAGGCCAAGATCGCCGACGCCGAGGCGCGCGTGCAGATGGCGGAGATGAGCGCCAAGGCCTCGGAGCAGCAGCTGCTCGAGGTGGTCGGCTCGGAGGAGGGCACCAAGTCCCTCGCCAAGGAGCAGCAGGAGAAGATCGCCGAGCTCGAGGCCCGGCTCGCCGAGGCCACCTCGAAGGCGGAGGCCGCGACCAAGGCGAAGCTCGACGTCGACACCACCCTGCAGATGGCGGAGATGCGTGCCAGCGCCGCCGAGTCGCAGCTGTCCGAGGTGGTGGGCGCGAGCGACGCGCAGAAGGCGTCGCTCTCCGCGCTCGATGGGAAGCTGGAGCAGGCCGAGGCGCGGGCGGCGGCGCTCGAGCTCGAGGTCGCCGAGCTCAAGGGCCAGCTCGAGGCGCGCCAGGAGGCGGCCGCGCAGGAGAGCGAGGAGCTGCGCTCGTCGCTCGAGGCGAAGCTGGCCGACGCGGAGGCCAGGGGGCAGGCGGCGGGCGATCTGGAGGGGCAGCTGTCGGCGGCGCAGACGCAGGTGGCGGAGCTCTCCGGCACGGTGGAGGCGCAGAAGCAGGTGCTGGGGGACGCCGAGTCCCGCGCGGGCGCCGCCGAGGCGCAGGTGGCCGAGCTCTCCGGCACCCTGGAGGCGCAGAAGCAGGCCCTCGCCGAGGCGGAGGGCAAGCTCGCGCAGAGCGAGGCCGCCCAGCAGGCCCTGCGGCAAGAGGCCGAGGAGGCCGAGGCCAAGGCGCAGGAGAACTCGCAGGGCTTCGGCGAGGCCCAGCGGGCGGTGCAGGCCGCGCAGCTCGCGCTCGCCGACGCCGAGTCGCGCGCGTCCGAGAGCGCGAGCGCGGTGCAGAAGCTCGAGAACCGGGTGTCCGACCTGGAGCTGAAGCTCGCCACCGCCGACATGCGCGCCAAGGACCTGGAGGCCCAGGCCACCGACGCCGAGTCGCGCGCGCTCACCGCGGAGATGCAGGCCGAGGAGGCGCAAGGGTCGGCCGAGAACGCCGCCTCGGGGCTCGGCGCCCAGGTGGCGGAGCTCCGCGCCAAGCTCAAGGACGTGCAGGACAAGCAGCGCGCCGCCGACACGCGCGCCGCGCAGGCCGAGGCCCGGGCGAGCGGCGCCGAGGGCCGGCTCAAGGAGGCGCAGAAGGGCGCGTCGGCCTCCTCCGCCGCCGAGGCCAAGGCGAAGGCCGCGGAGGCGAAGGCCGAGGCCCTCAAGGCCGAGCTGGAGGCCGCCAAGGCGCGCGACGCGGATCTCCAGAACGAGCTGCAGGAGATGCAGGCCAACGAGATTCAGCTGAAGCAGCGGCTCTCCGCGCTGGAGGCCGAGGCGAAGGGCGGCAGCGCGGACGCGGCGAAGCTCGCCGAGCTCACCAAGAGCGAAGCGGCGGCGAAGGCCAAGGTGCAGGCGCTGGAGAAGCAGCTCGTCGAGGCGAAGACGCTGGAGGCGAAGCACAAGGCGCCGGCGGCGGGCGGGGGCGGCGCGGAGGCCGAGGCGCTCAAGGCAGAGATCGCCACGCTCAAGAAGAAGCTGATGGCGGCGGAGAACGCCATGGAGCTGGTGCACTCGCTCAAGGCCAAGGTGGCGAAGCTCGAAGGGCAGCTCAAGCCCAAGGCGAAGTAGGCCGTGGCGAGCGCTCCCTCGGCGCCGGTGGATTCGCGCACCGGCCTCAGCGCCGCGCGCTTCGGCGTGTACGTGCACTTCCCCTACTGCCTGTCGAAGTGCCCGTACTGCGACTTCGCCTCGGTGGTGGCGAGGGTGGTGCCGGAGGAGGCCTACCTCCACGCGCTGCTGCAGGAGCTCGCCCTGCGGGTGGAGGCCTTCGGCGTCTTGGGCCGCGAGGTGCACTCGGTGTACGTCGGCGGAGGGACGCCGTCGCTCTGGGCGCCGAAGTGGGCAGGGGCGCTGCTCGAGGCGCTGGCGAAGACGTTCCGGCTCGCGCCGGGCCTCGAGGTGACGCTGGAGGCGAACCCCGGCGCCTCCGACGCGGCGCGCTTTTCGGACTTCCGGGCCGCCGGCTTCAACCGCGTGTCGCTCGGCGTGCAGTCCTTCGAGCCCAGGCTGCTCGCCGCGCTGGGGCGCGCGCACGACGGCCCGCTGGCGGTGCGGGCCTTCGAGGCGGCGCGCCGGGCGGGCTTCGAGAACGTGTCGGTGGACTTCATCTATGGCGTGCAGGGCGAGACGCTGGATGAAGCGCGCCGCGACGCCGCCCGGGCCCTGGAGCTCGGGCCCGAGCACGTCTCGGCCTACGCGCTCACGCTGGACAAGGCGTCGCTGGCCGAGGAGGTGCCCCTGGCGAAGCAGCTCTCGCGGGGCGAGGTGACCTTGCCGCCCGACGAGCTGGTGATCGACATGCAGCGGGCCTTCGAGGAGACGCTCGAGAAGGGCGGCCTCGCGCGCTACGAGGTGTCGAACTACGCCCGGGCGGGCTTCCACTCGCGGCACAACGCGCTCTACTGGACGGGCGGCGAGTACCTGGCGCTGGGTGCGGGGGCGACCGGCACGGTGGGCCGCCTGCGCTACTCGAATCACCGCAGCGCGGAGAAGTGGTTCGAGGCGCTGGCCGGGAAGCGCCTACCGCACGCGAGCGAGGAGCCGCTCGACGACGAGGCCTTGTGCGCGGAGCGGGTGGCGATGGGCCTGCGGCTCGCGAACGGGGTGGCGCTCGAGGACGTGCTCCAGGACTTCGGGAAGCGCCTCGGCGCTCGGCGGGCGGTGGTGGCGCGGCTCGTCGGCGAGGGCTTCGCGGTGGAGGAGCACGGCCGGCTGCGGCTGACGTCGCGAGGGTTCGACGTTCACTCCGCCATCGCCGCGGCGCTCCTGTAGAGTCTTGGGCCTTCGCGCATGTCCAAGTTCCTGTCCTGGATGATCCTCTCGCGGCTGACCGGGAGCCCCATCGGCTCGGCCGTGGCGCTGGTGGTGTTCTGGTTCGTGATGGACCGGTTCACCTTGGGCCTCTTGCCGGACCCTTTTCGCTGGCTCTGGCGCCTGCAGCGCGAGTGGAAGCTCAAGAGCACCCTCGACATGAACCCGCACGACGGGCGCGCGAGGCTGGAGTGGGCGAACCTGCTCTACGAGCGCGGCGCCCACGCGAAGTGCGTCGAGATCTTGAAGCCCAACCTCGCGCGCGGCGACGACGACGTGAGCTCGGTGTTCCTGATGGGCGCGGCCTGTGTCGGCGCGGGCTACTGGCAGCAGGGGGAGACCTTGCTCGAGCACGCCCGCGAGCTGTCGCCGAACTTCCACGTCGGGGAGATCGATCTCGTCGAAGGCCGCGGCCGCCTCGCGCGGAAGGACTGGAAGGGCGCCAAGGAAGCGCTGGAGCGCCTGCTCGTCGCGCGCAAGGGCACCGTCGAGGGGCGGGTGATGCTCGCCCGGGCGCTGACCGAGCTCGGCGACGACGGCGCGGCGGCGCTGCTCAAGGACCAGGCGTGGCTCGAGTACACGGCCTCGCCTCGCTTCCACCGGAAGAAGGAGCGGCTGTGGGCGTGGAGGGCGCGGCCGTCGCGGCCCATCGCCTACGCCCTCGTCATCGCGTTGGTGCTGTTCGCCATCGCGCAGGCGGTGCCAAAGCTCTCACTTCCGGCCGATCCCACCGGGGGCGCTGATCCGTACGACCAAGGGCCGTGAGCGGGTTGCATTCGCCCGGGCGCCGAGCCTCAAATGACCCTCGTGCGCGCGCTCGCCGTCGCCGTGGTCCTCGTCTCCTTCGTGGCCCGGGCGCAGGGCGCGGCCGCCGCTGAGCTCCCTCTGGACCGCTGCTGGAACACCGCCCAGACGCGCGTGGACCCGTCGGTCGGGCTCGAGGTCAGCGGACGGTCGAGCCGCTCCTACGGCCGAGCGACCGGCGGCGGCGGCTCCACCCACGGCGCCGCGCCGGTGGGCGGCGGCCACGGCGCTGCGCCCGCGGGCTCGGGCGGCGGCGGGCTGAACCTCGGGAGCGGTGGCGGCAACGCCGAGGGGCTCCTCATCGCGGCGGTGGTGGTGGTCGCGGCCCTGCCGCTGGTCGTCTACGCCCTCGACTCGGAACCGGAGGGCGAGGTGCGCGAGCGCTTCTTCTGCCCGTCCTTCGGGGTGGAGGCCATCGCCGGCACGCAAGGTGGCCTGGGCGTCGCCTCCGACCTCCACACCCTGACGCGCTTGAGCTTCGCCTACTCCTACCTGGCGACGGACCTCGAGTACTCGTGGACGTCGACGGGCGTGAGCGGGCTGGGGAGCCACTTCATCCTCCGCGCCGAGCCGAGGGCGCACATCTCGGGCGGCCTGGCGCTCGGCTATCGCCGCCAGGAATACGACGGCGTCACGCGCGGCGGCTTCGAGATCGGCCTGCCGCACACCTACGCCTTCCTGCGCGACGGGGTGAGGACCATCGGCCTGGAGCTCCGCCCGATGCTGGCCTTCACCCCGCTGGGCATCGACGGGCGGCTGGAGGCGGCGTTCCTCTTCCCCCTCGCCGACTTCCTGCACCTGCGCGCCGGGGGACGGGTGTTCTCGTTCGGGTCGGAGACGTTCTTCGGCTTGGACGCCGGGCTCTCGCTGACGTTGTGATGAAGGACGCGGTTCGACGAGCTCACCGCGAACGGATTCGCCGCTCACGCGTGGCCCTCTGCCGTTCACGCTGAGCGGAGTCGAAGCGTGGGCTCTCGAGAAGCCCGCCGCGCGCTCAGGTGTTCGTCGCCGTCACGGTGAGCGTGAGGTTCACCGCCTCGCCCGAGCACACGGTCGCGGTCGGCTTCACCTGGACGTACCAGCGCTGGTTGCCCGCCGCGGAGTTGATGGGGCCGGTGTTCTCCACCACCGCCTTGCCGCTCAGGCCGGTGTTGTTGCCGTCGATGCTCGGCCCGAGGCCCAGCGTCGAGCGGGTGTTGTCCATGTAGTAGAGCGTGAGGCCCACCTTCGGCGAGGCGCTGCCGCAGCCGGCGCTGCCCCAGTTGAGGCAGGTGACCTCGGCGCGGAGCCGGGTGTTCGAGCCCGTGGTGGGAATGGGGAACTGGAACCAGTCCTCGTCGCCGGGCGGGAGGGTGAGGTCGTAGGAGAGCGTGGTCACCGTGCTCGCCGGCGCGGTGACGAGGCGCGACTGCGAGTCGGAGTTGTTGGGCTCGTACGAATCGGCGGTGGTGGCGCCGGCGCGCGGGCAGGCGTCGGTGACCGGGCAGCCGGGGTCGACCACGCCGTCGCAGTCGTCGTCGATGTGGTTGCCGCAGGTGTCGGTGGCCGCGGGCGTCACTTCATTCTCGCAGACGCCGCTCCACAGGCCGCTCAGGCAGGCCTCGGTGCCGGCCTTGCAGCGGCCCCTGCCGAGCGTGCCGGCGTCGGCGGTGTAGCAGCTCCTCGTGCCGCCGTTGCAGGGGAGGGCGGGGTCGGGGAGCAGGCGCAGGTGCCGCACTCCCCCGTCCGGCTCGTCGCTGACCACGTCGAGGGTGCCCTCGCCGGTGTTGCCCGAGCGCGTGTACTCGATGGTCACCGGGAAGCTGGCGCCGGGGAGGATGGTGGCGGGCAGACTGGGCGGCACGAGCGCGAAGTCCTGGCTGCCGGCGGCGCCGATGGTGATGGAGGAGACGACCACCGCGGCGGTGCCGAGGCTCTGGAGGTTCACCGTCTTCGTCGCCGAGGCGCCGCTGACCGGCTTGAAGTCGAGCGGGTCGGGATTGAAAGAGAGCGCGCCGGCGATGGCGCCGCCGTGCAGCGCGAGCAGCATCGGCGTCGCCTCGCCCGTGGCCAGGGCGACGGTGCCGGTATCCTCGCCGTTGCCGTGAGGGGTGAAGGTGACGGTGAGGATGAAGCTGGCGCCGGCCTCGACGCGCACCGGGAGCTCGCCGAGCGAGAAGTCGGGGCTGGAGTCGGCGGTCAGCGCGAGCGAGATGGGCACCGAGGAGCGGCCGGTGTTCTCGATCTTCAGCGCGAGCTGCTTGGTCTGTCCCTCGGTGACGGCGCCGAAGTCGAGCGCGTCGGGCGAAGCGGAGAGCACGGTCTCCGTGCGCGAGAGGTTCTGCACGCGGCCGCAGCCGAACGACGCGAGCGCGAGGAGCACGGCGGCGAGAGCGTTCTGCTTCATGGCGCGCGCGTAGCAGAAAACACCTCGGAGCGGATAGCCCAGGGGCAGTCCGCGCGGCGGCGCTCGGGCGCGGCCTACTTCGCGGCCTCCGCCGGGGGTCGCTTCAGCCCGGTGGCTCGCTCGTAGGCTGCGTCCTCCTTCGCCTTCTTGTCGGCGAGGGCCTTGGCCTTCTTCTCCTCGGCGGCCTTCTTCGCGGCCTCGGCCTTGGCGCGGGCGGCGTCTTCCTTGGCCTTCTTCTCCGCTTCAGCCTTGGCCTTCTTCTCCTCGGCGGCCTTCTTCGCGGCCTCGGCCTTGGCGCGGGCGGCGTCTTCCTTGGCCTTCTTCTCCGCCTCAGCCTTGGCCTTCTTCTCCTCGGC